>JAEOSY010000104.1 GCA_016840125.1 Candidatus Helarchaeota archaeon | reverse complement strand
CATCTAATATTCTATGACAATCGGATATATTCAATTTCGTCTTAAAGAAATCACGAAATTTTCTATTTTTAACATAATTTCCCCTACCCTGCTTCATTAATTTAACAAAATTCCAATTAACTTGCATTCCTTTTACTTTGTTGTATAAGTTATTTATTTTTTCTTGAAGGAAAGAGGTTTAATTTCAAAATCATTGGGATCCCATACCAACCGCTTAGTCTTACTGTCAAAATAATCTTGAAACCACGACCTCCCAAATCTGGCTTGGAATAGAGTTTTATGGAGCGAATAATCTAACTGCCCGTGAAATATTTTAGTAAATGTTCTCAGAAAATTTAATCCATCTTCAGGAACCATTAAATAATTTGCTCTTAGATAGAATTTTGAATTGGTTTTATCTTCTAAGTAAAAAATCATAAAATAAGGTGCAACTTCACCAAGTTTTAATAACAGCTGGTATTTCCAATCTTCCCTACCGGGGAGTGTAATTGACGAATAATCTATCAAATTTGCATGAAAAAGTAAAACTACCCTTGTGACCAAGGTATTAACGTCTAGCTCCGTTCTAATTTTTTCTATTTCTTGAATAGGGATTTTAGTTTTCCGATGAATGATTTTATTTTTAACATTACCATCCCGTTCAAGAAGTTCACAAACTTTCAAGAGGTTTTCGGTTGGTACTATCCTTTTATAGCCAAGCTGGATGGGATTATTCATTTTATTTAGGTTCTCAAAATATTCAGACCAATTTTCTTTGATTACAGTCCATGGAATATTCCATTTTTGTTGTGCTAGATTAAAATAATCCAAGAAGCTATGATTTGGGACCTGAAGTAAAATTAAGCGATAACAACGGGTTTGTGGTGGAAATTTACGATAGAGCAACTTCCATCTTTCATTTGAAGGAAGTATAAGGAAAATTTCTTGAATAAACTCTTTTCCCCCTGTCAAAAACTCTTGCCCTATATATTTCTGCTTAAATTTTATCTGAACATGATTCGGAAATGGACAGTAGAAGACATAGGTATCCAATCCAAAATTGCTGCGTTCATATAATGGATGAATATGGATACCTAATTTATTAAATTGAGCTAGAAAGGAGCGCACATCCCCAAATCCTTGACTTTTCATAAACGTTTTTAAATTAATTGCTTCTTTTAATGGTCTTCTTTCAAATTCTCTACTCAATAGCTGCAAAAAATTTAGCATCTTTTTAGTTATTTTTGAGAATGGAATGGAGTGGAAAATATCAAAAAAGATGAGTGAATAATCGTTAATATCTAATTTCCGTTTGCGTCCTTTAAATGCATGGATATTTTTCACTAAATTCGTAATAAATAAGCCAGGATTATTCGGATTCCCTAAAACGGACCAAATGGGATGGTATAAGTTATATCCATAGATGTCCTCTTCTAAATCTTCTGCATTGTATTCTTTTTTTATCCTCAATCGTTTAGTCCATAAGGAATAAACTATAGATTGATTTCCTTTTTCCTCCAGAAACTCTAGATAATATATACATCCATCTATTAAATCAGCACGCCGATTATATTTTCCTGGCACAAAAATATCGGGAATAAAATACTTTAGCAAGGTTCTACGTCTGTCAATCTCCTTGGGAATAGAAAATATCTCGCTATATTCTATCTTACCTTCTGCTTCTATTCCAAAAACTTTTTTGACCTTCTCCACATATTCATGTAGGTCCACTTCTGGTAATTGCCATTTCGACATTTTTTTCCGGCAGTTCCAACTCAATTTATTTCCAAAATGTCTTTAACAGACAATAATTTACTTATTGTTGATTTCCTTGCTTTTAAAACATACGATTCATATATCCAACACATAAATCTAGTAGAAATTTACTTGCAGTTAAAATTTGCAGAATTTCCAGATCAAAATATGTAATTTGTGATCTACTCAAAACGGATAGGATTTGATGAACAATAACCTCTGTAAATTTTTAGAACAAAAAAAGTAATTATTAGGATGAGAAATTGGTTTGTTTTTGAAAAATATTAATGGGGGAATTAGGGGGTTTTGCCCAAAATACGAGTCATATTTTGATTGAGGGAGAAAATATGGCAAATATCTGAAGCGGGCAAAACCGACCACTAAAAATGACAAAATATTTTGTCACAATATATAAGAAAATGGTCCTTTATAAGATTTTTTGGTGTCTATTTTGATGTAGGGGATTGAAGGGCGATGATGTTTTAACGAAAAATTTTAAGATTAGTAGTGTTATTCTATTTGAATAATCAATTTGAATAGAAACTCATGAATTTAAATTTACTACGGATACTGAAAAAATGCCTTCTCAAAAAAATAATGAACCTAAAAACAATGAAGAAAATGCAAATTCAAATCAGGAAGACCTTAATCCTTTGAGCAAGAAATTACTAGAAGAGTTAAGATTTCTTAGAAGTCGAGCTGGAATACGTATGTCAATTGTTATAGGCTACGATGGCACTATATTAGGTATCCATGAAGATGCGGCATATGTTCCAAAGAGTTTAAGAGACGTACCAGACCAAGCACTATCGTCAAAAATTGATAAAGTCTATTTCAGTAAGTGGAGTACCTCGATACTGAATACTATTGAATTTGTTTCTGAGAAATTATTTGAAAGTGGAGTAAAATTTGTTTTACTTGAAGGAAACGATCAAATGAAAGCAATTATTGTAAATATGAAAACTACTGAACTTAATAAGCGAAAATCGTTCTTACTTGTAGGCATCCTTCCAAAAAAAGGAACCATTGGTCTTGCTTATCAGGAAATGAAGGAGTCTGCTGATCGAATTGATAAAATCCTACAGGAATTTAATTCACATTAATTTAACACAAATAATACTAAAGGACTTACTCCCTACTCGAAAACAATCTAATTATAAAGTAAACGAACTATTCTAATTTAGTTTTGGTGATATTATGACATTCAATTATATACTTTTAGAAAAAGAAGGGGCTATTGCTACAATCTGGCTAAATACGCCCGCCACTTATAATGCAGTAAATGTGGCTAATATGGAAGAGCTTTATTCAGCTCTTGAAGATTGTGAGAAGGATGACGCAATTCGTGTTATTATCTTGACGGGTAAAGGAAAAATGTTTTCAAGCGGAGGAAACATTAAGGAATTTTCATCTTCGATTAAAGCCGGGACGGCACCCAAGAAGATTGCTGATATTACTGCAATCATGCACCCATGTGCGATGAAAATTATGACACTTAGAAAACCGGTAATTGGGAAAATACGTGGTGGAGCTTATGGCGGGGGATTAAATGTAATTTTGAGTTGTGATTTGATTTATGCTGAAGAAAATGCGGTCTTGGATGAAGCATTTGCGAATGTCGGTTTAAGCATCGATGGTTCTGGATCATATACAATTCCTCGGATGATTGGGATGAAGAGAGCAAAAGAGTTCTTCTGGTTGGGGAAAATTACTGCTAAACAAGCCGCCGAGTGGGGTTTAATAAATGCTGCGGTCCCTGAAAATGAATTGGACCAAACTGTCGATAATATTGCTGCAAAATTAGCAAATGTTCCCCCATTGAATGTTATAAATACAAAAAAACTGGTAAACATGACTTTCATGAATACAATTAAGCAGCAATTAGATGCTGAAAGTGAAATACAGATAAAAGTTGCTGGATCTGAAGACTTTGCGGAAGGCGTAACTGCATTTTTTGAGAAACGAAAACCAAATTTCAAAGGGAAATAGTTGTGAAGCGGGTGATTGAATGTATAAAAATGTAGAATTGGAAATAAATGGCTCTATTGCAAAAATAACTCTCAAAATAGTTGAAAATCGAAAGTTTCCAACGTTGGATATGCAGACGGGGAAAGATTTATTAGCAGCAATAAAAGAATGCGAGAAAAATGAAGCAATTAGGGTTTTGATTATTACTGGAACCGGCAAAGCGTTTAGTGCTGGAGGGGATATCAAGCAATTTAAGGAATCAATTGAAACTGGGAAATCTGATGATTTAATGGAACAATTAACGCAAGATTTATACCAAATTGCTTATGAATTAAGAACTCTAAGAATACCTGTTATTGCCGCCGTTAATGGGTACGCGATTGGAGCTGGGATGAATTTAGCGCTGTCGTGTGATTTAATTATTGCCTCGGAAAAAGCCAGATTTGCAGAGAGCTTCATTAACATAGGTTTAATCCCTGGGTTTGCAGGTACATATTACCTCCCCCGATTAGTTCCTTGGCCTAAAGCCGCGGAGATATGCTTTTTTGGAGAAATGATTAGCGCAACCGAAATGGAGAAATTGGGATTGGTGAATAAGGTTGTCCCTCCCGAAGAGTTAGAACCTGTTACAAATGACTATGCAGAGCGACTTGCGAAGCAGCCAACCTTGGCTATCGGAAGAATGAAAAAGTTATTTATGGACGGATTAAGCAAAGATTTTAAAACTGCAATTGAGGATGAACGAAAAATTCAAGTACTCAGCACAAATACAGGAGACTATAAAGAGGGTGTTTTTGCATTAAATGAGAAACGAAAACCAACCTTTAGTGGTAAATAGTTTCACCACTAAAATCTCAATCTTTTTATATAATAAATAGTAAGTTGTAATAAACAGTAGGGTTCTTCTTCAGAGAGAATATAGAATCTCTTCTCCTGCAAATTACCAAAATCTTACCAAGAATATGTATAAAACTGAAGAGAATTACCTTTTCTGTGAGGTTTTCATAAAAATTATTAGCTGAGGAATCAAAATGTCGTTAGATCAAGACGATCTCAAGGATAAGATGAACGAGAAAAAATATCTTGAGGTCTTTAACGAAATAAAATCATTTATTCAAGACAATCCGATGGATAAAAACGCAAAAAAACTCTATAACAAATTACTAAATGAATATAAAAAACGAGAACAAAAAGAAATTTTTGCGAATATTGAATCCAAAATCAATTTTCACTTGTTTGATGAGGCCCTTCCAATCATCGAAGAATATTTGGAAATTATGTCTGATGATAAAAAGGGGCAACAGTTAAAGGAGAAAATTATCCAAGAAAAAGTGAAATACGAAATTGAAACCGGATATAGTTCTGCCAAAGAACAATATAATCAACAAAATTACGCCGAAGCTTTAAAGATCTTAACGCCTTTAGTAAAACAATACAAAACAGAGCAAAAATTACTTAAACTAAAAGAGCAAGTTGAGAAGGATAAGTGGCAAGCACAATCCAATAAATGGGAATCCGAGGCTCGACAGTTTCTCCAAAATGAACAATTTAATGATGCCCTTAAGAAAGCGGAAATGATCCTAAAAAGAGATTCCTCAAATAAAGGAATTTTAAAGTTAAGAGAGAAAATCTTGGACGAGCAGAAAAAAACTGGTAAGAAAAAACTATGGGATGAAATAAATACTCAAATTAAGGTTGAAAATTTTTCAATTGCATTAAAACGAATAAAAGAATTACTAGAAATAGATCCTAATGATTCAAAGGCCAGTAAATTACAAAGTTCAATCATTGAGAAAGAAACCAAAAACCTAAAGAAAGGTGTGCTTGAATTGGCGAAAGCTGAGCTAAAAGCCTTTAAATTTGCGGATGCCATTAAAGCTTTGGAAGTTCTATCAGACGATTTACAATCCGATGAAGAGATTATGAGCTTAAAAGAAACAATACTAGCCGAAGAAAAGAAGTTCCTTTTGAAAAATTTAATCAGCACCAGTAAAAGCCTTATTAAAGATAAAAAATACGAAGCGGCCCTAGAACGGATAGAGGAAGCCCTAAAAATTTCAGATAATATGTCAAAAGATGCAATCGCGCTGAAATCTGAAATCCTGAAAAAGACTAGAAAGGATAAAATCGATAAACTATTTGAAATATGTTCCGTTTATCAGAAGAATAAAACCTACGAAGAGGCACTCGATGTAGTTAATCAGATTTTAGAACTTGATCCAGAACAATCCAAAGCATTAAAACTGAAGAAAAACTTTGAAAAAGAACTTGGTGTTGTTCCTGAGGTGGCTAAGAAACCAGCCGAAGCTCCTAAGGAAGAAGCTGAGCCCGCTGCTGGTGAATTCCAAGTTGTTCGCGAATATGATTATGTTGGTGGCGAAATTCGCTTTAAAGTAGCACTTCGAAATTTGACTGAAACTGCCGTCACCAATATTACCGTTCTGCTCAATGTTACTGAGCAATATACAATAGAATCATTAACCAAACAAGTTCCGTATCTAGCTCCCGGCGAAACCCGTGGCGTGGATTTCATGCTCACGCCCATGGCATGTGGGCAATCAAAAGTATTTGGTACTGTTTCATATTCCGATGCTTTTGGGGAACCTCACTCTGTGACAGTTAAACCAAAAACTATCAGTATTAAATGTCCCCTCGTTGTCCCTGAAGATTCCACGAGAGCTGAAATCGATGAATGGCTGAAAAGTCAATTAAAATCTTCATGTTCAGTTGAATTAAGTAATATTCCAAAAGACCAAGGATTTAAAGTGGCAAATGAGCAAATCGCTGCATTAGACCTACGTAATGTTTACATGGATGACGTGAAACTGCTTGCCGAGTTTTTAGGAGTTGCCAAAGTTACCCAAAACAAAGTCTTAGTTCGTTCCACCGCCTTAGAAGAGTCCGTTCAACTAGACGTATTTACCGATGATATGAAATCTGCAACTGGAATATTAGCATATGTACGAAATCTAATCCTAATAGCTATGAATGTGCAAAGTGATCTTCAAACGAAGGAGGATAGAATTGGAATTCAAATTCTAGATGCCTTTGAAATAATAGGTCGGCTTTCAAAATTGTGTGATTTGTGTCAGATCCTTGGAACGGTCAAAGATGGTACCTTAATCCTTACCGAGTTGAAAGATCAGATTGCAGAAAGCTTTCTTAAAAAGGAATTATTAACTGATATTTCTCAATGGAAAGATAAATTCGAGAAGCAGAGTGGTGAAACCTGTAGCGAAGATATGGCAAGCAAATTAGAATACAGTACGTTAGGTTGGATTAAGACAGCTCATCAAATTACCCAGTCAAAATATGGTGTTTACAGGGAAACCTTTGATTCTAGCTCGAGTGCTGCTACAAAAAAACTTGAGGAACGAATTAACTCTATAGCTGATGAAATAAAAGCTCTTGAAAATGCTTACATGAGGCGAATATTGAGATATCTTATGGTAATCAATAAAGACAATGGTCTAGTCCTCTACACACAAGGATTTGGAAGCCTTGAGTTTGACAGTGACCTAGTCGGGGGATTTCTAACAGCTATCCAAAGTTTTGGTATGGAAATATCACAAAAGGAAACGCCTGTTACAAAATTAGCTTATAAAGACTTTGAGCTCGAACTGAAGGATGGGAAATATGTGAGAATTGCGATTGTTCTCGCTGGAAAGGGAACCGAATTAATCCGCAGAAAATTGAAAACCTTCATGGCTGACTTCGAACAAAAGTTTGATAAGGCTCTCAGTAAATGGGATGGTAATATTGATGTATTCAAAGATTTAACGCCTGACGTTAATAAAGCATTCAGTCTTGAGGTATCTGATTAAATTTCTCCTCTTTTATTCCCCATATGAATGAATAAATTGTAGTTTAAGTAATTTTTTCTAAAAACTTTTTATATCAAAGTTAATTAGCTTAGTTAAGTGTTAAAGATGAAGAAAATTAATATCAAAGAGAAAAATCAGCCTGATTTTCAAGATCTCGAACACACATTCCGCCTAAAAGGTTCTATTACTCCAAAAAGGGAAATAAGTGAAACTACTAATATCTTAGAAAATCTAGGTTTTACCACATCCATGAACTCGATTGTTAAAAACTTAGAACAAGATGGAACGGTCAAAGTTTTATCACCCTTCTCCGGAGTGCGAAATGCAGATACCTTGGAAACCCCAACAAAATTTGGAGCTATTTCCAACCAGACTTTAAAACAATTACCTTTAGATCCGTCTGTAAAACGAATTAGATTTATTAGTAACACCTTATTGAAGCTTCTGCTTCTTGCTATCATAATTAATTTCATTCTAATTTTTGTTCTATAGGCAATCTGACTATGAAAATCTCTCAACGCCTTTTATTTGCCGCTGTTCTTACCTCCAGTGTTTTTCTTGCCGAGTTGATCGGTGGCCTTCTTTTCGGATCCTTGAGTCTTGTCGCAGATAGTTTCCATGTTATTTTGGACGTTGCGGCCCTATTATTCAGCTTCGCCGCGCTTCGGCTTGCCCTACGAGAATCTAACAATGAATACACCTTCGGCTATCATAGGCTTGAAATATTTGCTGCCTTAATCAATGGAATTCTATTAAGCGTAGCAATAATTTACATAACCTACGAAGCAATTGAGCGATTCATTAACCAAGTACCAATAGATTCTCTCAATACACTAATAATTGCTGCAATTGGAATTGGTGCGAACCTTATCTCAATCAAATTACTTGGACATCAACATGAACGTGACATTAATGTAAAAAGCGCTTACCTTCATGTTCTCGGAGACACCCTCGCCTCAGTAGCAGTTATCGTAGGAACCTTATTTATATTCTTTTGGGGATTAAATTGGATGGATCCCTTAGTTGCTCTTATCATTGTGGGGATCTTAACTCGTGGAACATATCGTGTTCTTAAAGAATCAGTCTCAACGTTGATGCAAAAATCGCCTGTTGATACTAATAAGGTTAAGGAATGGTTGAATGAACAACCTAAAATTAAAGATGTCCATGACCTCCATATTTGGAGACTCTGTAGTAATATCATTGTTTTTACTTGTCATATGGTTGTAGAGAGTTGTGAATTATCGGAAGTTTGTGAGTTAAGAGAAACGATTCAGGCGGAATTAATGGAAAGGTTCGAAATACAACATTCTACCATTCAGTTCGAGCTCGAATGTACTCAATGTGCCTGTGATTTATGTCATAAGGAGCACCATCATCGCGAAGATTTTACATGCCCAATTGATTGAGACCAAACATCTATAAAATATATTTATTTCTCTGTTCTTTCCTGTAACCTTCGACATACAAATAATTCAAAAAGTAAATAAAGGAATTTTAATAAATCAAAAAAGGGCTTTTCTTTTACAAGCCACATGGAAGAAATAATAATAAAGGATAAAGCAAAGAAGGTTTGCAGTTGGGTCGGCGAAAGAAAAAAGAAATTGATTTAGTTCAAGGAGTAATTTTTTCGAGAATTGGGGATTACGGTGCCGAACCCGTTTATTATTATCCAACGGAATTAGATGAGGCTTGGATCAGATTAATCGACTTAAAACTCCTTTCGATCATGACTGGCGAGGAAGTCTTGATTTCAGAAGGTGTTTCCATTATTCCTTTTCCTCGCTTTAAATATGTTGGCTTAAATTTTTCATTCACTATACCTGATAAGGACTCTCCTGAAGGTATCCGCGCTTTTTTTCTTACTTTATTGATTAAGGGGAAAAATCCTGAGTTTATTTTTCAAAATATTGATCATCTGGTTGAGAAACTCAGTTCCACTTCAAAGATTTTAGAACAACAGGGCTTTCGGAAGCGTGACAACCGCCTTCAAATGATCCGACTTTATAAATATTTCATTGAATTCTCGAAAAAATATCTAGAAATTCGAGATAGTCTCCTCTTGGAAAGCGAAAAAACAATTTTGGCTACAACCATACTCTATTTTCACCGTAAAGCTGGGCCTATTGCATATTCTTCATACCCTGAAAATATCCTCACGGAAGATCAATCCAAGAAGCTCTGTAAGGAATTAGAGATTGCTATACGCGAAGGTTTCTTTTCACGTAGCTATCCGGACATCAGTCACGTGAGTTATTACTTCGAAATCCCGAGTGATTGGGATCGTGGTAAAAAAGAAATGCTCCTACTTTCGTTTGTCTTTCGTAAATTACCTGGAAAGGATATTTCAAACGCACTTCATTTAAAATTAATAAAATTCGTTGAAAAAATGCAAGTCCATCCTGATATCTTTAGGGGGTATTACAAATCCTCTGAAGTACCTTCTAAATTAAAGGTGGACATAAATAAATCAAAAAAAATGAACAAATTGATAAATCAATGGGTCAAAAGCCTCCATTTGGCATCACTAGATGTTTTTCAATCGTCCACAATGGAAAACACAATAGTGGCAAAAGAGGCAGAATAATAGCAGAGAATTCAAGTTAAGAGTGTCCCCTATTATTTGATGATTATAAGTCGCTCGAAAGATATTAGCACCTTGTTGGAGAAAAAATTACCTACTTTCGTAAAGGATTTAGAGGCATCTTTAGAACAATTCTTGCTGACATTCCAAAATCTATGACCTATTACTTTGTCCTGAATTAATAACTCCGTTAATTTGATAAGATATTACATTTAAAACTAATGAATCACATTTTTATTCGATTTTGTCTTATTTATTTACTACTAATTCACCAAACGGATTATACAACAAGCCAAGTTGGATACGAGAAAATTTAATCTCCTCTTATTTGAGGTTTCGGAAAGTGTCAAAACCCCAAAAAATTTTTAAGGTTGTCGTTATTGGTTCAGCCGGCGTTGGAAAGACAAGTATAGTCCGACGATTTTGTGAAAATTCATTTTTAGAGGGGTATAAAACCACAATTGGTAGTGATTTTTACGTTAAAAAGCTCGATCTCGAGAAAGCCTTTGTAAATTTCTCAGTATGGGATTTAGCGGGTGAGGAACGATTCAAATTTGTCCTACCCACATTTTGTAAAGGTGCTCAAGGTGCCATCATTGTTTTTGATTTATCGCGACGGCGTTCTTATATTAATATTACCTCATATATCGAGCTCTTATGGCAGATTACTGGTCAAATTCCAGCTATACTTATTGGAAACAAATCGGATCTAGTTGATCAGCGTTCAGTTAATGATGATGAAGCCAGAACGTACTCTCAACAGTGCAATATGATATACTATGAAACATCTGCAAAGGATAACATTAATATCTATAATATTTTTGAGGAATTAGCTAATTTAATGATTGATTATACCAGTACCCATTGAACTCTCCTAGAAGGAAATCTCATGGTTATAAAAATCGTAAAATGCCCCATCTGTAAAGAAGCTGTCGAATTCCATCTCTCTAAAAAAGTAGTTGAGGGGCGACAATTTCCCGTGCCCTGTATTTTCATTCATCAAATTCAAGAAGATAATCACGCCTTTATTGCTTATTTAGACTCAGAATTAAGTCTCTGCGATGTTGAAAAACCCGAAATTATTACAAATAAATCTGAATAAAAGACAATTTAGTTTTAATCGTCTCCATTATTTGCCTCGAATTCTAAATAGGGTTCAACTAATTTTTTATTCGTTGCGGTTTTTAATAGTTCTAAACATAGAAGTCGTTTTCTCGAGAAATATTCTTTTTGAATTTTTTCCCAGGGGGTCGATTCTCCTTCTCCATATTTCTCATAAAGAACAAAATCCCGTGTATGCGGACAACCATCTCGCCGCATACAGCAATAGGATAAAGACTTAAAGCAAGGTCTTGGATCATCCCAGTCAAAACGTTTTGAAAAAGAATCCTTTACCTTTACGTATTCCTCCTCTGACAGTCCTATTTTCTCTAATATTTTCTTCCTCCCACATATCGGAGAATGCGTTAAACTATAACCTGGATGGCAACAAAAAGCCAAAGCCCGAACATCTCCCCCAAAACAAATCGGAACTGGCGCAAATTTCCACCCCGGCAGATTTCTGGTCCTTGCTTCATCAATCATTTATGAAACCTAATTTTTTAGTAACAAAAGAAAATAATTATTTAAATCCTTTGAAAGGCTCATTTGTTGCTTGTTTCTATATTCAATAATGTATTAAGAGTCATCTTCGCTCTGACGGGCTTTAATTTCTGAAAGAACATCCGAAGGTAATGCCCCTTGATATTTAGATTTAAGTTTTCCATCCTTTTTTGCTTCTTTATCTGACTTCTTCTTTTCTTTCTTTTTCTCTTTCTCTTTTTTCTTAGTTTTCTCTTCCTTTTCCCGTAATTTTTTCTCTTCTTCAAGCTGTTTCTTTAATTCTTTTTCTTTCTGCTTCTCGTCTTTTTAGCTACCTTTTCGAACTGCTTTTCTGCATCTTGAAGTTTCTTCAGAGCCACCTTTTCTGCAAGCATCATTTTCTTTCTGATTTTCTTGTCATCAACTTCATTAATGATTAATTCTTTTGTTCCCGTAGTCATTCCCTGCTGCTCGACAGGTGCTTGCGCGAAAGGAATGGCCTGTCCTGAAGGGGCTACAGGCGGCTCTGGTTCCGTTATTTTTGGAATAAATGGAACTTTTTTTTCTACAGGTAGTCCGGATGTGGGATGAGGCTCGATCTGCGGCTGTTTTTGTAAATCATCAACAATATTATCCAAAAATGAATCGTCTGATTCTTCTTCTGTTGCTTGCGCACCGAGAATTGAAGCTGCTTCCTCAACCGTGGATATAGGTTTTGTGGGAGTGGATTGGCTTGTTTGAATTGAGGGGATTGGAATTGAGGGTTGGGGTACGGGTGATATCGGTTGCGGTATCGGAGGCGTTATTTGAGGTACGGGAGCTATAGGTGGGGGCGCAGGTGGTGTGGGTTGCGGTATCGGAGGCGTTATTTGAGGTACGGGAGCTATAGGTGGGGGCGCAGGTGGTGTGGGTTGCACTACAGGGGCAACTATATCAGGGGTAGATGTTGTTAGCTGGGGCGTTGATAGCGTGGATGCACGCTCTTTTTGTAAGGTCTGTACTTGAGATCCAGTAGAAGGGCTTGGGGGTACTAATTCTCGACTTGGAAGCTTATTTTTTAACAAGGAAACGATCTTAGATAACTTCCAAATATTCTTTTTATCACTCAATTTTAATGAAAATTCAATAGCTCTTTCATATGACTGAATTGCTTCCCTAATTCTTTGGTCCTTTGCAGCTTGCTGCGCAGCAGTAATTGCTGTGCTGCGTTCCTGCTTAATCATATCTTTTAAACTCTCATCTGACCCAAGAATTTCTATATCATCATCAATAGATCTGAATCTTTCTATAGATTCAGCGATCTTTTGGTAATGCTCATTAACTCCCTCAAGATCTCCTATTTTATTTGATATTCCGATAATATCCTCTAAAGTAAGCACCGCAGCGATGTATTTTTGTCCACTCAGAAAAGAGTCCACTTCTTCCAGTAATTTTTCACGCGCTGCTGATAAGACTTCTTTATCTTGAGGATTGATTGACATTTTTAAGGCTCCACTAATTGCTTTTGATACTTAATTGAATTCCGAATTATAAAATTTATGACATTTATTTGAAAAAATCATTAAGTGTGATTCTTTTCTTTCTTACTAATTGTACTTTCTCACCTTGAAGCAATTGGATTATCAATTCCGTATCTCCATCCCATCGTCTAGGGGACTCACAAATAAGGGTTCCTGAATAATCAACTTCTCGAAGAGCTTGAGTAACAATTTCAATGGGAAAATCAGATTGATAAAATGGGAGATGCTTTTTTTCCCCCTTTTTCGTGAATTCTATTCCACTGATATGCATATGAAAATAATTTTGGGAGATCGTATTTTCAATTGTTGATAAAACATTCAAAACATCTGATTTTTCCCAACCCTTCCCACTCATTCTCCCATGTTTTTCCCAAAATTCTCCCTGTGATCGTGCAAAATTGTGAGCCCAATCAATACCAATTTGAACTCCAGTTTGTGTGGCAATTTCTAACATTTCTGATAAATCCCCGATCGAATTCGACTTTCCTGGGGTTTCAAGAAAAATCCTGGATGGATCCGATATTTCTATGCTATTCAACAATTGTACAGCTTTGCTAATTGCGTTCTCATGAGATAAATCCTGAAAATATCCGGGATGAAAGATTATATTAACTGAAGCCGCTTCAGCCAGTCGAACCGCTTGTTTCAAATATTCTCTAGCGAGTTCAATCTTATTTTTTTCAATTGCCGCAAGATTTATGTAAAACGACCCGTGAATCGACAACATTATACCTTTTTTATCAGCGTAACCTACGAGTTGTTTCATAGTTTCTGAAGAAGGATATTCTGCTGAAGTTATTCTAAGTAATTCAAGTTCCAAGGCGCTAAATCTTTTAACCTGACAAAGATCAATCAATTCAATTAGTTCTGCTAGTTTCGTTGTTGGATGACCTGCGGGCCCAACTCGCAATTTCGTATGGATTCACTCCAAAAAATTTTACTAAAAACAAAAAAAAGAAAATTTAGATTTGATTTTATTTTATAATTGCTAAATTTAAGTCTTTCATAATTGTTTTTATACAGATCTCCGCAGAAGCATGCGCAATTTCGCCGCCGGTACCGGGGCCATTATAAGTATCCCCTGTGAAATATAATCCTTCTATTTCAGCACTTTTAACGCCAGGACGCTTGTATCTGTGTTGTGTTACGAAAGGAATCGCTCCATCTACCATGCGCCATTTAACTACTCTTCTCCATAACACTTTCTCAGAAAACCCTGGAAACATCTCATCTAATAATTTTTCGATAATTTTAACAATTTCATCCGACTTTTCTTTATCACTGATTATATCTACCGGCGTCGGTTGAAAAATCGTATATAACTGTTTGCCCTCAGGTGCGACTGTTGGATCAATGTTAGAGACGAAATTCGACATTGTGAATGGATCCGCGGATAAAATCATACCGTTTAATTCTGAGACCTTTTCCTTCAATCCCACATCAATCGAAACTCCTGCGGTTGGAATGAGGTTCTTACAATTCTCAACGAAATCCTTTGAAAAAAGCTCTTCATCGAGAACATTAAAAATCTCCTGTGCGGGTATGTCTACAACCACTATTTTAGATTTAATTGTTTTATCACCAGCTTGCACCCCGACCACTTTTTTATCTTCTACGATAACTTCATCTACTTTCGAATTCTTCCTAATTTCACCATTCGATTCAATTTTCTCAGCTAAATTTTCGATTAAAGGCTTCCAACCACCTGCTGGGTAACATGATCCCTTCCCCGCTTTTAAACCCAACTGAACTCCTGCTATTAGTTCTCCCACCGATAATTTATCTAAATTTCCATAGGATACTAGCATTAACTTTGATAAAGCCTCTAAAAAAATTCTAGCAGGTCCTGGTTTGATTCCATATTTCTTTTCCTTTTCATCTATCCAGTCTTTGACGTTCTTGTCAAATAATTCATCCACTTTGACACCTATTATTTCTTCTCCTAGAATTTTCTTAAATTGTCCCCGCTCTTCCTCATTGAAGAATGTCGTAGTTTCGATTGCTGCCGCCGAAAGCGGATAATCATACCACTCCCCACCAGAGTAAAGCTTCGCATCGCCTAATTCGATTAATTCCAGTTTCTCTTTTTTTCCGAGAAGCTTTTTAAAAATTTTTGCTGTTGGACTCTTTTTACAATACCTTATCACATGAAGACCACTATCGACCAAGAATCCTTCTTTCTCTATGACCCCTGACCTTCCACCTATAACGCTAGTTTTCTCCAATATTAATGTTTTTAGCCCTAATCCTTGGGATAACGCTGCTCCCGTCAGCAAACCGCCAATCCCTGCGCCCACTATTATACAGTCAAACTCTTCAGTCATCAAAATACCTCAATAATTTTATAATATAGATATTTTTCAAACATAAGAATTAAAGGTTTTTATTATTGTAAAGGATTTGATGATTTTTGACCGAAGAAACTCCCTCAAATAAATATAAAATAATCAAAATCAGCATTCTTAAACGACAGAAGGAAGTGGAAGAGAAAAAGGGTTCAGGTGAAACGACAACATTTGGATGGCATAAAAGCAAAACTGTCGTTAAAAACCTTGCGTTTTGGAAAATTGCGGAACGCGGAATTATCACCCCAGATGATGTTAATACTGCTATATATCAGCTAGAAAAAGCTAACCTTGTTGAAATTATTGAGCATAACAAACTTCGACTTACTCCAAAAGGGCGTCAAATTGCCCGGGAAATCAGAACCATGAAACCTGAGGTAGTTCCAGACCATTTACTCGATGGATATATAACGGATGCCACAGTCAAGCCGGAAGAGCATATATGTCCAAAATGTGGAAAAATTTTCTCTCAGAATTCACTCTACTGCGAGTATTGTGGCACAAAGACTCAACGTGTGGATGAATTCTGCACATACTGTGGTGAATTAATTAAATCTGGGACTGAGTTTTGCTCAAAATGTGGTAAAAAGACCTAATATATGAATTATGGTTAGGATTAATTTTCATTAAACATCAAATTTACAAATTTAATGTTCTTATTCTTCAATTTTATAACGTAGAATTGCAGCAATGCCTCCAAATCCATTCCACAGCTGGGCCCCCTCTTCAGTATCCGGCGAGATAATTTCAACTTTTGCCCCCGATGATTTAGCAAGTTCCCCAATTTCCTCAATAATATCAGAAACCGTGTCAATAGATAATAAAGAACTTTCGCATTGAGGACACGATTTTTCCGCAATCTCTCGTTCTAATCCATCTATTTCATGGCGATGAAGTGTTTTTTCCTCTGAATGTTTGCAATTCGGGCAGATTATGGTAGCTCTAAGTCTATCAACGTTCTCGGATATGAGTAATGTGTCTACTGCTGCTTGGTTAAGTGCGCTACGTACATGTTTTTCGCCATAGGTTACAAATCCTGTATCTCGTGCTAGATGTCCTAGAAAAGTTTGAATTAACTTTTTTTCTTTTGTATAGCGAAGCTTTTCTAAATGTCCCTCTGATTTTTCTATAATTTCTCTAATACCTTGAATATCCGAGTAGCCAGTATCCACCACTAGCAACAGCTTATCTCGGAGTCGATAATCGAAGAATTCTGATTGCGCAAAGACTGTTTTCGTTGGACCCGCGCCCCCAATAATAAGCCCCTCTAATTCTCCGACTTCGTGCAAGGGCAAATAAACATTATTCATGTGTTCGCCCACGCGCACAAAAAATTCATGCGCCTGTTGCTCGATTAATCTCTCGAATCTACGCTGAGATTGCCCTCCTTTATGATGCTTCCCTTGAATGCCTGAAGTCATCGTCTCAATTACGGTCATTTCGTTTCCCTTAACTGTTGCTATTGCTGCTCCACTACGGTCCATTGCAACGATGCCAAAAGTCGCTTTCTCAATTAATAAATCCCGAAGATATTCGAGATAAAATTCCGAAGCACAATGATATTTGTAAGTATTAATTTTGCGTCCTGGCGGCGGAACGATAGGATATAGTTCAATGCGCTCGGTTCCTGGACCACTTTGCGGAATTGCCCCACAAAAGAAAACTATTCCATTGTCAGGCATCTTCAAAATTTTAAGTCTCTGGAGTATCGTTGTTATACAATCCATAACATTTTTACGAGTTGTTTTACTCTTGATATTACTTGCCTGACCGTGCTCTTGTTTTAAATAGTTCGAAACATCAGAAATTCGCTTTTCAGGTGGAATATACAAAGAAATTAATTCTGTATGGTAACCTCTCTTTTTTTCTAATTGTTTCAAGGTTTTCTTGAGTTTATATAATTCCAATGAGTCTTCTTCTATATTATCACTTGTCATTTTTCTTCTAATTCACTTTTTAAATAGCGTTTTTAAAAAGATAAGGCAAAAACCAATTTAAATCTGTTTTTTTTCCTTCAAAAATAAAAAGAAAGAACGATTGCTAACCCTTATATCCGGGTTCAGTTTGCTTTCGGATATTGTTAGTTATCTGAGTAAAGGCCCTCGCAGCTTCGGAATTTGCATTTTGAACAATAAATGGAAGTCCTTTATCCCCATCTACGGTAATATTCGCGTCTATGGGAATAGAACCTAAAAATAAGACGCCCAAATCAGTGCCAGCTTTTTGACCGCCACCTTTTCCAAAGATATCAACTTTTTCACCACATTTTGGACAGACAAATCCACTCATATTTTCAATAATCCCGAGAATACGAACCTGCATTTGTTTAACCATGGTGATACTCTTCCGAACATCTAATAACGCAACATCCTGGGGCGTCGTAACAATAACTACCCCCGTAATGTTTGGAATCAATTGTAGAATGCTTAAAGGTTCATCTCCAGTTCCAGGAGGTAAATCCACAACTAGATAATCTAATTCACCCCAGTTAACATCTGTAATAAACTGTTTAATTGCTCCCATCTTTAGAGGTCCCCGCCAAATTATTGGCATATCGGGGTCTGGGACTAGAAATGCCATCGACATTACTTTCATATTTAAAGGACCAAGGGCTGGTTGGATCCCGCTCTCACCTACATTAGGGACAAAACTCTTGATTCCGAGCATTTTTGGAGTGTTAGGACCATGAATATCCGCATCTAATACTCCTACCCGTAATCCGTTTAACGCTAAGGCCGTTGCCAGATTAATAGCTACTGTGGTTTTCCCAACGCCACCCTTCCCACTCATTACCACAACTACATGTCTTATATGTTTCGTTCTTTCACTAATAACTTTATGTTCTGCATCCATTTGCGCTTTAAACTGTGCCTCCATCTTTTCTTTTGCTTCCCGCGCCTCTTTCTGTTTTGGATCTTCTTCCGACATATCTCTTTACACCTTACATTTAATTTCAAATTTTCAAATAATACAATAAATAAACAAAATAAAAGATTTTGGCAATGAGATAATTCTTTGGTTTCATTTTGTAAACGTTAGAGAATTATTGTGGCGCGCTCCCTTGGTTTTGCTCACTTTTCAACATAGAGCGAAGAATTATTCCTATTATCAACGTAATTGCAAAACAATAAAACCACAGATCCAGAAAAATGATGCGCAATCCCATGACTGGATCTCCTAGACTGATAGAATCAACCCCCGGAAATATGGCCAGAAAAATCCAAAGAATTATCGATACCCCATTCACAATGATGACAATTTCCTGACAAATTTTTAATGCTTCTTCATTTACCATCTATAATTCACTATTTACTTAAATCTTTAAATCATATTTACATTTATTAGATCATCCTTAAACTTTAAGGTGTAAGAGTAATAAGGTGATTAAACATTCCATCGAAGAAAAAGAAGATTAAAAAGAAGAAAAAAGGTAAAAAAACCTCAGAAGAGTCAGAAGAAGGGGGTATTACATCTACCACCAACGGAAGCGAAGCTAAACCCATCAATAGGAGTGGGAAAGTCAAAGTTAAGGGGAAGAAAGTAGGTACAACAACTTCTACCACACACTCTTCAAATAAAGAAATGGAAAATACATGAGATGGCAATCTATCGGGACACTGGAGCCGTAGCTCACGGAACATACCTTATTGATTCGGTAATTTGGGGCATAAAAAAGCAACATGCAGTATACATTGTTAAAAGCTCAAAAAAAACCGCATTAATTGATACGGGAGTAAGACGTACAACCAAAACAATCTTAAACAGCTTTCAAAAGCTCCACATTAATAATTTAGACCTCCTATTGATAACCCATTCGCATGCCGATCATTGTGCTGCGATCCATCTATTTGCCAGGGAGTTCCCCGATCTTGAAATTGGAATCCCCAGTTTAGCCTACGATCTACAAACTATATACAACCGAAAATCTGAAAAATTGGGTCTTAGCAACCCAATACGCCTATTAAAAGAGGGAGACCTCATAGAATTAGATTCTAAATGCATTTTAGAGGTAATTCACACCCCAGGCCATATATCTGACCACATCTCCTTCCTCGATCGGCAAAAGAAACTTCTTTTCGTAGGTGATGCTTGTGGCGCTCATCATCTTGGTAAGGATTTCACACGCCCTACTGCATATGCGCCTGATTTCAATCATGAAGATTATATTAATACACTTCAGAGGTTTCAAGAAATAAATCCAGTTGGACTCGCAATTGCCTCATATGGGTTCGCCACTAATCAAGATGCTAAAAATTGTATAGATGCATCAATTAGAGCGTATCATGAGTGGAAAAAAGTAGTAATAGAGGCAATACGTGAAACCCCTAATGAAGAATATGTAGCTAGGGTTTTGCTTAAAAAGTTTGGGCGAAGTCCGGGGGAAATTAGTGAGAACCGACCTGACAAGTGGGTCCAACGTATCCTGAGAGGTCTTGCTCGCGGCTTTATTAGTTCATTAGGCTTAATGAAGGATTAATTATGAGTTCTGATAAGGAATTTAAATCAGCTAACTATATAACTATGAAACAGTTCCAAGGAGGTTGGATTTGGACAAAAAATCTCAATGAGTCTACTAATCAAATTCTTCCCCTTCTCGAAAACACTCCCCTTGAAAAAATGCAGAAAATTGCAGACTTTCTGAATGGTGAAATTTTACCCTGGCAAATTTTCGATGACACGCTCTGGGTTTTTCGGGTTACTCCGCTTCCCGATTTCATACTCTTATATGTCTTCAATTTTAATGAAGAATTTGGGTCTGCCCTGAAAATTTTTTTCTATAAAACCTCTTTAAAAGTACCAACTGAAGATGCCTACGTCTGGGCCGAATATTATTTGGAATTCCTTGGAATTCTAGCAAAGCATGGTATTGAAGCTCCTATCATAATGGATGTACGTGATGAACTCATAAGTCTACCAGAGCTACTTGATGAAGTGGATCCGAAAAATAAAGATAAAATATGGAATGATATAATAGGACAGCGTGAAGTACCTCTCCTCAAAATAGATAAAAAAACCGCTGAGCAAATCAGCAATCAACTCAATGTAACGTTCCTCTCTGGTAAATTTCAAGAAAAAGAAATTCAATGGGGCTTAAAATTTGCTTTATTTAAGAACTTCAGCATAATTTTAGCTCTTTCCCAAGATTTCACCAAATTTGAAGCGTATTACACAAAAAATGTACTTAAATTTCAAACGAGACGGATTCTATTCTTCACATGGCTTTATTGTAATGCAATAATTCGTGAAGCCCGTACTATTCTAGGCGATGCGCTTCCGAAACTCTCTGATTATCTTTAATGAAAAATTCGGTTGTATATGAGTCCCGCTGGTTTTTCAAGCGACTCCCTTTTTTTCTCTTCTATTTCTTCATAATACGCTAGTCCGAGGAAGGTAATGATAATACTCACTACTACTATTACAGGAATATACAGATCTTGAGAAAAATCCGATAGAATAAACGCAACGATAAGTACTATACATATTACAAATCCAATAAGGAATTTATACAAAAATTTCATACTTATAGTAACTTATTATTAACAAATTAATAAGCCTAATTTACGTCGTGAAATCAAGGTTTAGCGACACTCAATGAAAATTTTCTTTTTCTCTCCGAACTGATCAGAGCTAAATTTGAAAAAAAATGTGGAATTAAATACTTCTTGGATGGGATTATGGGCAGCACTCATTACCCTAGTATTATTTCAAAGCTTTGGTGGGGTTATCAAAAATCGGTAACAGCTTCTCCATAAGTGCGGTGCCATTACTCACCCAAATACTTTCAAAAGTGGATTTAAAGCGAACCGGAATTGAACATAACGAGACTTGGCCACCCGACTTTTGTGCTTCTCGGGCAACAACAAGGAGTTTCCCTATACCTGAACTGCCTATGAACTCAACGCCAGAAAGATCTACTAGCATCTGGTTAACACCCTTCGCTGATAGTTTTGACAAGTTCTCGCCTAAAATTTGAGCGCCCTTTTCATCAACCCGCCCTTCTATTTTCACAATTGTTGTTTTTCCATCAACGGTTGTTTTCACATTCATATTTAATCACCATTAAATTGTTATTCTCTTTTTCTCTGTTTGTTTATTAATTTAAGTTTCGAATTCTTTGGTCTGACTAGAATCTATTTTCTAGTCTGTCTAAATATTAGGTGATTCCAGCTAAAATGCGATTGATGAAATTTGAATTTTTTTTTATCTTTTACGTCATTCCAACTATTTTTTTAAATTGTATTTGTTACAATACCACCAATAATCCCGCCAGGATATAAGTGAAGGAATCATTGCCGCCAAAATAGTCACTAAACTACTTAATAGAGGGAAGAAAAGGGCAATTATATCACCAGAATTCATGTAATAAATCATATCATGAATGAAAATTGTAGTTACGGTTAAGCCAAAATAAAGCACCGGGAGAACGATGAGAAAAATCCATCCTCTTTTAAAACGAAGAAATCTTTCTTCTTCTAATAACTTTAATTTACCCCCTCTTATAAAATGATAAACAAAAAAGACAATAAAGTCTACTAAAGCAAAACTTAACAAAAATAACCCTAAAAAAGGGCTAGATGAGAATTCTACGCTTAATAATAACAATGAAATTATAAATAAAATTATTTGAAATAGTAGAAATCCAAGATTTAATATTATTATCTCTTTTAAAATTCTCTTTATCAGTTTCCTTTCATCCAATTTGCCTTCCAAGTCGGATTCTTCCTTCAACTCTTACAATCTCAATTACCTTCAAAAACTTGATAAATCTATTTCCATATCAAATTATATTCACAAAATGGAGATTCTCACTAATGGTTAGTGTTATCGCACATATGGGAATTGGAATTCTCTTTGCAGAATTATTTTTACGACTTCGGATAAAAGATAAAGATGAACGATCTGTCAAACGAATAAGATATTGGGGAATAGGACTCCTAGCCGGTCTTATTCCAGACTTAGATATAATTCCCGCGTTAATCATGGGAGTTCATTCATATACATACCACCACATTTTTACTCACACGTTTCTAGCTGTCGGAATCCTCGCGATCGTTTTTCTAATCTTCCGAAAGTATGAGATTGCAAAGCCCTTTGTAGCGGGGTACTACATGCATTTGGTTGCTGATTTCATTGATAACTCTATTGCCCCGTTGGGACCCTTTGACTCGGTAACTGAATTTGGTCTATTGCCTGGATGGGGACCGATCCCAGGTGGTAGCTGGGCAAGTGAATACTGGTTAGAAGCCGGTTACGAAAACCATACCCTCTGGGCCATCTTTCGGCACAATGGCTGGGGAATCCCGATTGGTTTCGAATTCCTAAGCATATATGATATCGTCCTAATTGTAATTACCATAATTCTATGTGTTTATTTGTTTATACTGATATTTAGAAGACGAAGAGCGAAAAAAGGAGGCACAAATCTGGTCCTCTCTTTGAGTCTTTTCATCTCTTCCATTTATCCAAAAATTTCCCAAATACTTCCTCATAAAAAATATTTGAACATAAACTATCCATAATTCCAATCATCTTTTTAATTTTCTCTTCATCTGCCTCCATATTCCCCCTTTTTTAGGTTTTTTATGTAAAGCCTTAAAATATTTAAATTCGGAGTAACCTTATTGATCATTATGGGATTATTAAAAGGTTCCAAAAAGAAGAAATCCGAAGACGAGAAGGACTACGATGAGGACTATTACGCGGAAGATCCCTGGTATAGTTATAATCTAGCAGAGGATACGCGGAAGAAAAAGAAGAAGAAAGGTGAAGATGGTCCTTGGGATGGAATGGCTGGAGAATTTAGTTAATTTTCTTTCCTTTTTTCTCGGGACGGTTTTATTCTACAATTAATCATTGACTGATAAACGGGCTCAATCTATTTTTTAACTGCCCCTCCTGCTCCTCAGTCAGATCCACTAAGGGCGGTCGGACAAAACTCCTCGGAAATCCTAACAGAGATAAAGCTGATTTAAACACTGCTCGATTTGGAAATTGTTTAATGGTGTTCCGGATTGTCAGAATTTTTTCTTGTGCTGTTTGAGCTGCATCTTTTTGTTCGGCTAAATAACTAATTTTTATCTCTAGAACCTCTTCAGGAAAGATAGTAGAGATTGCGGAAATGCACCCTTTAGCTCCCATTTCAAAGGAGGGGTAAATGAGCGCATCGCTTCCGCCAAAAACTGATAGGTCTGGAGATGTTTTGATAAAACTTTCCATACTTTCAATTTGACCCGAGGAATCTTTCACGCCGACTAGGTTCTCATAGTCTTTCAACTTCATCAACAGTTCGGTTGGTATGGTTATTCCTGAATATTTAGGGATATTATAAAGGACGACCGGAATCTCAGTATTTTCTAAAAGTTGTTTAAAGTAATTATATAACCCTTGGATTTCGGAAACTTTAAAATAGAACGGCGGGACTACCAACGCCATATCTGCCAATTCTTCTGATATTTTGCATAATTCAATGGTTTCTTTGAGACTTGATCTTCCTGTTCCCGCGATAATTAAAAGTTCCTCCTGTTTTATATCAAACGTGAATTTTAAGAGCGATTTAACCTCTTCCAAACTTAGTGATGCGAACTCCCCATTTGTGCCGCATACCACTAATCCATCAATCCCTATTCGAGTTTGCCAATTTACTAATTCCTCAAATAAATTATAATCTATCTCCCCATTTGTCTGAAATGGTGTAATGATTGCCGTGAAAACTTGAGTCATTTTCCTAAACCTCTTATCCTAATTGAGAGAAAAATATACATTTAAAAATACTGGCTTTGAAAGAGATGTTTGCTGAAAGATTTAATCTTCCAGTAATAAACATGAATGAAAAGGAGGTAAGAAGAATGCATCTTATGATTAAGACCGTCTATCCACCAGATAAAGCAGTTGACGTAGGAAAGGTGTTTGTCAAAAGCGTTGGAAATCCATTACCCGCGGGTGTGAAGCGAATTGAATCTTATACCGTTGTCACTGAGCAGGGTATTGAGGCCTACACCATCTATCGTATTAAAGATGAAAAATACGCAGCAGCTATCAAAGAGTTACAGGGTAGAATGATTGGCTTTCATGACATTGTCGGGTTAAGATATAAGATAACACCTGTAATGACTGCCGCCGAAGCCCTACCGCTTATCCAAATACAACCACCTGAGTACAAAACCTAAAAAATTGAATAAGAATTTTATTCTTTTTCTTTCTTTTTTTTAATTCTACAATCAAGGCTTCCCGTAAACTTTAAGAACAAGTTAATCTTTAATTCCTCTAACGATTTTCAAGGTGTTAATAGTGTGGGATTTATTTATTAGTGACTAAGAATCTACTTTTTGCAACCACACTGAACTCTCCGCATCATAGAAAATTTAAAAGAGAGGACTTTATATGACCGTAAAAGAATTGCCAAAATATGTGAAGTTCCAAGACTTAGAAGAGCGGATCTTGAAGTTTTGGGAAGATAAGAAGATCTTCCAGAAGATATGGGAAGAAACCAAGGATTTACCCGATTGGAAATTTATCGATGGACCGCCCTATACGACGGGCAGTATACATCTCGGAACTGCTTGGAATAAAATATTAAAAGATGTGGTCATTCGCTTTAAAATGTTGGGTAAGAAGAATTTGGTTCGAATAAACCCCGGATATGATATGCATGGGCTCCCAATTGAGGTTATTGTGGAGAAAGAGCTTGGTATTACCAATAAAAAGCAGATTGAACATGAATTTGGTATCGAACAATTTATAGAACGCTGTCGTGAGTTTGCTATAGACAACTTATGGAAGATGAATGATCAATTCAAGCGATTGGGCTGCTTTTATGATTGGGAAAAGCCTTATATGACAGTCCATAATCGATACATTGAGGGTATTTGGTGGGCATTAAAGAAAGCGCGGGAGAAAGGTTATCTCTATAAAGGTTCCAAACCCCTGAATACCTGCCCACGCTGCGAAACGGCCTTAGCCAAACACGAATTTGAATATTACAATGTAGAAGATTATGCATTATTCGTGAAGTTTCCTATTAAGGATAAAAAGAATGAGTACTTGATTATTTTCACAACCACTCCTTGGACTTTACCTGCGAATTTGGCAGTCATGGCACATCCTACTTTTACTTACGTGAAAGTGAAGGTAGACGATGAAATTTGGATTGTTGCGAAACAACTTACCACCTTTATTGTTGCCACGTTGAATAAACAATATGAAGTTATTGAAGAAATGCTAGGAGAAGACCTTGAGGGGCTTAAATATGAATATCCTCTAGCCGATGAAGTACCACTGAACGTTGCTTTTGAAAAAGAGAATCCCAAAGTGCATACCATTGTTCTAACAGAAGAGTTTGTGACTGTTGAGAAGGGTGGTACAGGTCTAGTCCATTGTGCTCCTGGTCATGGAAGTGAAGACTTTACAGCTGCTGGTCCACATACTAAGTATGCAATTCCTGCCTTCTCCCCGTTGAACCCATCTGGCACGTTTACGGAAGAGGGTGGCAGTTATCAGGGAAAGTTCATCAAGGATGCAGACCCGTTAATTATTGCAGATCTAAAAAAGAAGGGTTTACTACTTTCTGACGAGAAATTAGAACACGAATACGCCCATTGTTGGAGATGTAAGAGTGCATTGATATACCGAACAATCCCCCAGTGGTTTTTCAAAATGACTGCTCTCAATGACCTGATGGTTGAGGAAAATCAGAAGATTTACTGGCAGCCTGAATTTGCAGGTCGTTGGTTTGAAAGCTGGATCAAGAATTTAATGGATTGGTGTATCAGCCGACAACGCTACTGGGGAACGCCCTTATCCATTTGGGAGTGTGATAGCTGTGACGATGTGGAAGTCATTGGTTCCGTTGAGGAATTAAAAGAGAAGGCGGACAATGTCCCTGATGATTTACATAGACCCTGGATCGATGAGGTTACATGGAAATGTAAGTGTGGTGGAACGAAGAAACGGATTCCTGATGTACTTGATGTCTGGTTAGATAGTGGTTCAGGAATGTGGAGTGCGTATGCAGCAGTCGATCGGCTTGATGATTATAATGGTTGGACGATAGGGGATTTTATTCTCGAAGGAAAAGACCAGATCCGCGGGTGGTTCAACACGCTCACCAGTTCCAGCATAGTTTCTACTCAACAGAGAGCATTCAATGCGTGT
>JAEOSY010000103.1 GCA_016840125.1 Candidatus Helarchaeota archaeon | reverse complement strand
CCAATCCATATCGATGAAGAAGTGGATTTAAAATTCGAGGCTGCAGCCATTTTAAAAGAATTGGACGGAACGCCCGTCTATTTCAAGAATTATAACATGATTGGGAACATATATTCCTCTCCTAAACTTTTTTCTAATTCTGTGGGATTAAAAAATTTCTCCGAATGGATTCCTTTTTTCCTTAAAACCCGGTATAACTTTGGCAAATTGGTTGAAAAAAAGCAAACATTCAAAACCAAGAAGATAAGCATCTTAGATCTTCCGATCTTAACTCATTATGAAAAAGACGCGGGATCTTACATCACCAGTGATGCGCTGATTGCCAAAAAAGATACCCAAACAAATGTTTCTACCCATCGTATATTAGTTTTAAATGAGACCGAAGTAACTCTACGTATTGTACGTCGTCACCTTTATACTATGTTTATGGATGCAAAAGAGCATGGTGAAGATTTACCCATTGATGTTTGTATTGGTGTTCCATCCTCTGTGCAAATTGCTGCTGCTACCTCCTTGGATCCGCTGGAGAACGAGTTGGAGCTTGCTGCAGCTCTTGAGGGTGATCAATTAGAATTAATTAATGGGCTACCAGAATCTGAAATTATCATCAAAGGTAAATTATTACATGATAAAACCGCTGACGAGGGGCCCTTCGTTGATATCACAGGAAAATATGACATCGTTCGGCAAGAACCCATTTTGGAAATTGATGAGATTATTGCCAAAGATGACTATATATATCACGCGCTATTACCCGCAGGTCAGGATCACCAATTCTTAATGGGGTTGCCTCGAGTTCCTGTCGTTTATGATGAAGTAAAAAAGCAAGGTGTAGATATTCAATCCGTTTATTTGAATCCTGATGGTTTTGGTTGGTTGAAAACGATTATTGCCATTAAAAAGAAATCCCAAGCTGATATCAAGAAAGTTCTGGATGGGACCCTAAAGGGCCATTACTCTACCAAGTTGATCGTTGTGGTTGATGACGAAGTTGATGTGACGAATGAGTCCGAGGTTCAGAAGGCAATTTCTCTCAATACCCGATTCGATCAAAATAATCCCATCATCCTAACTGATGTTAAAGGCTCTTCGCTAGATCCCCGCGCTGATGACGATCTCGGTTCAAAATTATTAATTGATGCGACCAAACCCCTTGAATTCCGGAAAGAATCGTTTGCTCAGGGTAAAATTCCCTTTGATGAGCAAAAATTTAAAAAATTAAAGCTAAGCCGGCGAAAACTTGACTAGGATCCTTACCACTTCACAACCGATCTCTCTACTTGATGGAATTAATCGGCAAACTGGAGTTATTATTGATAAAAAACACGACCTGTTTAATGAATCCGTCGCTGGGATCGAACTACACTTTCCTAAAAGTTCCGGTTCCACTGTAGGTATCATGACTCTCATCGCGCTGAAGGAGAATGAGATAGCTCCTATTAAAATTGTACTGAGCGAACCAGATACGAATGTCATTGCTGGGTGCATTTTGGCCAATATTCCTATTGAGATTGAAAATCAATCCCCCCAAAGATTACCTGGAGCTGAAATAAAGAAAATTGCACATTTACCCCAATTTTTACAGGATTTGCTAATTAAGGAGGCAGAAATTCTAGGTGCCGAGGGATTTATCCCTTTTGATCGAGTCCAAATCGCAGGTGTTTCATATAAAACTATCGGCGAGGGGGGTATAAAGGTTCTTGAATACTTTTCAGCTAAGCACCTTCAATTTGCAGTGCCTACAACACTTAACCCCGCTGGAATGGATCTTGAAGACTGGCAAGATCAAGGCATTTCAAGTGAATTCGCTGCAAGACAGAATTATATCATCAATTTATTTAAGAAAATGGGGGCAACGTTAAGCGTTTCTTGTATTCCATACGATTTGGTGGAACTGCCATCGGGGTCCCATGTCGCTTTTGGTGAGAGCTCGGCCGTTGCTTTCATAAATTCCGTTTTGAACGTGAAAACTAATCGCGAAAATGCAATTAAAACCTTAATTTCTGCCTTATCAGGCTTCACTACAAATTTCGGATTACATCTAGATAATAATCGGACTCCTGATACTGAAATCCAAGTGGAATGCGAATTAAGCGGAAGATCTGATTATGGCGCATTAGGCTATTTTGCCGGTCTTAATTCCAATATACCATTATATCGCGGGACTTCCCCTAACAAGACTGAATTGAAAGCTTTAGCCGCCGCAGGCGCGGCTTCTGGCTCAATTCCCCTTTTCTTCATCGAAGACATTCCTCATATGAAACCTAAATCGACAAACTCCATTAAAAAAACAGTTGCCTTCACATCCGAAGATCTGAAATGGGTTTATCAAGAGCTCAATACAACTTCTAAAACTCCCGATTTGATATCTATTGGATGTCCTCATCTGAATGAAGATGAAATGCGAAACCTCCTCACACAAGTTGAAGGAAAAATTTTTCAAATTCCTGTATGGATCTCTACGGCTAGAGATTTTAAGGCGAAACTAAAAA
Organism: Candidatus Helarchaeota archaeon; assembly: GCA_016840125.1. Next base: position 10,019 of record JAEOSY010000103.1, on the reverse strand, counting down.
AGCAGAATCTACTTTCTAATCTTAAAAAGTTGAATATTCACATTTTTTCTGATTGCTGTGTTGTTGTCTCCCCTATAGAAACACTCGAGTATTCTATCATTGGAACTGACTCCGCAAAAGCTGCAAAGTATTTACCCCTCTTCTCTAAGTGCGATGTCGTTTTCAACTCGCTTCCAGAATTCATCCAACTATATTCAGAATAACACCACTCTTCTTCTGGAAACTTTTTTGGAGTACAAACATGTTCGCCACAAGTTCTATAACAGTGTTAAGCATATATATTAGTGATTAAAATGACGAAAATAATGCGCAAAATAGTCAAAATTAATGAGGAATTGTGTAACGGATGTGGAAGTTGCGTTCCTGATTGTGCAGAACAAGCTTTACAACTAGTTGATACTCCTAATGGGAAAAAGGCGCGAATGGTTAAGGAAATCTACTGTGACGGATTAGGAGCATGTTTAGGAACCTGCCCAACAGGCGCCTTAAGTATAATAGAACGTGAAGCTGACCCCTTCGATGAAGAAGCCGCAATGGCGCATGCTAAGACGGCTGCTCCAGAGCTACGTGGAACTGGAACCCCTGCACAGCATAATCATGAATGTGCCTCCCCGGCTGGTGGTTGTCCTGGTTCCAGAACTCTTCAGTGGGCACAATCTGAGGAAATTCCAAGTGTGACTGTCCGATCTCAGTCACAACTCAGCCAATGGCCCGTGCAATTACATTTAGTGCCTCCCTCTGCACCATATTTTATAAATGCAGACCTTGTTTTTGTGGCAGATTGTGTTCCATTCGCCTATCCAAATCTTCACCAAGACTTCATCAAGGATAAGGCAATCGCTATTTGCTGCCCTAAACTCGATGACACCCAAAATTATACGTCAAAAATTGCCTCTATCATTAAAACTAACCAACCCAAAAGTATACAAGTGGTAAGGATGCAAGTCCCCTGTTGCGGGGGGCTTGTTTTTCTAGTAAAAGAAGCCGCAAAGCAAGCGGGAAGCTCACTTCCAATTGAAGAAGTAATAATTGGGATAAAAGGCGAAAAATTAACTAGGTGAAACATAATGAAATTGTTCGTATTCTTTCAGGATCCAGTAGCAGAACAATTTGTGGGGAATATCCTTAATTATAATAAATTTTGTACCTCTTGTGATCCCTATTGTGATGATTGTCGCTTAGACTTTCCATCGCACTCCAATGATATTATGGGTGTGCATCAATTCCCTGCTGAAGGGCTGCCCGACATGATCGAAGAACCTGAGAAATACTTACCCTCTTCTATCCCCGAAGTTGATGGTTTTTTGGTGCTGGGGATCCATCCCGATCTCCTGACAGGCTTGCCAGAACTCGCTCACGAATATAGTGTTAAAGGTATGATTGTCCCCGTGGAGAATGGGAAGTGGGTACCTTTTGGCCTTCAAAAGCAAGTTGAATCTGAGCTTGATGATTATAACATTCAATATGCATTCCCTCGCCCATTCTGCTCATTAGATAAATGTGGAAATCGATTTGTTGATGAATTTATAGACTTTTTTAGAATAGGTAAACCCATCGTCGAGCTCGATATCCGAAATGATAAATTTAAAGGCGGGCGTGTGATAAACACTTCCCCATGTGGCTGCATGTTTTATGTCGTTCGGCAATTGATCCGGTTCTCAGAAACCCTTGATCAATTAGAAGAAAAAATTTCCAAGTACCATCATTCATACCCTTGCAACGCGAGTATGGAAACTGATCCCGTCTTGAAGGACACCCCCCTCCATCTTGGTGGCTACATTCATCGTTACTCCATCTACGATGCTGTTTGGCGAAGTAAAGGGAATCGTAAAGCGTTTAATGTCATAAAGAATGTCTGCTGTGCTACCCCTTAATCCATTTCTTTTAACTATTGTTTCATTGATTGCTAACTAGCCTTCAATCCTCTTGTTCCTCAAGAGTCTGAATTAATTTCAAATTTGCTTTCCTCGTCGTATCGACATCTAATTTTTCTATTTTCCTATCATATGTGATGAGACCATTCAATTCTGTCTCAACGTCACTAATTTGTGTATATATTAAAGCACTCAGTCCTTTTGTAACCATTGGTAACGCTTGCTTAATCATTAGTTTTGCATATTTAACGGTTAGTTTATCTCTATCTTTAACTCCCCCATACCCAAATGAGATCCCTTCGTTCCAAACATGATCCGGGACAGTCAATTTATACCCACCACACTCACTGATTGCGATGGCGTAATCCGGAAACTTATTGGGGTTCTCAAAAAAGCTCAATTTACGGATATAAATATGCCAGGATCGAATATCTCCGGTTTCAGTAAGATCGAAACCGCTGGTCGCATCAATGAGCCGTGAGGGATCGTATTGTTTTACCCATTTTGCGATTCTATCTGAATCATATTGTCCCCATCCCTCATTAAAGATGACCCACACTCCGATACAAGGAAAATTATAAAGATAATCGATCATTTCTTTTAATTCAGCTTCAAACTCTTCCCGTATCTCAGGATCATCACGTCCAGTACGTTTGTATTGTTTGGGTGTAGTATCTTTACCTTTATAATATCCTCTGAGAATTACTTTCATGAGTTGTCTCCGATTAAATCCCGTTTTCCCCCCGGAGACCATATCCTGCCACACTATCATCCCTAATTTATCACAGTGATAATACCACCTTGCAGGTTCGACTTTGACGTGCTTCCGAATCATATTAAAACCTAACTTTTTAGCGAACTCAATATCAAACCGCAAAGCCTCGTCAGTTGGTGCGGTATAATTTCCATCAGGCCAATAACCTTGATCTAATGGACCAAGTTGAAAAATTGGTTTATTATTTAACAGTAACCTGGTAATTCCTTTCTCATCTTTTCCTGTGCTAAATTTACGCATGGCAAAATAAGAATTCACAGAATCTACTAGCGTACCATTCTTAGACAAATTCACTGTCAAATCATACAAAAAGGGGTCATCCAGTGTCCAGAGATGGAGATTAGTAAGCTTCAGGGTTACCGGACTATCGCTGAATTCCGCAGAATAACCGAGACCTCCAGCTTTGCTATCGATCCCAATCTGCAGACCTTTTTTATCAGCATTAAATAGTTCTATCTGGATACGAACTGAGATATTATCTATATCCGGATTTATCTTCAGAGATTTAATTCCATTTTTAGGGACGGGCTCCAACCAAACAGTTTGCCATATCCCACTACATGGGGTATAAAAAATTCCTCCCGGATTTAAAGATTGTTTTCCGTACTGATGGTTCTCCGAATTTGTAGAATCCCTGACTGAAACCAACAGGTCGACCTCTCCCGATTTGACATATTCTGTAATATTAAAGGAAAATGGTAAATAACCCCCTCGATGAATTCCAGCTTCAAAATTATTTACATACACCTTGGTTTCCCAATCCGATGCCCCAAAATGTAATAAAATGTCGGATCCTTCCCATTCTTCTGGAATAATAAAGGTTTTGTGATACCAGAGGGTTTCTTCTGGATTGAGCATTTGCCCAACTCTTGATAAATAGGACTCTACACAAAAAGGGACCAAGATTGGACCATCAAACTCCATTAGGGTTTCCATTTCTTTTTCTTCTATTTTATATTCCCACATTCCATTCAGATTTAACCATCGTTCTCTACGCATTTGGGGTCTGGGATATTCCGGTAGAGGATTGTTTTCGTCAACTACATCGGTCCAAGGCGTTTTCAGGAACTCTTGGTCCATATCTACTTGTTTTATGGGTTTTGTCTTTCCCATTTCATCAATTCTCCTAATATATAATTGAAAATAATTTCAACACTCTAGAATAAAGAAAAAAAATTGTTTTGAATTTATTGGCTTAGCGCTCTATTTCGATTGGGTGGAGGTTCCTTTTCGATTTCGAAGGTCTTCCGAATATGAGTTTGGAATTTGAGTTCGATTGCATAGGTGGATTCGGGTTCGATTGAAAATGTCCAAAGATATTCAGGGGGGTCACTTTTAACCGCTGGAGGAGTTGAACTGCTGAAACGCACATCTTTGGTTTCTACCAATTTCAATTCAAAATGTTCAATTTTCTCGTCGGAATCGTTCTTGAATGAGATTTTGCGGCTGACGTTATCTTCTCGCTCCCGTACCTCAATCTCTTTTATTCTAGGATTGGGATATGCGGGCGGCTCTCGGGTTATATTCTCCTTACCTTTCACTAGCTCAACAATCCGATCGGTAACTAATACAATGGGATCACTCTGGAGATCTGTAGAAAACTTATTCCCTTTCGAACCTACAGTCATCGCATAAGTTGCAGGGAGGCTATTCTCAAAAATGATGATATCTGATTGAGGGATTTGAGTATTCGCCACTTCTGTAAAATTGTACTGGAAAGAGGGGGTATAGTTATTGATGTTATTTTCGACACTGCCCGTGGAATAAGATATTTCCAACTTTCTTTCAATCGAGTAGGCTACGTCCTTTAAATCAAACCATTTGATTCGCACGTTTTTACGGGAATTTAAACTTGCACGCATTTTATCACCTTCTATTTCAATAAAGTCCTCATTCGATTGATATTTTGTAACATCCTCGCTTTCGGCATTTTAGTTTGGACCTGCTGTTCCATTTCTAAATCGTCGAGAAAACCCTCTTCGCCTACTTCGCTGACTACCTCGAATTCGGCGAATTCACACTCCACATTTTCAAATGAAAAGTCGCTGTTATTCATAACCATGATATACCCTTCAATTTTTGCTTTTTTGGTCTCTTTGTTTATATTGACATGAATGGCTGGCTTCCATTTGATTCGCGAATCCTCTACAAAATAGTTGATTTGTAATATGAATTTGCTGGGAACTTTGGCTTGAACAGATACGTTGATCGTTCCTATCATATCTTCATATCTCCTGTAATAAGCTGACTCGCATATTCCGATGATTTTTTCACGATTACTGCCTCGTAGATCTGTAGAAGCTGTTATGATGGCATCGGACGCGGTTTTTTCACGCTGAATGAAACTATCTACTATTCGCTTATCTGGACGACGTACATCTGTCTGACTTAATTCTACATCACCTTCTATCTCAAGAAGTTCAACCGTAGTAGTATTTGGATCGAAACTTGCTGGAACTTCGTTGATCTCAAAGGTAGTTTTTCCAGCGGGGACCTCAACGACTTGAGAGCGCGCTATGAGCCCACCCCCGCCGCTAAACACTATAAACTTTTTACATGGTGGATTAATTTTCATAATTGGTTATATTGTGGCTATTATTTTTAATACTTTTAGGAGGGTATTGAAAAAATTTAAAAAAAGAACCGCTCTTGATTAACTATAGATTTGGGTGAGAACCATGGCTGAAGAAGAGAAATGGATTAATCCTTTAAAATCACCGAATGCAGACAAGAAAACAAAAGTGGTAACCGCAATTGGCGGCGATGGAATTGGCCCTCATGTAGTAGATGGCACAGTTCTCGTGCTAGAGGGGATGAAACTCCCAGGACTGGAACTCCGTCCAATGCCTGCTGGAGAATCCGCTTTAAAGGAGCTAGGGGTTGCCTTTCCACCGCAGACACGTGAAGCCATTGATTCCTCTGATGCAATTCTTTTTGGTGCTACGGAAGAAGTTGCCCTGCAATTAATTGCATATCTACGGTGGGGTCTTGGTAATTATGCAAATATCCGTCCGATTCGATATTTCCCAGGAATGGCAACAGTTGTCAAGAATGAAGTAGTGAAAGACGTCGATTACGTTTTTGTGCGTGAAGGAACTGAGGGAATGTATGCAGCAGCTGGTAAGGAAGGGAAAGTGCGAAAATTGGCAAAGAAACGCATTATCACTCCTGTGGACCTCGAAAAATGGGGTGGAGATGCAGTGTATGCCATGCGTATAGTTACAAAACGAGGAACAGATCGCATCGGGCGTGTCGCTTGTGAAATCTGTAAGAGTCGGAAAGAAAATGGGCGCGGAAAAGGTCTACTCGAGATAGTCTGTAAACCAAATGTCTTGCGCACGCAAGATCGGATGTTCATCAAACGCATCACTAAAATTGCAGAAACTGAATATCCTGAACTCGAAGTGGAATGGTGGATCGTCGATGATTTTGCGCGGCGCCTTTTGAGATATCCGGATTATCATGATACTATTGTTATTCCTAATATGTTGGGTGATATCTTAAGTGATGAAGCCGCTGAAATCGTAGGAGGGTTAGGAGTCGCAGGATCTGGGGTATATGGACCCAAGGCGTCCTATTTCGAACCCACTCACGGCTCAGCTCCCGCAGTTGTGAAAAGAAAGAATTACAAGGGCGAGCCCGTTGCTAATCCAACCGCGACAATTCTGTCCGCAGTTTTGATGCTAGATTACTTGGGATACGAAAAGGAATCCAAAAAGCTGGAGCAAGCGGTTGCAAATATGATTAAAGGCGGTTTGGACATCGAAAATAATTGGCAAAGCCTCCCCCGCGATGCCGTTCCCAAGAGCCACTGGAAAGATGGTAAATTCGGTAGCACTAACGACGTAGCTGAAAAAGTCTTAGAAGAATATAAAAAACTCTAACCCATTTTTTTTTATAATTAATTATCAGTTAATTTGAAGGGATTGGTTATGAAATCGAAAAAACTTCAATATAGTCTTTTATTCATTTTCATTGGATTAACTCTTACAGGGATTCTTGGTCTAAATTTATATCCCTCAAATGTTGTACGAACAACTCATCAAGTAACAACCCTTGAAGGTGATGTTATCTCCTTCAACGTGTACCAACCTAAAGGGTTGACCCAATCAACACCTGTCGTGGTAATGGGGCATGGGGTAATTGTCAACAAAGAAATGATGACCACCTTCGCCATTGAACTGGCGAGTGCTGGCGTTATTGTTGCCAATCTGGATTGGAATGGCCATGGACAGAGTACAGGTGAATTACAAAATTTATCAGATGATTTGGAGGCAGTAATCGCCGCAATCCCAACTATCCAGCCACTGGCAAACATGTCCGCAATGGCCTTATTGGGCTATTCAATGGGCGGATTTGGGACTTATCCTTATGCGATTAATAATTCAAATGTGAAGGCGTGGGTCGGGGTTGGCACCTTGGTTGATGGTGATGTCTCAAACACAACCAACCCGCGCAATATCCTATTGATAATTGGAAGCTTAGATGAAAGTTTTTCACCCGAAGAGACTAAAACTGAATTTGTAAATTTAACAGGTGAAAGCGCTGAAAACATCGAGTTCGAGCACCTGTATGGGGATATGGGAAACGGAACCGCTCGAAAGATTCATATAGTTCCTGGGGCAGACCACTTAATAACTCCATGGCATCGCGACTTTGTCGTTCCTGCCACCGAATGGATTCTTACTTCGTTTAACTGGCCTCAAACGGCTTCGCCGAGCAATGCATTTGATGTTCGGAATGTCTTGGCCTGGGTCGGTTTTTTGAGTTTAGTAGCATTAGTTTTTGTAGTCGGTGACATTCTTGCTGATACATTCAAGGTTCGGAAAGATGAAGATTCACCGGCTGTGGTGACAATTGATCCGAAGGCATTTGAGGAGACTTCACTTCTCTCATTTATTGGAAAATATTATATTATTACATTTCTACTAATCCCAACAATTATTATCTTTGGACCATTATTTCTTACACCACTCGCATTCACGGCGGCGCTCACGGCGATCGTGGGTTGTTTCGGCGTGAATGTTTTCATTTATAGTTGGAGGCTCTCGAAGCGCTGGAATTTTTCTCTGAGATCTCTCATAAAAGAGAACCTATCACAAAAAACAAACATCTGGATTTATTCAGTCATACTGACAGGCATTTTCATAGTTGGTTACTACCTGACAATCGGACTTAATTATCTAGGAATGATTCCTGCTACACCTCGCATTCTCTATTTAGTTCTATACTGTATCATTCTCTTTGTCATAATCTTTCTCTCATCAGTTTTTATTCAGAAACTTGCATTGCCCTACTTAAAATCCAAGCTTAAATTTAAAAACCCAACCGTTAATTATCTGGCGATCCATCTTATTATCTTTCTCCTAGTAGATTCGTGGTTTGTGATCCTCATCATGGTGCCCTGTATTATAATCGGAAATTACTTTATTGCTATGATTCTCATCTTAATGATTCCGATCTTTCTGGTTATGATTTTCTTCGGGGGATATATGGAAAAATTAACGGGATCTGTTATCCCCGGTACTCTCCTACACGCAATCATGGTTGGCTTCGTCATCGTGACACTCTCCCCCTATGGTGATGTCGTTAGTTTCTTATTTGGAATCCTGACTTGATAAGAAATGAGATAAAAGATATGGATCTTCGATCTATCAAACTACAGTATTTACTAGTACTCCTGGCAATCGCCTTAATTTGCGTAGTTCTCCTTGTACCCTTGGATCTTTTATATATTTTATCGATTGAAGTGGTCGGAGAGCCCCCCATTAATGGATTAACCTGGTGGCAGGGTGTAGATGCGTTAGGGGGACCTCTTTCTATGAGGATTCTAGCAAGTTTGGGACTTTTAATCATATTTGTTCTGCTTCCTCTTATTTTAAAATGGGAAAAGAAACCAATGACAAATCGTAGCACGAAGGATACAGAGATTATCTTCTTTTTCATTATTGCTATTGCTTTTTTTGTCATCAATTTTCTGATTGGTTACGAGTGGTGGGATCCCAACCATATCCTTGGCATGGGTCCTCTTTTCTTACCTTCGATCCTGAGCCTCGTGGTTTTGGCAATCATGCCCGAAGTAGCAAGAAAGATATTCAAGTTTCAGAGAAATGCCTTTGCTGAATCGACTGCAAATATCAAGAAAATATCGCTGGCTATGGTGATCATTGCTTTTGGTTATGGGCTTATCAGCCTTATATGGCACTGTTGCAGCTTTTACGAACCGAAAATGTTTTTCTTCTTTTTCGTTATCAAATTAATTCAGTTATTCGCGGTTTGCAGCTTCTTCTTCAGATGGGGCTTACCCCTTTTCTTAAATAGAACTAACAAGTGGATTTCATATCTTAGTATTTCAGTTCTTTTTGGCTTTTGCTATCCTTGGCACACCGTCGGATTTGCTATCACATTCATCATTTTCGGCATCCTCCTCTGTTATTTGACGGAAAAGACGAACTCCTATCTTACAGGATTAATCCTCTTATACTATGCCTATATTTTCCATGCAGGTCTCGCTTGGAATGGTGCTTTGATCACATTTGCTGTAATTTACCCGCTCTCTCTTACCCTACTTGTTACTGTACTGCTTGTCAGAGGAAAGCTGTTCTTGATTAAAAACACCGCGAAAAAATAAATAATGAAGAATTGATACTTAGTAGCTTTCACTAAGGATAATTATATTTATATCTTTGAATTTTAGTTAATTTACCTATAGTGATAAGGGTATAGAGGAACGGATGAAGTTCTTTATACCTGAAAATTAATTGGTGAAAAAAATGGGTTATGAAGACAAAATAGCAGCCCACATGGAAAGAGTTACAGCAATCCTCGAGCCAGGTGAGGAAGTAATATTGACCTATTACGGTAAATACAATGTTAGAGGTTTTGGTAACAATCCCAATTTGAGTGGAACATGGGCATTGACGAGTAAAAGACTTTGCTTTACGGGAAAAGCCGGATTCTCATCAGGGTGGTCAGGAATGGCCAAATCAGGCAAAGTAATGACAATCCCCTACCCCCAAATAGCTGAGATGGTGACCAAGAAAGACCTTATTATCATCACACACTCTGCAGAGCACGAAGGTAAAAAACCTGGAAAGTATCGAAAAGTTAGAATGGGAGTTGCCCGGTTAAAATTCTCCCCCACGACTGGGAAGAAAGAAGATAAAAAGGAATTAATTGCTAGAACAACCGATATTTATAATCAAATTAAAAAATTAGCAGGACTTCCTTAATTAAATTCTTTTTTTTTTTTTTTCATGATCCGCAAAAGTAATCTTTGATACGAATTAGACCTGTACCCGTGATTTCTGAGCGAGCTCAATCATTTGGTTAATTAGCGGGGCTTTTGGGCGGTCTGTAAACCAGCTGCT
>JAEOSY010000102.1 GCA_016840125.1 Candidatus Helarchaeota archaeon | reverse complement strand
GGAGGCATGAAGAAGATTAAACTACGAGGTACTTAATTGCCGAGAATATTGAGCCAATTACGAGATGTGAGATACTTTTTTAAAAGGATAGATTTGTCCATCATTTTTCTCTTCAGCTAACTACACTAAAAAGAACATCATGATCACTATTCAAGATCATGATAGGCGTCTCAATTTCCTCAATCGGATGGGCAAGTGGCGCTCGCATTTGAGTTGCAATAGATTTTAATGTATATTTATCACTTACTAATTTATCCTTCATAATTATCTCTATTTTCTCGGCTAATTTGTCGTCTTGGAATAGATTCTCTATATTTAGATAGACCCATACACTAATTCGGAAGATGGGAAAAATTTTCGCTAAGATGGGGACCATAGGTTTGAGAATTGTATAACCAAGCCCCACTTTAACAATTTTTTTATGGGCGCCCTCATTTAAGATTGCCGCATTATGGCAAATCCCTGCTTTAATTCGTTTGTCCGCAGCGATTGCATATAAACTCGTAAAACCCCCAAGGCTCGACCCCATAACTGCGATATTATCACCAAAATTATCAATTACATAGGTTACAACGTCAGAAATTACCGTTGTAAGTTCGTCCATTGAAAAATGCCCCCGTCGTCCCTCACTCATCCCATGCCCGGGAAGATCCACCGCAACAAAACGGTACCCTTCTTTATACAGCTTGTAAAGAAACTCAGCATAGAATTTACTATAAACAGCTGTTCCATGAATAAAAATAATTGTGACTTTAAGATTGGGTTCATCTTTTCCGTAGATATCTAAATGAATTTGATTATTCAGAGATGTGATGAATTCTTCATGGATTGTCTTCTTAATTATATTTGGATCCAATTCCAAAACATAACTAAACCAATATTCTTTAGAATCAGAATTATCTAATGAAGTCATATGTAAGGAGAGATGCATAGGGTTTAAAAATGATTTGAAGGTTAGTTTGAGCAGTACTATTTAGTAAATTATGTTATGTTTGTATATGGTGGTCGGACATGTCGAAACAGGAGTATATTGTTGATTCGGATGAAAATTCGGATTATATGGTGGATCTTATTGCAAAAGTGATTGATGAAGCGGGTCCGCGCCTCCCTTGTAGCGAAGAGGAAAAGAAAGGTGCCGAAATATTTACGAAAGAATTGGAAAAATTTTGTGATTCAGTAGAAACAGAGACCTTCAAGCACTATCCTGTCTTGGGAGTATCGCGGTGGCCGCGAACATGTATAACCATAACCTTAATTTCCGCAATTGTTTTCTTTTTTTATCCACTTAGTCCCCCCATAACGAACATTTTATTTTCTGTACTGGCTTTTGCAATCAGTTTTTTCAGTTTGATGCATGTTTATTTTCAATATTTAAAAGCTGAACAATGGCCTGCTAAGCTTTACCGCTTAAAACCAAAATCATCACAAAATATAGTGGGTGTGATTAAACCAACGGGTAAAATAAAGAAACGTGTCGTATATAGCGGTCATATAGACAGTGCCCACAGATTTAATCTATTACAATACACGCATGAGGCATATATCTATTTTATTATCATTGGATTAGTAACTCTCTTTAATTTTCCAATCATACATGTGAAAGAATTGATTGTCTCAATCACAGGTGTAGATGCAGGGATAATCTCTACAGTTTTCAATTGGATGGCTTTTATGATTCCAATTGGCGTAAGCGTTGGCTTTTTAATTGTTTATATCATTTCCTCAAAAATCGTAAGTGCACGTGGGCGAAAGCATATTTTTTGGGGTGCAATGAGTCAATTTACATCACGAACATTCCTATTGATAACGGGAATAATGATTTATCAAATAGTTATAACTATATTCATGTTTAATTTTGTAACAATAGACCCTGCTTCATGGAAAACTGCTATTCTAGTCCTGCTCAATTACGGTCCTGCAATGATTGCGTTCTTTTTCTTTGTTAATACCAAAGAGGGAGTGCCCGGGGCGTTAGATAATTTATCGGCGTGTGTGATAGCGGTATGTGTCGCAAAAATCGTGAATGATTGGAAAACCAAATACCCTGAACGCGTTCCTAAAAATACGGAAGTGGTCATCGCGCTCTTTGGATCAGAAGAGAGTGGCTGTGATGGATCCGAAGCCTTTGGCAAAAAACACGTTACGGAATATAATAAGATTGATACGACTTGTATCAATATGGATACTATTGAGGACCCCAAGGTACTTCGAATCTTTCGAAGAGAAAATTCTACCAGAACCGATTTCACCCCCGAAATATATAATCTATTAGTGGAATGTGCAAAAGAAGTCAACGTGAATTATGTCCTAGCAGATCAACCATGGGCAACTGGCGGCAGTGATGCGTCAGGGCTAATTAAATGGGGATTAAAAGCAGGGTCGATAGTTAATCTAGAATGGGAGAATTATCTTTATTACTATCACACGGACAAAGACGATATGGGATTAATTAACAAAGAACGACGCCCATGTAATGAACCTGGGAAGTTTCCAAACGCTAATACGCGCTGCGCTTTTGAAAACTGCTTGAAAGTCTGCGTGCGATATCTCGATAAAAAAGATAAAGAATAATTCATGCAGTTTTCTATTAGAAAAATGGAAGTGTTATGATGGGTCGTGCCATGTGGTATATAAAACTAATAAAATTAGTCTATAAGCAACGTAAACTTGCAGCTAAGCTAACAAATCTCCCGATTATCGGAGATCTAATTGAGAAAATGGTTTTCGAGGATGATAATTTATATTGTCTCCCGAAGGATAATGTGATTCAGCTCAATCAAGACCTTAGCCAACGAGAAGATATTGTGCTTCCTTCAAAAATTGCGGAGACATTTATTGAATATGCGAACCATCTCTGGCTTATGAATTTCTGTATGTGTCGAGATACTAACAATTGTCAAGATTATCAGAGTGAATTAGGTTGCCTTTTTCTAGGTGAGGCTGCAATGAAGATCAACCCAAAGCTCGGTCGGCCTGTCTCAAAGGAGGAAGCCTTAAACCATTTAAAAAGATGCCGTGAAATGGGCTTGGTCCATTTTATTGGAAGGGTGAAAGGAGATTCAATATGGTTGGGTGTTAAGCCAGAAAGAAAGCTTTTGACAATTTGTTCATGTTGTCCGTGCTGCTGTATTTCGGGATTGATTAAAGACATGGCACCGCAAATCGCGAAATACTATCAAAAAATGCCAGGTGTTGAAGTAAAAGTAACGGATCGGTGTGTTGGCTGCGGAACCTGTAAGGACATCTGTTTTATCAGTGCAATTAAGATAATAGACAAACGAGCTACAATTGGTTCAATTTGTCGAGGTTGTGGTCGTTGTGTTGAAGTGTGCCCACGTAAAGCTATTGAGCTCAACTTAACTGATGTTCAATTCCTACAGAAGACCGTTGAGAGTATTTCTGGCTCTGTGGATTTGAGCTAGAGGATATTCACAATCAAAAAAATAACAAAAAAAGCTGCTAAAATAATCCCATCTCTTTTATTGATGGACCGTTTTTTGGTGATTAGGTAGAAAATTGACACTACTGCGAATAGTATTATAGTGTTCCAGAGGAGATCCCAAGTGAAGGGCATAGAATTTAGAATTACACTGCTGATCCCAAATGTTAAGGTGAGGTTCCAAACCAGTTTCCCAATCATTCCGCCAATCCCAATTTCGACACTATGTTTCTGAATGGATTTTATCATTAGCGTTAATTCTTCCACATTAGTCACAAATGCGATTATGACGAACCCAAAGAAAGATTCCGAGATACCAGTTTCATCTATCACACCATTAGCTGCCATGACCAACAATTGCCCACCAATAACGATAAATAAAAAACTAAAAATTACGAATAATATCATTTTTATCTTCGATTTCTCTTCGTCCCCTTCTTTCTCCGCTTCATCATAATCAAATCCTTCCTCAGGTGTTTCAGTCTTCCGAGATTGCCTCAGATTCCGAATTAAGTAGATTAAATAGATTGTGATCGCACAAATCCCAGCAACAAGCAACCCATTATTGATGAAGAAGCCAAGTAGAATTACGAGACTAGCTGCGTAAATAATGAGGAAATGAAAAACTGAAATTTTCTTGAATTTGAAATTGTAAAATAGGGCGGGGATTGCGAAACACAATGTCAATGCGATAATTGAATTGCCTATGACATTGCCAACGGCGATATAGGGTAATCCATTAATACCTGCCATGATTGAGGCCACGGACTCTTCAGGATCAATTCCGATAATTAACGATCCCATGATGAATGCCGAAAGCCCATAAACTACGCAGACATCCTTTAGATTATCTAGAAAAACATCTGCAAAATAGTAAATGAGGATATAAGCGCCAATGAACAAAAGAATCCAAAGGATGAGAACCCACAAGAGAGTTTAACACCTATTTCTGATTTAGGGGACACGCTTTCATGCATTGATTGCATGTATACATTCCGTGATCATCGACACCTATTGTATTTAATAACAGATCAAATGAATATTTCCCTTTAATCTCGGGAGTCTTGAGCAACAGTTCAAGTAATGGATTTGCTCCTGAATAACGTACGCATTTATTATGATCTACTTTTCCATCTTTGCTTATCGCTTTAGGCGGACACACATCAATGCACTCAAAACAATCCTCGGGGCAGATTGCTTCCTTTATTGGAGGTGAAGGAGATAATTCTGCAGTGGTTATTATTCCCCCTAATAAAATTCGGGTACCATATGTCGAATTTGCAAGTAACCCACACTTTGTCATTAGTCCAATCCCTGCTTTTTCAGCCCAAAAGCCCAAGGGAAGGACACCCCAGAAATCGCGATCTATTACACTCCAAGGATAGCAACTGTAAATGGGAGTAGCAGAGAATCCTTGTCTTTCAATTATTAAACATAATTCATTCGCAATATTATCCATCTTTCTATAAGCCATGTTAGAGAAACGCCAGAAAAGAGGTAAACTACTAGATTTGGCATATAAAATGCCCTTTGGAATTGGCTGAGCAAAGCATAATACCGATTTAGCATTTTCTAAAATATAATTTGGAGACTTTTTGGAAAAGATAGATTTTTTTTGATTAGCACTTGTAATCCCATAGATTGAAATACCGGAGTCGTTAAGAACGTTTATCAGCTTCAATGTAATTACTTCAATTTCCAAACTCGGTTTACCCCATAATTCTTAAATCTTTGATTAAATGTTGAAAAAATTGAAATTAATTTCTTTTGAATTAGATCTTGGAGATAAAAATGGGTAAAATAACCAAAGTGTTGTTATTATTAAAAAATATGATTTACGAATCTACTAGCCCGATGGAAGTAATACGGTTTGCTAAATATTATAGAAAGAAAGACCTTGATGTGACTGTTGTCTTATGGGGGTCTATGGGAATTTTGCTGGGGAAAAAAGGAAAGCAGCATCGGATGCGCTATGAGGAGGAAATGTTGGAATGTATCGCAATGGGAATTAAATTTATTTGCTGTGATATGGGGGCGAAAATCATTGGCTTAAAGGAAGAAGAACTTATGGTCGGCGTAAAAATAGTGCCCTCTTTTAAAGTGGCAGATCTGTTATTAGAATACCAAGAAGAAGGACAATTAGTTATTTCACTCTAGTAAGCAGATCTAATTTACGATTCAGCATGTTCTGTCAAAATCTGTGCAATTTGCTTAAAGAATAGTTCGACATTTTCGCCGGTTTTAGCTGAAGATTCGTAGTAAAATGAAAATTTCTTGTGGTTCAAGTATTTTTTTGCCTCCTCTTCTGAGACTTTCCGCTCCTTAATTAAATCCTTTTTATTTGCCACGACAATAAAAGGAAGATCTTGTCGCACTATTTCCTGTATTCTCGAGATCCAAGCGTCTACCTCCTTGAATGTATGAGGGCGGGTAACATCATAGATAATTATGGCGCCATCAGAACCTTTCAGGTATAAAGGCAGTTTTGCTTTCCATATGTTTTGCCCACCTATATCCCAAATAATTAACCGGGTATTGTTGGGAAGATCTTTCATCATGAAATTGACGCCCAGAGTTGGGATATAATTGTCTTTAAACGAATCATTCACAAATCTCAAGATCAAACTCGTTTTTCCAACTCCCTCTTCACCAACTATCGCTACCTTAAATCGAAACATCGTATCCATAAATTGCTATTCTCCCACGGATTAATCTAATATATTTTACAGATTGAATTATTTTTAAATATGTAAGGTGTTTAAGTTGAATCGATTGGGACAGAGGTTATGAAAATGGAATTTGAAGAGATCCAGAAGAAAATCAAAACGCTGGTTGAAGGGCCAATTCAGCCCATCCCGGATGGCACAATGGCAAAAATTCGGAAAGAGTTGGCGCAGAAATGCCCGACATCGAAAAAGCTGTTTGATGAAGCGAAACAAAATATTCCCGGAGGCTATGAACATCAATTGTTGGTTAGTGATCCCTTTGTCGTGACAATGAAGAGTGCAAAGGGTTCAAAGCTCTGGGATGTTGACTCTAACGAATATGTGGATTGGCTGAGCGGTGCCGGAGCCATTATTCTCGGTCACAAATACCAACCATTACGCGATAAAATTGTTGAAGTATTACAGGACTGCAATCCTGGGATGTATTATATGAATGAGTACGAGTTGAAGGCAGTCAAGTTAATTAAAAAATACGTTCCAAGCATTGAATTATTTAAGTTCTTTCAATCCGGGACGGAGGCCGACATGGCAGCCATCAGGGTTGCCCGTACATACACAAAGAAAAAGAAGATTATAAAAATAGGCGGCGGCTACCATGGTTGGTCAGATCAAATGGTCTATGATACCCATGTGCCTGGCTCTGGCGACCTTGAGGCTCATGGCATTCCACGACATTGCTTTAAGGATATCGTTTCAGTATGGCCTAATGATCTCGAGATGTTAGAGCAGAAATTCAAAGATTTTGAAAAGAAAAAGGGAATTGCTGGAGTTATTGTAGAACCCATGGGACCTGAATCGGGAAATATACCTGTCGCCCCAGATTTCAATAAAGGGGTTGAAGAACTGTGTCAAAAATATGGAGCGCTCCTGATCTTTGATGAAGTGGTTACTGGGTTTCGTATGGGAATGGGAGGAGCCCAAAAATATTTCGGCGTCAAGCCCGATTTAACAGCCTTTGGAAAGTTGCTCACTCATGGATATCCCTCAACCGGAGGACTTGGGGGGCGGGCGGATATCATGAATTATTTTGCAAGCGGCATTGAAGCTGGACAAGAAAAAGTAATGGCATCGGGAACCCTACTCGGTAATCCGATCACAACCGCGGCAACCTACTATGGATTACAGTTTATGGAGAAAGAGAATGCGGCGGACAAGGCAGCAAAAATGGGTGATACGTTCGTTGCCAAGATGAATGATTTGTTTGAATCTCATGGTGTCCCCTATTTTGCGTATAATTTTAGATCAATTGTCCAATACAAGACCTATGCTGCCATTAATACAGATATACGGATTCCAGGCAACGTCGAAAAAGCCATCTATCGCAATGATATGGTGGGTCGAATTGCATCAGCGATGTTGTCGCAAGGTATAATTACGAAACGGGGTGCTAGTGGCTTTGCTACCATGGCACATACTGACGAGGACCTCGAGAAATTCGTTCAAGCTTTTGATACGGTCTTAAAATTGATCCCACACTAAATCTACTTTTTTCTTTTGAAAATCCCTAGAGATTAAGCCGGATTCGTAGATTTGAGGCTTTAGCCACAATTACATCTAATAGCAGGGGTTTGTTACTTGCAAGCGCCTTTTCGAGTGCGGGGCGAATCGCACTAGGTTCTTCTACTCGAACACCTTCAACCCCCATAGTAGTTGCAATATCTGCAAAATTGGTCTCAGGATATTCTGTAAGCCCTCTTGTCTTACGGGTAAGGTAATCGCGTACATTTCCAAAGGAGGAATTATTAAAAACAACATATGTAAGCGGTAAGTTATATTGTTTCACCATCTCAAGTGCATACAGGGCCATTAGCATACCCCCATCTCCAATTACTCCAAATACTTTTTTATCCGGATTAAGCATCTGAGCACACATTGTTGCACCTGTACACCAAGATAACCCTGCGGCACCTCCAGGTCCAATAAGTTGACCAGCTTTTTTAGTTTGGAATAATTTAGTAAACCACATTCGATTATTTCCACCATCTAGTACTACAATATCGTCTTCACGCAAAATATCATTAAATTCTTTAACGACACGCTCAGGTTGGATGGGTGTTTTATCTGAAGTATAATGTTTACTGGTGAAAAATTCATTTGCAGGGTTTTCTTTCAAAGCCTCAAGATCTGCTATTCTGGCTTGAATGTCAATCTGCGGTTTTTGTGCTCTAATGGCACTAATAATGCCCTGTAAGGCTAATTTAGCATCTGAAGTGATACCTAGAGTTACTGGAAAAGTCCAGGCAGCATTACGGGGATCAATATCAATATGAATAATCTTCTGTCGGGAGATATCAATAAATTTGGGACTACAATTGAACGTATTTTCAGGAGCAAGACCTGTTCCAACAGCAAGAATTAGATCAGCGCGTCTTATTACTTCATTAGCTACTTTTTGACCTAAGCTCGCCATCACTCCAGTCGAGAAGTCGTGATTTTCGGCAAGGCTTCCCTTACCCAAGTAACTGGTGGCAACTGGCATCCCAACTAGCTCTGTTAACTCTTGAACTTCCGCTTGTGCCGATGAAGCATGAATTCCACGTCCGCAAATCATGACAGGGTTAGTTGCCCCGATTAAAAGGTCTGAAATCTTTTTTGCATCAGTGGGACTAATACAAGGTGGGCTCACGTTTAAGTGACTCTCCACTGGATATATTGGGGGATCCATTGCTGAAGGATCTTCGATTGGGGCCATCATTGTATTCCACCTAGTTATGAGACACGTTGGACCGGGACGACCAGAAATTGCGTGTTTGATTGCAAGCTGGAGCCCATAAACGATCTCTTCTGGTTCTGTAGCAACCGTTGTATATTTGGTCATAGAGCGAAAGATATTAGGGAGGTTGACTGAGCCGTATTCCCCAGTCCCGAGCTGATATGGATTTCGTTGACTATGACCATACCAATCAGAAAACTCAGTAATAATAACCATAGGCGATCCAGCTAAAAACGATTCTACAACACCAAAAGCACCATTAGTCCCAATCCATAACCCTTGTCCTACAAGTAATCCGGGCTTATGAGTGAGCCGTCCATACATATCTGCCATCGCAGCCGCAGCTCCTTCGTGGCGTGCAACAATTGTTTTAATTTGCTCCTTTCGTTTATAAATTTCTTCAAAAAGGAACATTGAAATGCCACCAGGGATACCAAAGGCATGGTCGATGCCAGCTTCCACCAATACATCCACCATTAATTTCAGAACACTTACCATAATTCCATCCACCAAAATAAGAATTAATTCCAAAGCATATTTATGTTGAATTTTACTTTAATAATAGATTAACTACATATCAAAGAATAGGAGATATCAAAATGGCTTTATCAATTTGGGAAATCATAAGCGTTTTAATAATAATGGTTGCCATTATTCTTGGCATAATAATTGGAGTGAAATCATTCAAATCCTATCGAGAGAAAAGAGATACTCTGACATTATTAATTGCGATTGGTGCGCTTTTTATAGGTATGGCAATGATATTTTTGGTAGCTGAAATGGCGTTTCTAACTGAAGATTATTTTAATAAGTTCTTAGCAATCACAGTCTTTGGTGCTATTGCAACGGCGTTAAGTGGATGCGCAGCTGCTGCATTTTGTGCCTTTGGTTTTCAAATGGTCTTCCCTAAAAGGGCTTTAATATTGTCATCGATTACAAGCTTTATTGCAGTCATCTATGTTGCTTTCTGGTGGTGGGATCCGACAAAAGATGCAGTACCAGGTGGCGAAATTACCTTTGATCCACTTTTTGGATTGCCATTTGAATTCACCCCTGTGCTTACTTTTCTTACCCTCGTCCCCCTCATGTCCATACCTATCTTTGTCTTAATTTATTATGCCTTCAAAGTCCGGAAAACATCCTCAATCAGTAGTAAAAGAGCGGCATTACTAGGGATCGGCGGTTTAGCACTTGCAACGGGTTATGTGGTGGAATTACTTGGAGTTCCAGAAGATATTACTACGGTATTTCGATCGTTATTTGTTATTTCTACCTTCTTCTTCTATTATGCCCTCTTTAAGATCAAAGCTAAAGTTGAGTAATGGAATATCAACATTTCTCCTTTTTTTTCATGATCTGCAAAAGTAATCTTTTCCGACAAAAATCGGGGGCGCCGAAACATTTAAATCCCATTAAACGAAAGTATTTTTAATGTCAACTGAAATTGAAAAAGAAAGTCTCGATTTATTG
>JAEOSY010000101.1 GCA_016840125.1 Candidatus Helarchaeota archaeon | reverse complement strand
GGAACACCTTTGTACCCTGAAATTAGGGTAGATTTTATAGAACAAGATGTAGATACTTATGATAAACGCCCCGCACAAAAATCATATATTAAGGATGATGACAAAAGAGTTTTGAAAGAAGAAATCATTCCATTTTGGAAAAATGAGGAACTTACTTTAAAAGAGCAATTTATAGAAAAATTAGATCCAAAGGTTAGACATATTATGGATACATTAGTTTTTTTAGTTGAAACTGAATTAACCAATGGTGTTGGTCATTTTTTCCCAGGACATGAAAATATATTAAAATATGGATTAATTGGTTTGGTTAAAAGAGCAAAAAGCAAGAAACGCGAATTTTCCATTGATGTCCAAAAAACAGAATTTTTGGAATCGGTAATTATTGTATGTTTAGCAGCTACATTATTCATAAAAAGATTTTCCTCTTTAGCGAGGGAAATTTCAGAAACGGAACTGAATTTAAGACGCAAAGAGGAGCTTTTAGAAATTTCAGAAATATGTTCTAATTTATCTGAAAATCCTCCAAAGAATTTTAAAGAAGCCCTCCAATTAGTATATTTCAATCACCTCATATGTGGACTAGAAGATGGTGGATATGCTATCAGTATTGGACGTCTTGACCAATTACTCCATCCATTTTATGTAAATGACATAGATAAAGGAATTATTACCAAGGAAGAAGTCCAATTTTTAATTGAATGTTTTTTTCTAAAATTGACAACTTTATGGAATTATGTCTTTTATTTAGCAATTAATGCTGGAGAAGGTCCTCCTATCACCGCAAATGTTACCATTGGAGGGTTAGACCGAAAAGGAAATGATGCGACAAATGATTTGTCATACATTATACTAGATGCTTATACCCATCTCAAGACAGTTCAACCTACCTTTTCAATAAGAATTCATCAAAACACACCATTAGAATTTTTAACAAAAATTGCAAATTCAGTTAAATTGGGCACCAGTATAGCTTTATTTAATGATGACGTAATGATTCAAGGTCTTGTGAAACGTGGTTTTACGCTCGAAGATGCTCGAGAGTATGCACCAATCGGATGTGTAGAACCTCAACACCCAAATAAATCATTTGGCTCAACAAATGCATGTCAGCTGAATGTTGTTAAGTGTTTAGAATTAGCTTTAACAAATGGAAGTGATATGTTTATCAAAAGAGAAATTGGAATTATAAGCAATAAGAAAATCCTATCATATCTCGATCTCTGGAATTCATTTTTAGAACAGACGAAATTCTGTATTAAAAATATGGTTTTGACAATGAATACACTTGATAAAACTATTGCTGAATTTAATCCTCAACCCTATTTATCTTCAACTGTCGATAATTGCATTGAAAATGGCTTAGATGTAACTAAAGGCGGTGCTGTATACAATTTCACTGGTCCTCAGTTAATTGGTCTAGCAACAATTGCAGATAGTTTAGCAGTAATTAAAAAATTTGTATTTGATGATAACCTGCTCTCATTTGAGGAAATGGTAACAATACTCAAGAAAAACTATAGAGGAACTTACAGAGGAAAAAAGGGATCTGAGTGGAGAGAACTTTTTATAAATAAAGTCCCTAAATTTGGCAATGATAATGATTATGTGGATCAAATTGCTGTAGATATTGTCAGAGAGTATTGTAATGAAATTTCGAAATATACAAATTATCGTGCTGGCAAATTTAATCCAGGAGTATATTCCACTTCTTTTCATATCGCATTTGGAACTTGGACAGCTGCTTCAGCAGACGGACGAAAATCGAGAGATGCACTTTCAAATGGTGTGGGACCAACTCATGGTAGAGATAAAAATGGACCAACTGCAATTCTCAATTCGGTGAAAAAATTACAAACTGAACTTATTACTAATGGAACTTCACTGCTACTAGATTTCCATCCAAATTCTCTAAAGGAAGATATTTTTATTCCATTAGTTAAATCGTATTTTGAACCTAGTGGAGGATATCATATCCAATTTAACGTTGTAGGCAAAGATACATTATGTAAGGCACAACAAAATCCTGATGATTATCAAGGCCTAGTTGTAAGAATTGCGGGATATTCAGTCTTGTTTACAGAACTCACAAAAGCCGCACAAAATGACATCATTGCGAGAACTCAATATTAATTTTACATTTTTAAGTTGCGAATAAAACAATAAAAAATTTTAGTTATTCTGACTTTAAAAATATAATTATAATAATCATTATAGTTGGGCCTGTAGATCAGTGGAAGATCGCTTGATC
>JAEOSY010000010.1 GCA_016840125.1 Candidatus Helarchaeota archaeon | reverse complement strand
TCCATCGAAAACTCAAAAAAGGGAGTTTCATTTTGATTGCATGGATATGGGCTATTATAAGATCAATATCCAAGGCATCGTGCAAGGCGTTGGATTTCGTCCGTTTTTATTTAATCTAGCTGAGCAACTTGAATTGACCGGTTCGATTATAAATAAAGGAAATATCGGTGTGGAACTGTTGCTGTTTTCTTCAAAAAAAGCAATAATTACACAATTCTTATCTGCAATCCGCGCCGAGAAACCGTCCATATCATACATTGAAAGCATTGAAGTTCACGAGCTAAAATCACAAGATCTACCAAGTGATGAAATTCAAAAGTTACGACGTGAACTGCAAATCAAACCTAGTGAAAGTGGGATAGGAGCAAGCGTTACTTCACCCCCAGATATCGCCATTTGTTCGGATTGTATTAATGATATGAATGATCCGCACAATAAGAGGTATTATCAATATCCTTTCACTGCTTGCGCGGGTTGTGGTCCAAGATATACAACGATTACCGAATTACCATACGATAGGGAACGAACTACAATGAGCGATTTCCCTTTTTGTTCTTCATCATCACTTGATGTATCTTCATGCTTATCAGAGTATGAAACTACTAAAAACCGTCGATTTCATGCTCAAACTTACAGCTGTAAAGATTGTGGTCCAAATTACTTCTTCCTTTATAATCCTGAATTCATCTCAAATCCCATAAAAAATGAGAATGATTCATCACGAATCCATGAATATCTTAAGAATAGCATGAGTATTACACAAGGTGCACCTACAGCAATCAAAATAGCTTCTGAGTATCTCCTTTCTGGAAAAATTTTAGCGATAATGGGAATTGGAGGAGTACACATCGTGGGAGATGCTCGTGATCCAGAACTTGTGAAATTGGTACGTGCACGGAAAAGGAAACGGAAAACCAAACCATTTGCCATTATGGTTAAGGATATAAAATCTGCAGAAAAGTATACGTATATTTCCAAAGAAGAGAAATCAGAGTTGCTTTCATTCCGAAGACCCATAGTGTTATTGAATAAAAAAGAGGGAACTCTCCCTGATTCCATTGCTCCCGGTTTACATAATGTTGGAGTTATGCTACCATACACAGGAATCCATCATTTAGTATTCCAATTGATTGGAGATATTCCATTAATTTTTACTAGTGGAAATTTCTCTGATTTACCAATGGCAATTTCACCAAAAGAAGTAGTGGGTCAACTCAAACAGTTAGTAGACGGATTTTTGCTACATAATAGGGTTATCTATCAGCGTGCAGATGATAGTGTATTACGTGTTCATAAAAACTACACAAAAATTATCCGTAGATCAAGAGGGTATGTGCCTGAATATTTTCCACTCCCCTTTGATACTAAAATCAAAGGAGGAATTGCAGTAGGTCCGGAACTCAGTTCCACCGGATTAGTTGCGAGAGGTCATAGACTATTCCCAACTCAACATATTGGGAATGTAGATACTATGGAAACTTATACTTTCTTAAAGAATTCAATTCTTCATTTGAAATCACTGTTGAAATTGAAGGATTCAGATATTAATTTTATTTCCATGGATTTACACCCTCAATTTCAATCTACCAGATTAGCCAAACATTTTCAAGAGGACCTTAAAATACCACATATATTCCCAATACAACATCATTACGCGCATTCAGCAAGTTTAATGGTCGATAATCAAATTAAAAACGAAACTCCGGCAGTAATTTCAACTTTGGATGGGGTGGGATATGGAATTGATGGGAATGTTTGGGGGGGTGAAGTCATTCGAGGTACTTATAACGAAATGCACAGATCCCATCATCTATCCTACATCCCCATGATAGGAGGGGATTTATGTGTCACATTTCCAGCACGTATGGCAACTGGATTTTTACTAAGCATTTTTGACAGCGAGGAAGCAAGAGATATTGCATTCAAACTTAAAATCCCAGAAAAACTCAATGGTGGAATTGAAGAGTTAGATCTCATGTTTTCTAGTTTTGCTTTAGGAGAAAATATTGCTTATACAAGTAGCTGCGGGAGATTATTAGATACAATTTCGTGTCTCTTAGATATTTGTTCGCATAAATACTATCGG
>JAEOSY010000100.1 GCA_016840125.1 Candidatus Helarchaeota archaeon | reverse complement strand
TATTGAAATCACAATAATTCATCATAATCTTTGTACTTTATTTGAAGGAGAAGTAAGAAATGGTTTTAGATACCGTCATTTTAAAATCAATTGGAGGATCGACTTCAATGGGTTTTGATGTAAACCTTGATTTGGTGACTGTGATAGGTGCTGGAGTTGAGGACCTTGTCCAATTTGAGATAATTAGAGTAAAAAAGCCAGATGGTCAAGTGAGGGAAATTAAATTTACACAAACTAAGAAAATCACTAAACAAAATAAAATAATAATTAAGGCAACATATGTGAAAGGGTTGAATTTAGAGGAGGGGGATATACTGGATATTGATTACATTCAAAAAATCGAAGCATCTGATGAATAAAAAAGCGAATCAGATGAAATGGTATCAACTACATTTGCCATTTCCAAATCCACTACTAACATGATCAAGTCAAGATCAGAAGATGGTTTAAATAGGACGATTTATTTTACACATGTAATCGATTTTAGGAATTTAGGTTGGAGTGGGTTACCTTTTGTCTCAATATGAAGAATTCTTGAAGGCGCTGGAAGGTCCGTTTGAGGAATTCGTGAAATCCGACGTGGTAAACGAATATCTCCAAACCATTGGACCTGCTGTCAGGAGTGAAGTGATCCAAGATGGGGTTCCACACGAGTTCCTCGTAGTTTCAGGTTATGAAGAGGAACGGGTGAGGTGGGGAACGATGTATAAAAATAAGATCAGATTTGGCAAGGAAATCCATTCATTTGACTCTAGCCTGTCGTCGCCTCTAATAGTTACTCCGAATCTCTTTTATGGAAGGAACAGGCTCGGCGACGAACTGGAGTATAGGATGGGTTTAATTAAAGCTTCAGATAGAGTCCATGTTATCCCGCTAATACTTCGCAAATTCTCAACCTTGAATTCCTTGCAAGTCCAAATCTTGGAGGATCTATGTGTAATTCATACTGGGATTGCAATTGATCGGAACACCGGATCAAAATTAGGGGTGGAACGAATGAAGCAAATTTCAGCATATCAACAATTTTTAGCTGTATTCTGGAATATAGATGATTATTTAAGGAAATTAAATCCGAATTTTGATAGTGATTTTGAATTAGATATTTTGAGAGCAGTTGAAGCCTTTTCGGGGAGGATTGTTAGTCAGATGATACAAAGAATTTCACATCGATTTGGAAACAACCCGGATTGGATGATCATCCAAGTTGAAGAGATGTACTGGCGTAATCTCATCATTAAAATCGAGCAGTGCATTGCCAATCAAGATCAAATTGGTGAAAGCCAAATTGCAATCCTGGTGAAGAATTTGTGTTCATATATGGTGAGGTTCAAGAATTTTTCCCCACTTAAGGAGCTTTCAAAAAAGAGAATACATCTTTCTCCATACTTATTGCAAAATTTTGAGCATAATAAAGAACGTGAGACCATCGCTGAAGCTTCCGAAGTCATTAAGAGGCTGGGAGCGGGAGAATTTTGTTTCGATATAACAAATAGAATAATAGAATCGATAGCTGCTCAAATTAGTGAAAAACAGATTAGGACTCTTGTGAAGAATTTGAGTTCATATATGATAAAATTCAACAACTTCACCCCAATTGAGGAACTTGCAAAGAAGGGGATACATCTTTTTCCATACTTATTGCAAAATTTAAAGCATAATGAAGAACATGGGACGAGAATTGAAGCTAATGAGGTTCTTAAACACCTTGGAGCCGGAGAATTTTGCCCTGAAATAACAAATAAAATAATAGAATCGACAGCTGCTCAAATTAGTGAAAAACAAATAGCACTTCTTGTAGAGAACCTATGTGCGAAAATGGTAAGATATAGGAATTATAGCCCACTTGAAGAACTCTCCAGAAAAAATTCAAACATTCTTCCATACTTGTTTTTAAATTTAGAACGTTATGAAAATTATAAAGTTGCTGATACTGCATATAAAACTCTTAAGGAATTTCAACAGCGAACACCTCATTTTGTTTCAGAATTTTTACGGAAGAAAACAGAACAAATCGCACAAGTAATGAATACAGATGATCAAGCAAGTAAAAAACACCTAGTAGTTCTGGTAGGGAAATTAATTTTATATATGGTGAAAATGGGGAATTATGAGCCACTTGAGGAACTTTCCAAAAAGAATTGCAATATTCTCCCATTTTTATTATCCAATTTAAATTATAAAGGTTTTTTCATTGGTAAAGCCACCCCTCTTGTTCTTAAGGAATTTCAACAGCGAACACCTCACTTTGTAACCGAATTTTTG
>JAEOSY010000099.1 GCA_016840125.1 Candidatus Helarchaeota archaeon | reverse complement strand
TAATTGTTATGGGTCACTTAAAAAATTAATAATTATTGGTTTTCCCAATCTATTTTGTGCTCAGAGATAATTTGATACCATTCCATCATTTTCGCTGCGTCTATGTCCTCTTCTTGATATAATGGTCCTCGTACATCTCCTTTAATCTTTTCAAAACATGCTTTAACTATGTCAGGATGGTTTTCAGCCACGTTAACCTTCCATTCTGGATCTTCTTTCAAATTGAAGAGTTTTTTCACAGATTCATCATTTGCAACGATTAATGCCCAATTATCGTCTTTATACAAAGAAGCCGCGTGCCAACTTATAGTAATATAATCCCGTCCCTCAATTAAATGATCATTCTCTTTAACAAAGATCGAAAGGTCAATCCCTTCACAAACTTCGGGGATTTCTGCATTTAAAAATCCAAGAATGGTCGGTAAAATGTCATGGTGGTAAATGTACGATTTAGATATACGCTTTGAGCCGTTAATAATATTAACAGGGGGTTTTATCAAAAAAGGAATATCAATTAGCTCCGGATACATGGCAAGTGGGATCTTCCCAGTGTAATTATGTTCCCCAATAGAAAACCCATGGTCACTTGTAAGTATGATTAGGGAGTCATCATAGATATTTTTCTCCTTCAAATAGTCAATAAATCGACCAAAAGCGATATCACATTGAGTTACATCGCCCGCATAGTTTGCGCGAAGACAGCGTAACTCTTCACTCGTTAAGTAAGCAATATTATCGCGATATCTAGGTTGAATGATGTTGTTACCCGCGTAATTTTTGAGATATAAATCACGATATTTCCGAGCAGGTTCCCAGGGCTCGTGTGGAGCAAACTCTTCGATCAATAAAAAGATCTGTTTGTGTAATGTTTCCCCGACAACTTCTATAGCTTTGTTAAAAGTTTGACTTGGGATAAAACCGTCCTCACCAAAAGTTTGGACATTTCGTAAGAAAGCATCGACTGTCAATTTCTGAACTTTATTACGTATGGCTTCAACAGAATCATCAGTTGGAGTAAAAAGGCTAGTCTCTAAGGAAGATTCTACTCGCTTTTTCATTTCCTTCAATGGTACAGTTAATCCGATCTTGAACTTATCTGTTTCATGTCCTCGAATCCAATTCCATTGGTTAAATCCAAGATGAAAATTCATATTCGGTTTAAATAGATGATAAAGACTACTAATTAAGATTGATTCATACCTGGGATATAAATACTCTGGGATATGCTTTTGGTCATGTGGAATTGGGTACCAACCCGGGATTCGACCCACTAATACTACTAAGTCGTCAGTTCGGTAGTTTTTAGGAGGACTAGAAAAATAATGAGCGGTACGTATTCCTGTGTAAATGGATCTTCGAGCAGGAATCGTGGGTAATGATTCTGGGTATGCTTTATCAAACACTAAACAGTCATTGGCGAAGCTATCAAAATTTGGAGTGTGAATCCAATCATTTCCATAAATTTTTCCCGTATGATCCTTTCGTAAGGTATCGAAAATAATTAGAAAGATTTTAAGAGGTTTATCTTTTGCACCCATCATTAATTCACCCTGTTAAGGTTTAGATTTTAAAAGTCCCTTCTCAATGGTTACTAGGCAGAGATCACATCTTTTAAAATCACAAATCTGGTGGTCAAGGTCTGTAGCGCCGTAACTAGAATAATCACTGAATAATTGTAGAAATATGTTAATCTCACGTCACGAATTGGTTTTATAATTATTTAAATTTCTTTTTCATAATAAGCCACTTTAGACGAGAATTCAAAACCGTGTGGTGTGTAAGATTCATCTTTCTCTCCAATCCACGGACCAGTATGAATAATCAACTCTTCAAAGCCCATCTTCTTACTATCTCTAATAACCGCGGCTAGAAGTTGCCCTCTTATATTCTCGTTATTATCTTTGACATATAAGGCGGCCAATTGAACAGTATTTTGACCATATTGCTCTGATTGAATCCCTAAGGCTCTTCCAGCGATCTCTTCGCCTTCAACGATGATTACATGAGAAACTAGCTTTTGTGGAAAACCAAAGGGGCTTTTAACTTCGCCTATTTTCCAATCTTCGTATCTTTCTACGACTGGTTTGGCATTTTCTTCTGGCGCATTGTATTGTTTCATTACCAATTTAACTAATTTATCGGCATCTGTTTTGGGATCATAGGGTTTGACATCAACGGGGTTTAATAGTTTCGAGCTGTCGATCTCATCAAGGCGTTTCTGACTTGCTCGAAGAAGATCACTGGCATGTGTAAATCCATATTCCTCAGCCATTTGTTTACGTTTACCCCAATATTCCCCAGCTCGTGTCCTTAAAATCAAGGCCTCCTTACCCATAAGTACCTTAATTGCATGATCAATAAGCACTTTTTCAGCTTCTTCATGATCCTCTTCTACAAATGGAAATTCGAACAGCGCTTTTTTAACCCCCTCCTCCTCAAAAACTGAGGTAGTGATAAAACCTACCATTTTTCCTTCATGAAAGGCGTACAAACGTGTTTCAGGATCAAAATCAGGTTTAGCATATTGCTGCTTTAATTGTTCTTTAGGTGTTTGACCTCCAAAAAGCCATTTATTAAATATAGCTGAGCCTATTCGTACTTGGTCATCTAAAAACTCTTCTCGATAAGATTTAATTTCATATTTCACTTTCTTTTCTCCTTAAATTTCTGGGTACCTTATTATTGTCTTTGAGCAGTAAAAAAGTAACGAAAGGTGAAATTTCAGAATTATCTTTGGTTTTGTAGTGTTTATTCTTTTAATTTTGTGAAACAAGATGTCTCTAAAGTTTTTGGTCTGTTTCCGAATTTGACAAAGCAATAAAGTAGTATATCCCCCATAGACGGTTGCGCATTCTAAGAAAGTGATGAAAAATTGAATTAAATACTTTTAAAAGTTATTTTTTGTCAGGTAATCCATAATTTTTGCTGCTGGTTCTTTATTGCGCAATTGTTCCGCCATAAACTGCATATACGGATCAATATGGGTGAAAAAGGCTTTATACCCCTCACATAGGTAATTAAGTCCCGATTCACCATCCCTAGTGGATAATACACGGTTTTTTGGACAACCGCCATTGCAAACAAATCTCACCTTACATTCTCGACAATATGTGGGAAGTAAATTGTATTTATTTTGTCCAAAGGTAAATTGTTCCTGGGATCCTACCAAATTAACCATTGATGACTCTAAAAAATTACCCCTTTTATGTTTTGGTTCTACAAAGTGGTCACATGCGTAGATATCCCCATTATGTTCCATTGCTAAGGC
>JAEOSY010000098.1 GCA_016840125.1 Candidatus Helarchaeota archaeon | reverse complement strand
CTAGATAGTTTACATGAAATGTGGAAAAAGACAAAGCGTTCAAAATTAACCATAAACGACATGATCGTTAAAAAGCAAGGAGATTTAGATGCGTTCAAGCGTTTGTTAAAAAAGGTACAATTCCAGAAAATCCTTCAAAAGAAGGGTTTAGTTGAGTTCGAAATCCGTGCCCCCAAACCGACATTAATTAAACTCACGGATAATACTATTACATATTTCTCATGGATGGAAATTTGTCATTTAATACCTTAAAAGAGCAAAGATTTGAGTGAGTATATTTAAAGCTTAAAATAATTAGATCTAAAAATATTTTATTAGGGTATAACCTAGTTAAATTTCCAATAAGGTTGATGAATCATTAACTTTTCAAATATCTCATATTGAAAGGAGGATAGAATTATGAATTTAAATGCTATTAGTGAAGTGAATTGGATAGTTTCGAATGTATTTAGGAGTAGTTTTATGTCTAATTTACTAAAATCGATTAATATTGATTTCGATCATCAAAATAAATCCTTTTCTACTTATTTAAATGAATTAAATGAAATGGGAGATGATTTTTCAATTATAAAAATAATAAATGTGATTTTACAAAACCCTAGTGTGAAATCATTATATGATAAAGGTGAAATGGCTTGGAATTTTAATTTTGAATTTGTAAATGACCACGTTGATAATTTGTTCAAGATTTTAAAAAGTGAAGGTTATAAAATTGAAAGCCTTCAGGTAAAAATTGATGATTCAATAAAAAAAATTGCTCCCCCGACCTTTAAATTCGTTGAAAATAGATTTATCAGAAATAAATTTTACTATGATTTGGTGAATGATTTCAATGAAATCTATCGGAGTGGGTTCTTTTGGCTTTTACCTTTTATTTTGCGAAAGATTCTTGAGAATTATTTAATCGATATTTTGAGGAAAAAATATGGAATGCCAAATATTACCCTTTTTTATCGTAAAAGTCAAGGTCGTTTTGAAGATTTTTCTAAACTGATTTCCAATTTTAAGACAAAAATCAATGATTTCAAACCATATAGTGCACAAATCAAAAAAATAATACCGATTATTGAAGATTTTCGAGAAACAGGAAATTCAGCTGTGCATTCAATTGATATTCTGATAACTAAGGAATCCATTGATGAAAAAAATAAAGAAATTAATCATGTAATTAATTTCTTAGATAATCTTTTGAAGAAGATAGAAGCTGAATGAAGACTATAATTAATTTTACTAAAAAAGGTTGAAAGAATGTTTAGAGAATTACAATTTTAGGCTATTTATTTAAAAACTCGATTATTTTTAATTAAAATTATAATAATAAAGGAGATTAATATAATTACTACAAATAAACTAGATCATTCTTAGGATGTGGTAAACTTATGCCTCGCGCACTTATTATTCTTGACTGGGATAGAATCAAAGGACCTGTGATCAGGGCGAAATACCCAGATGTTGCCATAGATGAGGACCTTCCCATGAAGATTTAATGTTGTGGCATTAGATCATGGATAGATTTTCATGGCACATACAGCGCAAGAGCCTGTTGAAACACAATTGGCTTTGCAATTTGGTTCAGCAAATATCGCTTCTCGATTCACGCAATTTAAAGAAAAAGGGACCATGAGACGACTACTATTCATTCTTCTATTGAATACTGAAGAAAACGCGAAAGATTTTTTTAATATCCTGATAGATTTTGAAAAAAATCTTAAAATGGAGATTGATGCAACATATTTAACGGAATTAATGAAAAATATATATATTAAGAAAACAACGGTTCAAATTTCAGAAATTTTTAATGCAGAGGAATTATCCCAAAAACTAATCAAACGGTCTAAAACACTGTTAGATGAGGGCGAAATGCAAAAAGCTCAAATCCTTATTTCAAAAGCTAGGAGCATTCCTCCGAGAATCGCTGAAACCCTTAAACTAGCGGAAGACGAACTTAAAAAAGAGGAATATAATACGGCAGGGAATCATTTTGAAGCTGCTTCAAAACTATTATTTGAAGCGGATGAAACGGCCTCAATGCAACAGTTCCACGAAAAAGCAGAAAGGGTTAAAAAAATACCTAGTTTGTTGAAAGAAAGGAAAGAATATGTAGAGAGTGCAAATAAAAGCTTAAAAAAAATAGACTTTCCAACAGCTATCGAGTGGTTCAAAGCAGCAGCTAAACATTCCAAAGAATTAGACGATAAAAAAAGGATAAAAGAATATACTAAAAAAGCAAAGGCACTGGAAGATTTTCTTGCAGCTGAGAGAGAAGCAAAATTAAAACAGACCGAAAAAAATAAGGATTAGCTTTTGTTTCAGAGAGGGAGAAAAATATCGGGTGTAGATTTTGAAAAAAAAATTCTAATCTTGGATTGTCAGATAGCTGGTCTATCTGGTGATATGATACTTGCAGGACTAATTGATTTGGGCGCTGACTTTGATGCTATTAAATCTAAATTGACAGATGCATTAAGATTAGTACCGGATGTCAAAAATTTTAAGTTTGGTTGTAAAAAAGTCGTTAAAAATGGGATTAGTGGAACTCAAATTTTTCTTTCCTTTAAAGAATCTGTAAAACACAGACATGGGAAAGACCTAAATTCAATAATGAATAAAATGGTTTCTTATCTGGATTGGAATGATTCTGAAAGAAAATTAGCGCGTGATATCTTAAATACTCTCATTCGAGCAGAGGCGAAAGTACATGAAAGTTCTGAAGAACATGTACATCTTCATGAAGCTGGCTCTATAGATACAATAATTGATATTATTGGATTTATATTGGCATGTCAGGATCTTAATCTTTTTAATAGATGCCATTGGATTTCAACTCCAGTCGCTGTTGGTGGGGGCCGTTTAAAATTTTCGCATGGTTTAGTGTCTAACCCGGCTCCTGCGGTTCTTGAAATTCTTAAGCAGAGGGGAATTGAAATTGTCGGAGGCCCAGTGGAATCTGAACTAACTACACCAACAGGAGCTGCTATTTTAGTCAATATAGTTAAAAAAAGTGTAAAATTCTACCCCCCAATTTCGCTGGAATCAATAGGCTATGGAGCTGGAACACAAGAATTCCCAAATATTCCTAATGTGCTTAGAATAATTATGGGAAGACAAACAGAATCAAGTCCTTATAATTTTGAACAAATTATTACCGTCGAAACAAACGTTGATGATATTACGGGAGAATTATTAGGAAATACAATTAACAAACTCATGAAATCTGGAATTGCTAAGGATATTTCAGTAATCCCAGTAACTACAAAAAAACGACCGGGCTATTTAATTAAAATACTGACAACGTATGATCATCTATTATCTATTGTGAGTTTTCTTATCAATGAATTGGGAACTTTAGGGGTTCGCTTCTTCCCGACTATGCGATATACATTAAATAGAAAGATAATCTCAATACCCATAAATATTCAGAATCAAGATTATAATATCTCAGTTAAAATTTCCTGGGATTTGAAGAATATTATTATTCAGAATAAACCTGAATCAGATGAAATCTTGCAGCTCTCACAGAAGACAGGGATTTCTATGAGAGAGCTTTTGAAAATTATTTCTGCTGAAATAGAAAAGCAATTTCCTATTGGGAAAAAATTACCCGAACTAAAAATTTAGACTTGTTTTAATTGTTGTTTATATATATCTACAAGTTCATCTGTGGTGGTGATATTTTCAATTGATTTATCGCCTCTCCACCGGAGGAACCTTGGAAACCGAATTGCAAGTCCAGAATCTTCTCTAACTTTACTTAATCCAGCCGTATGAGTCGGAGAGAGCGTTAACTCGTCACCTATTATTTCCATAACAAATTTAGGTTCAAACCAGATATCTGGTTCAGGTTTTATTATTGAAATCACTTTCGGAGAAATTGTTTCTCTTGTAATATCCTCAAATTTTGGAATAAGGTCAGCTAAAAGTTCATCTGTAAAGCCGGAGCCTACTTTACAAATGGTACTAAACTTCTCTATATCTTGC
Organism: Candidatus Helarchaeota archaeon; assembly: GCA_016840125.1. Next base: position 39,267 of record JAEOSY010000098.1, on the reverse strand, counting down.
TCCAACACCGCACATAAAAGGGCCCCATAGGTTCTAGCACGCTTTCCACGCCCCCAATAGGCTCCGACTATTACGACATCAACAGAATCAACCATTTTACTCTGGTAGGATTCCTTTAATTTAATCCATAACCACCCTCGTGCACCAGCTTGATATAATGAATTTGGTTTAATTGATTTTGCTATGATTCCTTCACATCCAGATTCTATTGAGGTATTAAAAAAGGTCTCAACTTCCGAAATGTTATCTGAAATTTTTGTGGTTGCCAATTTCAAACGTTCAGTTTCGGTAACAATTTCCTCTAATTGTTGTCTTCGATTTAAATAAGGTTCATCAATAAGATCTTTCTCGCCTAGTTTTAAAATATCAAAGAGAAACAAACAAACTGGATATTTTTTAATTGCTTCTTTAATTGCATGCTTTCTCCTCCGGTGCATCAATTCTTGAAAAGGGCGTAAATCACCTGTCTCAGGATCGATGGCCACGCATTCACCTTCGACAACTACACTATCTGCTTCTATTTGACGAATTAAATCACAAACATCTGGATATTGTGATGATGGATTTTCTAAATTTCGAGAAAATAATTTTACCTGCGTCCCTGATTTATGAGCTTGAAGCCGTTCGCCGTCATATTTATATTCACAGGCACATCTTCCCCCAAATTTATCTAAAATTTCCTCAATGGATGACAATCTCTGAGCTAACATCATCCTAACAGGAGTAAAAACCTCAATTCGCATCTTTTTTATCGCATCTAATCCATCACTTGATAAAACTTTTGCAATTTCACCTAAGTTGGGATGAATATTGTAACCACGTTCGATATCTTGTTTATTTTTTTTATCGCCAGTAAAAGCAATTGCCAATGAATCAATCATGGTTTGAGCTGCAATTCCAAATCTCAATTTTCCCAATACCGTTCTTAGAATCCATTTTCCTGATTTAGCATCAACATTTCCTAACAATCCCGCTAGGGTTCTGATTTTCATATCTACAGATCCGGCACCTGATGATTTGGCAATTTTATCGAGCTTATTATATACCCGTTCCACAGAAATGGGAGTTGTAAAGAGGGTTTTTTGCTTTTTTTTCCTATGAACTTTTTCGAAGGTCGACCCAAGATCCCCTATTCCTTGTAACACCTGCTCAATCCGTTCTGGTTTCAATCCAGTAGCAATAATAACAGCTTTAATTGCAGATTTTTCAGCAATCCCTATTACAGGAAGTTCGAATCAGTTAGGATGTAATTTTCCTTGAGTTAAGAATATGACCTTATCAATTATAGCTGTTGGAGTTTCCATAAACAACTGGATTAATATATCTATCATCTCTAATCGTTTAGTTGTTGCCTCTAATTCTTCATATGCCTTCGATAAAACCCCGTAGAGCATCATAAACCCTCATTTTTTAAATTCATACTTTTATAGGGTGTAATAAATTTTTATTAGTATTTTGGATTTTTATTCTAACAGTAAACCTAGTATTCTATATCTCTTAGAAATAGATGATTATTTATGGCCATAATGATAATTGCAGAGAAACCAACTGCAATGAAAAAAATTTCTGAAATTTTAGATGAAAAGGGAAAGCCGAAAAGAATTACCCCAATCCCTGGAAATAGACTTGCATATTATGAAGCCAAAAGAGATGACACAGATCTCATAATTGTTTCGGCTTTGGGGCATTTATTTACTATAGAGGAAATTAAAAAGCCAGGTCAAAAGGGGTGGCATTATCCTATTTTTGATACGAAGTGGGTCCCCGCTAATGAAGTCTTGAAGAGAGCGAAAAGTAAAAAAATGAAGAAACGGGCGTCCGACGTCGAAATGTTAATTCAGAATATTAAAACCCTGTCAGTAAAATGTGATCAATTTATTAACGCATGTGACTACGATTTAGAAGGAGCCACAATAGGATTTAATATAATCGAACATATTTGTGGTTCCGAAGCAAAGAAAAAAGCGAAACGAATGAAATTTTCAACTTTAACTAAAAAAGAAATTCTTGAATCTTATAAAAAGCCTCTAAATTCATTAAACTTCAATTTAATTGATGCAGGTTTATGTAGACATGAAGTAGATTACATTTATGGTATCAATTTAACACACGCATTGACTTTAGCAGCTAAAACCGCTGAAGGAATAAATTATTATCTCTTAAGTACTGGACGTGTACAGGGTCCTACACTAGCGACTGTTTTTAAAAGAGAGAAAGAAATCAATATTTTTGTCCCAATCCCCTTTTGGCAAATTAAAGCAATGACCCAATTAAATGGAACTGATTACACAGTAGATTTTTCTAAATCGAAAATAAAACTTAAGAAAGAGGCAGAGCAAACCTTAAAGGATTGTACAGGCAAACAAGCGGTTGTTCAAGATATAAAAACGAAGGATTTAAAATCAGATCCCCCTATTCCATTTAACTTAAGTAGCTTACAGTCAGAAAGTTACCGCTATTTTGGTTATAATCCAACAAAAACGCTAAATATTGCCGAACGACTTTACTTAGGAGCTTATATAAGTTATCCTAGAACTTCAAGCGAAATCATCCCGAATACAATTGACATAAAAGATATTTTAACCAAACTAAAAGGGATCAATAAATATACCAAATTGGCAGAGGAAATTTTGGGCAAATCCGCACTGACCCCAACCAAGGGAAAAAAATCGGATCCAGCACATCCTCCGGTTATACCTACAGGTGAAATTCCTAAAAAGAAATTTTCTAATTTTGAAAAGAATATATATGACTTAGTGGTCCGCAGATTTCTTGCAATTTTTGGTGACCCCGCACTTGTTACATCTATTAGGGTGCAGCTTGAGTTAGACAAATACAAATTTAATTTGAAAGGGCGAAAAATGAAGTTTTTAGGCTGGATGAAATTTTATCCCTTTGCTAAATCAAAAGAAGTCATCCTACCTGATATTAAAATCGGTCAAAAAATGGATATTCGTACGGAATTAGTTGAAAAATTCAGCTCTTCCCCCTCACGCTTTAATCAAAATTCATTAAGAAAATTTATGGAGAAAGAAGAAATAGGAACAAAAGCCACCAGGGCTAGTATTATAGATAAATTGTATGACCGGGGGTATCTTTTCGATAGAAGTATTCATATTTCAGATATTGGAGCCGCGGTCTCTGAAGTTCTAACAAAACATTGCCCTCAAGTTCTCTCAATTGAAATGACTAGACAACTGGAGAAAGAGATGGAAAGTATTGAACAAGGAACTTTTAAAATAAATAAGGTAATGGATGATGCCAAAAATACATTAGAACCTATTTTAATGGAAATTAAAGATGAAGAGCATCTTATTGGAAATGATCTAGCCATTTCCATTCGGAAAATGTGGAAAAAACAAAGTTATATTGGAAAATGTAATGTTTGTAAAGATGGAAACCTTATAATTATTCGATCAAGAGCTTCAAGAAAGAGATTCATTGGTTGTACAAATTATAATATTTGTAAAAAATGCTCATTACCACGAGAGGAATGTAAATGTAAAGAAAATGGGTTTACTTCCAAATGTGATGCTTCCTATCCAATTTCACAACGTGGAAAAATCTCCCCCATGCCCAAGAAGATCTGCTCCTATTGCACAGAAAAATATAAAACAGAATATCCAATGGTATCCATTAAAATTGCCGGAAGCCGACCTTTTACCAGCTGCGTAAATTGGGTAAATCACGAAGATATCCAAAAACGATATCAAAAGAAGACAGAGGAGAAAGATCAAAAGAAAAAAGAGGATAAGAATCAAGGTTCTTAATTAATTTATTATTTTATCCTAGTTTTGACTAAACTATTAAGTTGTTCTTTCCTTTAGAAATGGATTTATTCACGAGGATAAAATCGTTTTAATTTGTGAATTTGACAAGAAGATAAGCTATATTAATGATAAAAAGAGAAATTTATTTAATTCTATATGTTATTACTTCTAATTTGGAGGATATAATATGGACGCTTATGAGCAAATCAATCCAAAGCGACTCAAGCGAGTTTTAATCGCGGTTGTTTTTGGATTTTTCATGGCAATCGGGTTGGGAATTCTATTATTTATGGTGTTTGTTGATAATTGGCAATTTTATTTTGGTGAACTAATCACACTAGCTGAAACCTACGTTGGAATTAATGCGCCATTAGCGTATTTTCTAGGTTCGGGTTTGTATAGTATGAATGCTGTGTCTCCATTTTTTATGGATATTTTTAGTGCAATTGGACCAGAAGTTGAGGTTGCAATTGGAGGAGCAATGATCCCCGCGATTCTGACTTGGTTTATAACGGGGTTTGTAATGGGATTCTTCTGCAAGCGATGGGATGATGGATTATTCAGTGCGCTTATTTGTGGAATCGTAACTTTTGTTATTATTCAGGTGATGGCACGAATTGCTATTTTAGGCGATTCTACGTTGGGAGCTTTGGAATTAGGTTATGTAATAGTTGTATTCATGCTCCTAGTAAATAGTGCAGTTGCCGTTCTAATCGCCATGGCAGGGGGAGTAACCGGTGGGTTGCTTTACAGTAAAGTATTGTTTAGAAGACAATCAATGATTGAGGAGTATATGTGAATTTCCTCTTTTTCTTCTTACTTAAGAATTAAAACAACTGCGTGATGTTTCAGTAGGGTTTCAACATTTTTCTTGGGTAAAACAGCAATGTCATCAGCCAAGAAAGGACCATATTTCTTTAAATCAGATCCAATAATTTGAGGAACTTCCTTTAAAAACCGAATCGGGATATAATCGGCGTTAAGTAAATTTGGATTTAGATTTTGGGTCGATTGACCTTGTTGAACTAGAGTAAGATTCTGTAAATATTTGTTAAGAATTTTATTAAGGGAGCCATATAAACTGATTTCATCCAAACATAGAGCATCCTTTGGTAAGATCTTCCCGTTTATAATTAAATTTATGGTCTTTTTTAACCTTAAAATAAAAAAATCCTCAATCATAGATGATAAATTCATAATTTTTTGTTCTATAAAAGTTGATACTAACTGATTTTTAGAGTTTTTTAGTTTATTTTTTAAATTTTTAATATAAACCTCAATCTGTTTAATGAAATCACTTTCAATTTTAGTTATCTCTTCCGATGAGTTTTCCTTTTCCCAAAGAGTATAAAATTTTGAATAAATCAGAATTCACTCCCTTAAATTATGTCAAAAGGTAAGGGGTAATGACAGTTTCATTCCATTTAAATTAAATATTCCGTGTAATATAATTATCTCATTTATTCTTTAAATTTGTTGATTTTAAATAGGGTTTTTTTTACTGAAGCTTACTCCATACAGAAATAATCTTTGGGGATATTCTCTATGCATTTAAAGTCAATGCGGTCCTGGATGTTAATATATCTTATATTTACTCTATTTGATGTTGTGGTTACTTATATTTTTGTGAGCCAAGAACAATTTGGGATCATTTATGAAAGTAATCTATTAATTCGGAATCTTATGGAACAACTAGGTATCTGGCAAGGATTAAGCGTTTATGTTTTACAGGAATTTTTAATGTTCTTTGTTATGTGGGGTTTATTTTATTATGTAATGAATTATCTTGTAAAAGGAAGATCTGAGGACCTCCATTTTAAGGTAGATATGCTCATTTTCAATATTGGGGTTCCATTCATTATTATGGGTAGTGCGCTTTTACATTTGTTTGGAGGGATTTTTTGGATTATGGTTGGAATCACCGGGCAAGTAGAAATAGTTGATCCTTTACAATTAGTTATTTATATTACTGTATTCTGTGGATTATTTCAGGCCTACCAAGTCTTTAAGTTAAGCTCCAAATCTATATCTACTTCAAACGAACTGATTTCCTCTGAGAATTAGAGACACCAAATAAAAAAAAAGAAGTCCATAATTCATTTAAGAAAATCAGTTCTATTATTTAAACAAAAAATGTTACTTTATAGAAAAACGTGAGAATTTTGAGTGATGAATCTATAGACCGACGAAATTTTTTAACACAAATGTTCAAGCATTACTATGATACTCGTTTTGAGGAGAATTATTTCCTCACAGATATTGAATACCGTGAATTTGGTTTCTTATTTTGGGAAATTAAAAAATTTATCAGGCATTTAGGATTTATAAATCTTAAAAATTTAACGAACCACCTTCGATCTCAAATTCCTCAGCATGTATATAGTTCGGCTGCACGGTATGAAGCTCCTGACGCAGGGAACATGAAATTAAAATCTTATCTTGATTGTGATTTAATTTTTGATTTGGATATTGATCACATTCCAACTCCATGTAAAAAAGAACATGATAAATGGAAATGTAAGTCTTGTGGAACTGGAGGAATTGGTTCTACACCTAAAGTATGTCTATCTAAAAATTGTAATTCAAAATCTTTTCAAGAACTGACATGGGAATGTGAAAATTGTATGAATGTCGCCAAATCTGAAATTATCTTTATAATTGAAGAATTTCTTTCCAAAGATTTCGGCTTCAATCTAAATGAGGATTTATTTGTAGTTTTTTCTGGACGGAGAGGATACCACATTCACATTGAGCGTGAGAGTGTCCGGCTTTTAAATACAAATGCTCGTAGGGAAATTGTTGATTATATTACCGGGAGAGGACTTGTCCCAAGTTATCATGGATTGAATCCGAATGCAAGTAAAAAGCCGAGTATTTATGGCGAGGGCTGGAGGGGTCGCATTGCAAGGCTAGTCCTTAAGTTATTAAAAGATAGTTCTCCTGATCAAATCCAAAAAATTCTAACAAAACAGGTTGATATTATTGAGGCTCAAAGAGAAATTGTATCTCAATTGAATTCAAATGAGCCCTCCTGGTCGTTTGTAAATATTGGCGAAAAAACATGGCATAAACTTATCAAATCCGCAATAAATATATACGGCGGTAAAGTAGATGAGCCAGTAACCATCGATATTCATCGATTAATTCGACTTCCGGGAAGCCTTCACGGTAAAACTGGTTTCCTTGTTAAAAAACTGTCATTTTCCGAATTGGAGAAGTTTGATCCCTTTTCTCATGCTCAAGTATTTGCAGGTGAGAAAAAGGTAAAAGTGTTAGAAAGTCCAGAATTTAAAATCAGAAATGAAACCTTTGGACCGTTCAAAGATAAATCCATTGAACTACCAATGAACGCAGCGATTTTTTTGTTAAGTAAAGGATTAGCGCAAATTATTTAAAAAAAATGAATAGAATTTTATTTAATTTTTATTGCTTTGACCTTCTTCCTGTTCTAAATTTTGTAGAAAGATTTTTCCATTATAATATTGTAATGGGTTTTTAAGAATCTTTTTGAATACCTTTCCATTAATACACCATTTCATATTATCTAATTCCTTTTTACATAAACCATAGGAAATTAATTTCGCACATCCATGGGAGATGTATGCTGTTCCACCTCCACGTTTACCCGCCGCGAATTCAACTTGGTAACGAGTCATTTCTTCGTTAAAATCGGGTTGGTTTTTAAAAACTTCTAAAACATCAGATATGGGAGTCCCTATAGTTAATAAAAAGAAAGTTAAAAATAATCGTTCAGTATGAGCTAAGTTTTCACCTTTTCCTGCTTTATTGAGAATAAATTGAATACAGGGTGGATATGCACGTTTCATGAATTCATTACTATAAATTCTTTGGTTTTCAAATTGCTTCTTTAGAATACCAATTTTTCCTCTTAATGTCTCTACATAAGAATCATAACTTGCGGGTAGTCTTGGTATTTCAGACCGGGGAATTTTGCGGCTTAAAATATATACTTTTGTCTTTTCAGCAAGTAAGCGAATGAGTTTTTCCCGAGTTAAAAATACCCATCCATCTTGGACATCTTGATTAATTAACTTCCAATCATTGGCCATTAAATTAGGAGCAACCTCTAAAAAATGATGAAATTGTAATTTCCAGTTATATTTCCTCGTGCCAGTGTGTTCCTCTTGAACTAAATCCCATTGAAACGTTTTAATTGCAAGGTTTCTAAGAACCTTTTGATTCCCAGTTAAGAGCAATTTTTCGGTTCGTTTAGCATAGCCCTCCGCAAACCGGTTTCTTAATATATCCTCATCCAAGATTTCAACAAAAACACGCATGATGGCATAAAGAATTACCTCAGGAGAGCTTAGAGATGTATCGACAGTATCAGGAATCAAGTTATTTTCTATTAGGTTCTGAATACGTTTAAAGGCTTCCTCAAAGGAACTTGGAAAGTCGAGTGGCAAAGTTCGGATATCAATATCTAATTCCTTTAAATGCTCAGCAGCATTTTTTGAAAATGGGAAGGAATTTATAAAGATATTTTGCAATTAAGTAACCCAAAAATAAAAGATAAGAGAGAATTCATCATTCTTCATCATCAATGGATTCATCAAATTTTGATTCCCCAGCCTCGACGTCTTCATAGTCCTCTTCTTCTTCCTCAACACGTGGTGCTAACAGATACGTGATCTTTCCCTCATTGATCAGGGGAAATTCAAATTTTAATGGCATCTCGGTAGAAAATTCAACGGTTACGATTTGAGATACCGACCCAGCTTTGATTATATCAACAAGATATTCCAATGAGTACATCGCACTTTGTTTTCCTTTAGTGGTTAATTCAGTTAATTCTTCAACTTCAATAGTAACATCACCACTATCACCGCTTGCCTCCAAGGTCAATAATTCATCTGAAATCGTGAAGGTAATATAATCACCCACAATTTGTGCATCTTTAATGGCACGTTGAAGAGCATCTGCTTTTAAGCTAAATTTTGAGTCAAAATCAAGTTTGGGACTTGGAACTTCCTCTTCTTCATCTTCCGTTAAGAGGCCCAAACTAAAAGTGCGTCTTGATTTACCACTCTTACTTTTAAATTTAATCTTCATTTTATTTAATTTCTGATCCAATGATAATTCTAAAGAATCTCCCGCAGACCCACGTTTCATGAATCGGTTCAAATCAGTTAAGTTTATGCGAATAGGCATGGATTTTTCACAAGTATATTCTGTAAAGGCCCCAGCGGGCATATTTAAATCAACCATAGCCACATGCGAGGGGTCCATTGCCTTCACTGATACCCCTTTTTCACTAATATTAATAGTGGCAATATCAATTATTGTTGCTAATGCATCTATTATTTTAATAAAGTTACCTGCGGATTCAAGTGACGCTTTAAACATATATTTCAAACCACCCTATCATAAAATTAATTTTATTAATCCATAATTGTAATTGAATTGTTCTATTAAATCTTTAAAATTGTTTTGTTTTACCAGTATTTAAAGTTCAAGTTATTTTTGTCGAAAGCGATTTGATTAAAACGTGTTTTTATGATGATAATTGTTATTCAACGCCAATTCTCTCAATTGAGAGTATAAGATCGCCTAATACCTATTTTTACGGATGGTAGATAAAAAGAATCATCCATTTAAAAGTCATTACGAATCATTTTTATCAAAAAAATTTTTATAATCTCTAACAACTTATAAAATTTAAAACTCAAGAATAATACCGGTGAGACGATAGTTCATGAAAATGAAAAAAGAACTTCGGAAATATTGTCCGCGATGTAATAAATATACCGCTCATACAGTTGGCTTATATAAAAAAGGAAAGGAGAGGTCAATGGCTGCAGGAAAACGAAGATATGAGCGAAAAAAGAAAGGTTATGGGAGTCAGCCGAAACCAATTCAAAAGAAGTTCTCTAAGGTCACAAAAAAAGCAGTGTTCCGCTTACGTTGTAAGGTATGTAATTTCACATTACAAACGAAAGGTATTAGAGCTAAACGAGTTGATATTATTTAGGAGTATTGTTTATGCACGAAGATTTTTATATACCTCAACCAAAAAGTCGCTTCCTCAAAGTGAAATTCTGCTCTAAGTACCAAACACCATAGGCGTTTTAATCTCTCCATGTCTGTGCACATATGCAAATCCAATGTCGGTAAGATAGTAAGTATTTTCTTGATGTGAAACTCCCCTGGTATTAGTCTTTTTCGTTTCAGATGCGACTAACCATTTTGGAATTAATTCTTTTACCACCCAGTTATCTCGCGCACTTTTTAATTTTTTCCAAATAGGAATATCCAATATTTCTACAATTTTATTATGCGTAACGGGTTCGTATGCCTTGGTAACTGCTAAACCGAGATAATCTAGGAAGTTGGAGAGTCACCCGTTATCGAGAAGAATTAATTAATTTGAATTTGATTGTTGTGAAGAAGAGAGGTAAATTTAAACCAATATATCTCACCCAAAGGGCAATAGATTATTTTATGCGCGAGGGTGAGTTTGCATCATAGGATAAATGAGTTTATAGCGGAAAAATATGAGATGCCACAGTCTGGTAGTCGGTTTCTTCACTTCTGGTGAAAGAATTAAGAAATTTGATATTGAATGATAATACTAAACTCATCCTAATTCTTGGATTCCTTATTGTATCATTAAATAATCTCTGTGATTCCATATTCATACTCAATAAATCATGAAATAACAGTTTTTGGATGTAATAAAATTCAAATATTACGGTTTTTTTGGTATTATAACTATAGAATATCATTTGAAAATAGTCAATACGAGATCTTTTTTGAAAAATTGATGTGAAGAGTTATGCATGAAGATTTTTTCATACCACAACCGAAAAGCCGCTTTCTTAAGGTGAAATGTATTTAGATTAGCTAAATATACACCAGATGCCTAGATTGCGGAAATGAGCAAAAAGTTTAGTGTTGATTACACTTTTCTGGCTAACCATTTTTGGTTGTGCGTCAACAGTTGTGAAGTGTTTAATTTGTTCAAAAGTCCTAGCTGTTCCAAAAGCTAGTAAAGCTGAAGTAAAAACTAAAATATTAGCAGTTTTGGGTTAAGTTCTTACACTTTTAAAATAAAAAAAAATGGACGAACAAGAATGGTAAAAAGTCGACGGCGCAATCCTGATCTTGGGGAGCTTGTAGTTGGTACAATATCACGTGTCGAAAACCATGGAGCTTACGCGATTTTAGATGAATACGAGAACCGAGAGGGGATGATTCATATTAGCGAAGTCGCTTCGAGCTGGGTTCGAAATATACGAAATTTCGTTAGGGAGCGACAGAAAATTGTTGCAAAGGTTCTTAGTATTAATGAAAGAAAAGGACATATTGATCTTTCTCTTCGAAGAGTAACACAGGTAATGAAAAAAAATAAGGTTAAACACTGGAAACGACATCAAAAAGCCGAAAATTTTTTAGAAATGGTAGTAAATAAATATAACGAGATTAATGAAGCAACTCTAACGTTGGATGATGCATACAACCAAGTAGGTTGGAAAATGGAAGATATTTTTGGCGATATTCTAACGGGCTTTGAGGAGACCAAACAAAAGGGTAAAATAGTTCTTACACAAAAGCAACTTCCTGCCAAATGGGTTGAAGTTATTGGAGAGATCGCCCAAACGTATGTTGAAGTTCCTCATGTAAAAATAACTGGAATAGTAGAAATCAAGTGTCAGAGCTCTGATGGTATTATTCAAATTCAAAATGCCCTCAGAAGTGGAGTAAAAGTCGGCTCAGGTGATGGTACAGAAATCAACATCAATTTAGTGGGTTCTCCGAAGTATCGGATTGAAGTGCTCTCTTCTGGATATAAAAATGCCGAGTCAATCATGGATAATGTATCCCAAAAAATCATAAGTGTTATTCAAAAAAACAACGGGGAAGCCAAATTCTACCGCGAGAAACAATAGTACAAGTATTTCTTGAAAGTAAGTGATCTTATTCGATGAAAAAAGCATTTATAAAATACATTGAAGAACCAGTTTTAAAGGAGCCAGTACTAATTGTAGGGTTACCCGGCGTGGGAAATGTAGCAAAGTTAGCTGCAGAATATTTAATAAATGAACTACCTACAAAAAAACTCGGGATTCTTTTTTCACCCCATTTCCCTTATCACGTTGTTATTTCTGAGGAGGGCATTATACGTGTGCTAAACAACGAATTCTCTTTTCTCATTTCCGATAGCAATCGGTCAGATTTAATAATAATGCGAGGAGATTATCAATCTCAAACGATTTCTGGGCAGTATGAAGTAGCAGGGTTAATCATTGAATTCTGTAAGAAATTTAAGGTAAAAAAAATAATTACCATGGGAGGATATGTGAATACAAATATCGGTGAAACCCCAAAGGTCTACGCGGCTATTAATGATCCGCAATTGAATGCTTGGATAGAGAAATTATCTCTAGAAAAGTGTGAAATCGGTTCACCTATCGTTGGAGCAGCAGGTCTATTAATAGGATTGGCCAGATTTAATAACATACAAGGTCTATGCTTATTAGGAGAGACTCCCGGGTTTATTTCTGATGCTAAAGCTGCTAAAGCCCTTTTAGAATGTATAATAAAACTAGTTGATCTGGAAATTAACCTCTCTAAATTGGATGAAATGGACAAAGATATGGGAGAAAAGCTAGAGCGCATTGAGGAGATTGAAAAAGAGAAGGAATTCATCAAAAAATTAAAAGAAAAATTTTCCCCAGATGTTAAGGACCTCAGTTATTTTGGGTAACCTAAATTATTTTAAATTTTTTAACTAACTCACTACAATGATGGTTTCATATTGCCCTTTAACCTGAATTTTTATAGAAACTCCGCCTATTGGTGGATTGGTTTCAATTGCTAAAAGTATTCCTAATTCAGATTGCCCTGGATTGAGAATAACGGTTGCCATTGGATGGTTTAGGTCAAAATTAAACTCATAACTGTCCGTGACATTAATAACTTTTATGTCATTCTGTAGATCGATTGATAAAGTTGTATTCCCGTAATTCATCAAATTAACAGTAATGTGAGTTTCATCAAAAGCCGGCGGATAATATGTAGCATTTGCTAAAATGGTAATATTGGGTTGGTCATGGAAGACTCTAGTTAAGATTGAAGTGCTCAAATTGTGAGTTGCATCAATCATTATATCAGCTGTTGCATTTATTTCAAGATATTGGCCAGCATCTGCTGAAATATCAAGAATGATGGACTGATTTTTTAGTGTTATAGTTTGATATGGTTCTAAGGTTAGAATAGATTGATTATTTAATTTATCAAATTGATGAAGGGTGTTATTCAATAGAATATTAGTTAATGTAAAGGTCAAATTTCCCGTATTCATCACTGTTAAATAAACCGTATCATTATTTGAGGTAGTAATATTATCAAATGCGAACGTATCTGGCCAGCCCTCAACGATGGTGATGTTTGGACCATTATATAAGATGAATGGTACTTGATACATGTTTGAAACGTTCTGTAGGGATGAGGTATAGTTGGCGATAGCCATAACTTCAAGCGTATTTCCAAATAATAGGGGTGAGGTGGAGGTTAGTTTGAAGATTGAACTATTTCCTTCAGTAAGAGTAACAGTTCCACTAGTAACAATGAAAGAAGTAACAGTAGAGTTAAGACCTATCTCTTGGACGGTTACTGGATATCGACCTATGTTTTGGAGGAATACGGTCACGCTATTATTGGTGAAAGCCATTACCTTGCTAATTTGTATTGCCCAAGCCCATGTAGCATTATGTTCGCTGTAAGCTCCTTCATATGTTGTTACATTGATTAATAAAGGTGCACTAGCATCCAGAGAGGCGAACTGGGAAGGAGTCATTGAGACATTGAAGAGCTGATAACTATCTCCTGAAATAGTAGAATTTATACTAGGTAAGGGTTGGAATGAATCATCAATTGGAGTAAAATCAAGGGCTTCAATTGAATCAATGAAGATTGATTTTATCGTCACAGGTGTGCTTTCTAAGTTCGTAACATTTAGGTAGATGGTCCCATTATTTTGATAGGCTTCACTCCATGTGATATTGATTCTGCCTGAAAGAGCTACCGTTCGATTTATCAATGCATAAGGTCCTTCAAATGTGCGCACCATTATTTGAGCGGCATCAAGATAGTTCAAATTGAGATTTGATGTTACATTAAACATTTTGGATTCGCTAGGTAGAATTACCGAGGACCCAAGAACTGCGTATGTGGTAGTGCTGATATTATTTACCCAGAAATCACTAACTTCAATATTTTCAGACCCAGTATTCGTAACATTAAGGAAAATAGTTTCATTAGCATAGATTTCATCTGCTACTGTTATATTGTACGCATTGTAATCATTTATGACTTGTATTGAAGGATCATGTTGCGATTCAGGATCCATTACTCGGGAATCTAGGACTATTGTAATATTTGCTTGTAAGGGTATTGGATCGTAGGGTGATGTGATATTAAGATTTAAGATATCTGGTGTAAGTTCAAGATGGAATTCTGATGTATCATTTCTTTGAAGAGAAACTCCATGGGGATTGGGGTTTGAATAAATATCAAAAATTTCACCATTGAGCCAAATATGGTCGAGAATCTCATTATATGAACCCGTATTCTTGATCTTCAATAATACTGTTTCATTGGCATATGCAGTTGCATTTAAAAGCGTAAGGCAACTTGTGGGTGATACAACCCGGAGATTGGAATAACTTAGAGTTACATTTTCATTATCATTTGTTGAGATCGTAAGGTTGATTAATTCATCTGGGTGGAGATCTCTATTTGGATAAATGAATAGCGTTTGGGTCTGGTTTATAGGAATAAATTTATAATCCCAATCTTCTTCAATTGCCGCATAATCAATAGTTATGTTTCCAACGGTATAATCGCCAGGTGGTGATAAAATATCATAACAATAATAGGGAAACGTTCCATTGCGATCAGCATCAAGTGACAAGGTTTGAGTCTGACTAAATCCGATTAATATTTCCTCACTAAAATTGGTGAGACCAAATTTGATCAAGCTACTCGGTATTAAGTTAGTAATGTGAAAATTAACTTGATCACCCATTGTAGCAGTTATATTCGTTGGCGAAAATCCTGCTTCAGTAAAATTACAATGAACATCGATTTGACTCTCCCCTAAAGAAGTGTGGTAGGTTCCAAAACTCGTGACTGATTCGTTACCTAATTGAATGGAAGCAATTTCAAGTAGATCTTGACCAGTATTTGTAATGGGAACTAGAAGGGTATCATTTGAAAAAGTTTGAATTTGTGATTCAGAAATAGTCATATTTGTGATAAGAGCCACCTCACCTGCTAATTGTTTAGTGGCGGTATAATCGAGTCCGTATATAAGTTGATCCTTAACAGTCACTCCAACTAAATAATCAGTCCCATTTGAAAGGATATCTCCCAGGGGTAAATTTGGCCCATAGGCTTTCAATTGAACTTGTTCTCCGGGTTTCACATTGGTTGTTTCTCCCGAAAAGGGGATAAATTCAACAGATTTTCCATCAATTGTTACTGAATCGATATCAAAATCTCGAAAACCATTATTATTGACTGTAAGAGTTGCGACGCTATTATTATATAGATAACTATCCTCAGTAATTTCAGCTCTTAAACCTGCTCTTTCGTGCTCTACTTTAAAGACTTTTACCAGATGTCCAGAAGAAATGAATACTGGTGAAAAATATTTTAGGTTAGCAAATTGTCCAATGGTATCATCATCACCATTTCCATCATAATCAACCACTCCATCATCTAGCATACCTACTCCCAGTGCAGGATTATGATCCTTCCATAAATTACCATCATCATCTTCCCATTGCCCTGAATGAGATCTTGAACCAGGAATCCATGGATCCGCCCAATTCAGCCGAGCTTCGAAATATCCGAGGGGATATCCTCGCTTTAGAAGTTCCTCTATTAGACCAGGTTCCTGATCATAATCAATGAATGGTTCGCCGTAGGTTAGCATCTTCCAGAGGGTAGTTTGGAAAAATTCAGGTGTGGGTTTGTAGGAAGTTTCATTCCATCTATCTGCTATATTAATAGCGTATTTTGTGTGACCAATTGTTTGATTGGCAATTCGAATCATCCACTGCCACTTGCCTTCATCTCCACCACCATTTGGATAGTAATAACTCCAACTCACTAAAACATAATCGGCATCCCATTCATTTTCTAATATTTCGATTGATTCTAATTCGTCATCAGCCATAAACTGACGTCCGACCATGCCCATGGCTGTATTGTTCCAGGTCCCGTTATCGACCACAGTAGTTACTTCACCTACTGTAGTGGTCTGGTAACCGTAATCCCACCACGAAACTACAACCGCTGTAGAATCGAGATTTGCACGCATCCACGCAAAGGTTTCACGGAAATCGTTTGCCATACCGGGTTGAATTTGATAAGCAGCATTGTAAGTTCCATGAATTGATGTGAAGAGTAGAAAAAAGAACATGAGTGAAAAAATGGCGACGGCTATTTCTCTGGTGACGATTGAAGTCATCCGTTTCCTTCGGCGGACTGTAACAAATTTTTTCCGAATCACTAAAGAAAATGGTTTAATGAGACTGGCAAGACCAAAGGCAGCGATTAAGCAGCATGCCGGGGCAAAGACCATTTGAAGCCGACTCATACTAGAAGCAAAATAGACGGTTGTGAGCCCAAAAACGATTATAAATACATCTTCTTCGAACAATCGTTTAAATAGAAAATAAAGCCCTAAGGGAAATAAAAACAACAAAAATTCGTAGTTATAATAAAATAAGGCCCAAGAAGATGGAGCGTGCTCGGCAACCGACTGCACAACATATCCTGGTGTCCAAGGAAAAAGGACTGCTAAATATCTCCCATGCAACAAATCACCTATTGGTCCTTCTATTAATGTATCAATCAAACCTTGTAGAGAACCGGTGATGCTCCCAACAATGAGTAGGATTAGCAATGCAAAAAGTCCCATTCGGAGTATCCCGCGCCAATGATCTTTTATAAAACCATAGGCGGATGTGACCTTAAATCGGTTGTAAAATTCAATAAGAAGTAATAAACCTAATATCCCATAATTAATCATTGGCTCACCGGTTAGAAAATGTTCGTAACCGGTAGTAGGTTGTAATACCATCGCCGTTAAGGCGATGGAAAATGAGACACCATAAGCTAACAATAGTCTTGATGAATATTTTTTTAATAGGACAAGTAAAAGAACGCTCAATGGAATAAGATCCCAAATATATTGGTAAGCGCCCCAGCTGGTTGTTAAGATACTCAATCCAAATCCCGCAAGAACTGAATAAGAGATTGATCCTGTTTTTAACGCTTTAATAAAGAAATAGAAAAACAAGACTATGCCAAATAAGCCCATTGCCTCATTATCATAGAATCCCGCTATAGTTCGTGACTGAAATCCCACACAAATCGCTAAGAAAAATGCTGCTAGAATGCCGGTTTTTTTATTTCCGGCTAGCTCCTTGCCCAAAAAATACATCACAATACATGTGAGTGCACCCACTATAGCTGGAGTTATTACACACGTATCATAGACGGAGATATTGAAACCAAAAAAATTAAACACATAGTAGAAGAAAGCTCCTGAGAAAGGAGTACCTAAATAAAGATACGGTCCCATAGCCACTCCGCTTGGAGCCCAGGACATAAATTCATGCCAGTTGAAAAAGGCTACAAGCCCATTGTCAACGATATATTGCGATGCTTTATATTGTACATATGGATCTAAAGCACGCAACTCGGAAGTATATTTTAAAATAGGAAATAATCTGAAAACAAGTGCAATAACAAAAATTAAGATAATCGAAATATACAAGAGTACATTAGCTTTCCCAATTTGTACCGTAGGCCTGTGAAATATTTTCTTTAAATTCCATATCAGCTTATCTTTGAACGATGGCACTCAGTCTGCACATCCTGATTGATACCCTAGGGACAGGAAAAACCTTAGTCTTATACAAAGAGGCTTTTTTTCACATAAAAAAGTAATGGTTCGGTTCTTATTGTACGTTTATATGTCGATTGTTGTAAGATTTTTTTTTTTCATTTGATTTTAATTATTCGAATCTCATTATAATCAACAATAACTCGAATATAGGAATTTTTGAAAGTTTCATCTAGTTCAGCATCTCGAGTATCAACTCTGAGGAAAGCCCTTGGGAGGCTTGACAGTTTATATCGTGTAGCAATCACAATGACATTTTCTTTACCTACCTTTCGAATAACTTTGGGACTAATTTGTAAGTTACCTCGACCTAATATTATCCCCTGATTTCCGATGGGAGATACGACTATCTTTGCTTTATTTGTTGAAATAGTTTGTAATATCTGTGTTTCATTCAAATCCTTTGCGATGATTTTTTTATTCAGACAGACGTCTATACCCAGCAGCGTTTTTTCAAACTCTAATTCTTTCGCGATGGCTTCGACCGTAGTACCAGGTCCCAAGATGTAATAAAAATCATCTTCCATGTTTTCTATTACATACTTTGCAATCATTGATTGATTCTGACTTTCATCTATAGTCAAAGGGCTTGTCATTTTTCCGCCTTGGAGGAGATACGGTTCATAAGGTACCATTAAATAGCCCTTCAGTTCGACTTCTAACTGATTATTACGAAAGGCATCCTCATTGACGTCTATAACTTCTGCCTCTCTGATAGGGAGTTCCTCCCATAAGTATCGGAGGATGATTCGGGCACATGATTCAGGATTAACTGCAAAGCATGAGGAATGAATTTTTACTCCACTCGGGCATCCTATCACAGGAATTTCTTGACTAACAGAGTTTAGTATATCTTGAGCTGTTCCATCACCGCCAACGAAAACAAGGAGTTGGATATCATGATCTTTTAATATCCTAGCTGCTTTTATAGTATCAGCTGACGTTGTTTCCCCGGAAATTGCTGTTCCGACCACAGTAGGAGTAAACCCTGATTCGATTAGTTCATTTTCACCCATTTCAGCGGAATATGTATAAATCTGAAGTTTATCCTTAACGGGAGTTAAATTCTTAAGCATTTCTTGAGCTCTAAGGGGAGATACTGGCGTAGAACCCAATGCTTTAGCTTTTTTTAGAATTTCTTCCCCATCTGTTCCCTTTAGCCCAACAGTTTGACGTAGTAAAATATCTTATTTTACTAATCCGCCCATACCGGCTATCGGATTTATTATCAGCCCTAGCCTTTTCAAGGTTTTTACCATATTTACTTTCCTCAATTACTATAATAGGTTTTTTTTAATATAATCATTAGGGAAAATGAGAAACAGGTTAAAAAATAAAGAAGAAAAAAAGGGGAAATCAAAAAAGAGATATTTAGATTAGGCCTCTTTCTTCATTACCTCGACGTATGCTGTAGCATCAAGAAGATTTCCTAGATCAGCATCCTTATTGGAAGCTTTAACAACATACATCCATCCATTTCCATATGCATCAGAGAGATTAGGATCTGGATCATCTTCAAGTGCTTCGTTAACCTCAACTACCTCGCCAGAAACGGGTGCAAACACTTCACCGACTGCCTTAGTCGATTCAATTGTCGCAATGGGTTCATCTGATGCAGCGTCCATTGCATCGCCTACTTGTGAAATGAACTCAACGAACACTATCTCTTTTAATTGCTTCTTGGCGAAATCGGTAATGCCAATGCGGATGTTATCGCCTTCCACTTTCGCCCACTGATGCTTTTCAGTATATTTCAAGTCATCTGGAACATCATAATCTTCATACTTCATTCTATTTCACCTTTTACATTTTCTAGATTTTATCCGATAGAAAAACGTCATCCTACACTTTTTAAAATTTTATGCTTTTTACAATAGTATGAAATTGAAATTTTTACTTTTTAAGAGACATTCATACCTACATCAAGTAAAACTTTTATGAAGGGGAAAGATACCAAAATTTATGGAATGGAACCAATGGGAAAATTGGTATCAAAAAATTCTCTTTGACTTTGGTTATGATCCAGATAAGGACATGGAATCTGCACAAATTCTCAATAGCTATTTACACAAAACAGATAATAGATTAAGGTTTAAAGTCCTAGAACCATTAATAAAAGAAAATATGATTTTTATTTATGGATGTGGGCCTTCTTTACCTGAACATCTGGGTTTGCTTAGAAAATCCTCGCTCCCTCTTGAAAATTTCACCCATATTGCCGCCGATGGGGCTACCTCTGCCTTATTAGAGAATAATATTACACCACAAATTGTTTTGACAGATCTAGATGGGCGAATCTCAGATCTAATTTCTGCGAATAAAATGGGATCTATTGTGATTATCCATGCACATGGAGATAATATCGATTTAATTGAGCAAAACATTTCCTTATTCCCTAAAACTATACTAGGGACAACTCAGCATAAACCGCTCTCTCAAGTAAAAAATTTCGGTGGCTTCACCGATGGGGATAGGTGTGTGTTTCTTGCAGAGTATTTTGGGGCAACTTCTATTGTTCTATTTGGGTTTGATTTTGGAAATATAATTGGCAGATTTTCAAAACCTTATCTAACAAGGGATGAATTGGCAAGTGAAGTCAAAAAGAAAAAACTTCGCTGGGCCCGAAAGCTCATTTTAGAACTCAGTTTGAATAGTAAATCAATGATGATTCATGTGAATAATACAGAGGATAGGATAGAGAATTTAAGGAATTATAATTTTAAGGAGTTAATGGAATTCTTAGAAAAATCCAATCAATATTAGATCATTAACATTAGTTCCAGTGGGACCAATAAAAATCAGGGAGTCTTGGAGCTCCTTGAAGAAATTATATGAGTCGTTATTATTTAAATAAGACTGTGGATCCAGATACTTCTGTTTCATCAATTGGATTGATTGATTGTCAATTATAACTCCTGCTGCATCTGTAAATCCGTCGATACCATCAGTTCCCATTGCAGCAAAAGTAATTCCTTCTAGTTCGGGGAATTCTGCAATGATAGATAACCCCATTTCTTGGCATCGCCCCCCAACGCCATTTCCTTTTACAGTCACAGTTGTTTCTCCACCTGCTATCAAAATTAGCGGTTTTTTAACTTCTGAGGTTGATTTTTTAAATCTAATTTTTGCAGCTTTTAGGATTTCTTTGCTAATATCACGAGCTTCCCCCGTAATTTCCGCAGAATATATATAACTCTGAAACCCTTTTTCTGTTGCGGCTAGTTTCACAGATTCGCAAGCTAATTTTATATCACCGATTATTGTATTATGAGTTTTTTGAAAAGTAATATCGTTAGGTTTTGGAGTCTCTGGAGTAATTCCAGTAACACCTTTTTGAATATGTTGTTGAATAGAGGTTGCGACTTTCCCCCACAAATCATATTTCTTCATAATTTGCATAGCTTGTTTAAAAGTAGTTGGATCTGGAATAGTTGGTCCAGAAGCAATAAAATCTAGTGGATTACCAATAATATCAGAGAGAATTAAAGTAACTATTGTAGCAGGATACCCAACCTTCGCGAGTTGTCCTCCTTTAATTTGAGAAACATGCTTTCGAACTGTGTTTATTTCTTGAATTGTCGCACCCGATTTTATAAGAAATTTATTTAAGGTCTGTAACTGATCTAATTCGATACCAGGAGCCGGTAAAGGCAATAAAGCAGAACCCCCTCCGCTGATTAATACAAGAATTAAATCATCCGGGCGAGATTTTTCTATGATTTTAAGGATGTTTCGAGCACCAACCATTCCACTCTCAGAAGGAATTGGATGACGTGCTTCATTTAGTTGGATAAGTTTCGTTTGATACTGATATTTCGTCCCATCTGGGATATTTATCAATCCCTCTGTTATCTCTAATTCGAGAATTGCTTCCAAGGATTCTGCCATCGCGCCACTTGCTTTCCCTGCACCAACTACATAAATATTTTGGATATCTGATAAATGAAAAATCTCTGTTTGTATCCTCAAATCTCCATTTTCTAAGCTTACAGCATTGGGGATTAAAGTCTTTGGTAACACTGAATTAATCCCGATATCTAATAATTCTAAAAGAGTTTTCCTTGCCTGAATTTCAGAGGTAGCATCGCTTTTGGAAATTAATTCGGTAAAATTATTGATTAACATCGAAATTCTAATTGGGAGTATAAACTTTACTCATATTATTGTTTTTCTTTTTCTGATTTACCTAATTATTCTAAAAGAAAAACCTGAAAAATCAATGTTTCTAGTTTTGAACTAATAGTATTTTCTCAGTTTCCCGGGCTAACCTACGTAAATGTAATAGAGTAATTCCGAGATTTTCTCGATCGATTACAGCTATTATAACTGCCTCTTTTCCTGCTGTAACGAGTACAATAGTCCCGTGTTCTGAATCAATAATTATCCGTTGAGGATTAGATCTTAGTAGCTCTTCTGTGGTCCGCTCTCCTAAGACCGTCATTTCTGCAGCCATTCCTGCTATTAATTCTTCATTAAAAATATCGCCACCATTCCCCTGAAATGAATTATCCATTACTGAAGCAATAACGAATCCATCTCTAGAAACGATCGCTGTTGCACGGACGTTTGTTACCATTCCGAAATTAACCAGCAACTCATCTAATTTGTCGCCTCTATTCATGAGCATTGTTCATTCTCCAAAAGGGATCATAAAATCTCTGTTAGTTATGTTTGCGAAAAAGCTTTAAAAACACCACAGACGAAATTCTTTAAGATTTTTGAATTTTAATGAGAGAAATAGGCCTATTTGGTTGATATAATGAAATTAGAAATAAAATTTTTTAAAAAAGATGAAAAAAAGGAATTTTTTAAATTTTTTAATCCTTATAACGTTCCATAATGTTATCTATACGTTTTACATAGTATTCGAGTTTTTTCCGTTTTGGATTTTTAATATATCTCAAAAATGCTTTAAAACCTTCCATCACAAATAGAAGAGAAGAACTAAGGAGGATTATTATACCCCATTCTAGCAAACCTATAGAATACACATGAAAGACGTCTTTAATACCTGGAATGTAAAGAATCGCACAAAGAAACCCGATTGACAATGCTACTGCAAAGACTAACATCTTATTAATAGAAGGACCATGAATAATTGACTTCTCCTGTTCACGGCAAAGAAATACATTAAAAAATTGAGCTATAGATAAAGTGAGAAATGCAAAGGTCTGCGCATAAACAATTTGTTCAGAAGGATCCGTAATTCCCATGGGACCTACTAAATTTAATCCTATTAGAAAAGCTGCTAAGGTAGCGATCGTAATTGTAACTCCTACAACGCCTATATTAATTAAATCTCGCTTTGTAAGAACAGACTCCTCCGGATCACGTGGTGGTTTTTGCATTACTCCTTTAGTAGGAGGATCAAATGCCAGAGCCGTTCCAGGAAGACCGTCCGTTACGAGATTTACCGTTAAAATATGAATGGCAACTAGAGGGGCCACTATATCTCCACCAACCCATCCTAGTGCAAAAATTACTGCAATGAATACTACTAAAATCTCTCCAACATTACTCGAAAGCGTATAAAAAATGAATTTTTTGATATTATCATAAATGACACGCCCTTCTTCCACCGCATTAACGATAGTGGCAAAGTTATCGTCCGCGAGGGTCATATCCGATGCTTCTTTAGCCACGTCCGTTCCAGTAATGCCCATAGCAATTCCAACATCCGCCTTTCTCAATGCAGGAGAGTCATTTACACCATCACCAGTCATAGCAACTACATTAATTCGGCTTTTATAGGCATCAAGAATTTTAGTTTTTTGTTCCGGACTCACACGCGCATAAACATCAACATATCCCGCATATTTCTGTAATTTTTCTGGTGAAATATCGGCTAAATCAGTGCCTGTTAGTGCCCCAGCGTACTGCCTCATTAGCCCTAATTCTTTTGCAACGGCTACAGCTGTTAATTTATGATCGCCCGTGATCATCGCGATTTTAATACCCGCCTGCCTACATTCTTCCAATGCTGGCGCTACTTCTCTTCTCGGAGGGTCAATCATGGCTTGCATACCAGTTAAAATTAGTTTTGATTCAATATTTTCCATTGTGAATTCGCTAATTTCCTCAGAAACCTTCTTGTAGGCCATAGCAAGAATCCGTAACGCATCACTAGTTAATTCTTCATTCATGACAAGATACCTTTGCATATCTTCTTCTGTAAGGGGGCGAATTTCTTGGCCAATTTGAATATGCGTTGATATTTCCAGCAGACTTTCAAGTGCACCTTTCACATACGCATATCTTTCATTATTTGGAGTTGAATGTATTGTAGACATCCGCTTTCTTTTCGAGTCAAAGGGGAGTTCTCCAACTCGTGGATTAGTTTTCTGGAGTTTATTCTTCCAAATGTCTGCTTTGGCAGCAGAAACTATTAAGCTGCCTTCTGTGGGATCACCTATCATTTCCCATTGCTTACCACGGACTTCCTCCTCATGGTGAGTTAATATAGCATCATTGCAGAGCGTGCCAATTTTAAGAGTCATCATTAATGGTGCGTTGAGTGAAGGATCTACCTCTGCATTTTGAAGATAGAAGGTTCCTTGGGGTTCATATCCACTCCCGGTTAGATCGAATAATTCATCGTTTGTAAAGATTTTTCGGACACTCATTTGATTTAAGGTGAGCGTCCCTGTTTTATCTGAGCATATTACCGTGGTGCACCCCAGGGTTTCAACCGCGGGTAATTTACGAATTACCGCTGCTTTTGCAGCCATTCGGGTAACTCCTAATGTGAGGGCAATCGTAACAATAATAGGTAATCCTTCAGGAACAGCCGCAACAGCTAGCGAAACTGCTTGTAAAAAACTATGATTTACTCCTGCTGGACCTTCTCTGATGAACCCCGCAATAAAAACAACTACGCAAATTACAAGAACCATTATTCCAATCCATTTTCCCAATTGATTAATTCGTTTTGTTAGAGGAGTATCTTCGTCTTCAATTGTTTGAATCATTTTTGCGATTTTTCCAATTTCTGTAGTCATTCCAATACCTGTTATAACCCCTTCGCCCCGACCATATGTTATAATCGTGCCTGTAAATGCCATATTCCTCTGATCGTTGATTGGGATGTCCTCCTTTTTTATCACATCGTCCTTTTTTGAAACCGGAACAGACTCACCCGTTAGTGCTGCTTCATCAACTTTCATATTTATTGCGCTCATTAGACGAACATCAGCAGGAATTTTATCGCCGGTCTCTAAAACCAAAATATCTCCCGGAACCAATTCTCGAGCAGGAACTTCATATTCCTTATTATTTCGTCGAACAGTAGCAGTAGGCGCGGATAACTCCATTAGAGCTTCCAGAGATTTTTCTGATCTAGCTTCTAAAAAGGTTCCTATACCTGAATTTATAACTAAAATTGCACCGATAATTATGGCATCTGTCCCTCCGCCCCCCTCTATTATATCCAGAATAATCGAAATAACCATTGCAGCTACTAATAAAATAACTAAAAAATCCTTAAATTGACCAATAAAAATACTAAAAAGCGATCGCTTCTTCTTGGATAATATTTCATTATATCCGTATTTTTCATGACGTTGTAAAACTTCTTCTTCACTCAAACCCAATTTTTTGGCATATAGTGAGTTTAAAACATCATCAATCTCCTGTTGGTAATAACTCATCTTTAGACCCCGAAAATCAACTAACTATTTTGATCTCTAATTTCTTTTTATAAAAATGGTAATCATTACTCCTTTAAACAGGTTTTCTGAAGATTAATTTGTCAATATTCTATGAAGGTTCAGTTCAATCTAAGAGTATTTTTTTTCTTCAAATTATCTCGAAATTTGATGATTTGTTTTATGCAGATGAATCTCGCCCAATAGAGGAGTTAAAAAAAAAATAAGGGGATTCATTTGTAAATCTGTCCCCCCTCACTTCAGATGAAGGAGAAGAACATAGAATGGCTGAGGTACTTGAGAATGAAATTTACTAAGTACGCTTTCCATTCTCTTTCTTTTTATCTATTGTACGCCAAATCCATTTATATAATTCAGTGACCCAAATAATAGAAGAGCTAACGACAATGATTAACACCCAGTCAAGCAAGCCCAAGGGATAAGTATTGAAGACCGGCTGAAGCGCAGGTATATAAACCACAGTAAATTGAAGAATGATTGCTACTACCAACGCTAAATACATATATTTGTTCCGCTTTTTTACGCCAAAAATCGAATTCTTCAGAGAGCGAGTAGCGAAAATATTCCAATTCTCAAAAAATGTTACAGTCATAAAAGCTAAAGTCGTGGCATATCTGTAGATCTTGTCTTCGTTCTCTGCTACTCCTAATCCCCACATCTGAGTACCATTGTTTAAACCATATTGAAAAAGCGCAAGAGTTCCAATACAAATGAGTGCACCTAAAATGATAATATTTATAGTGAACCGTTTAGTGAAGACAGGTTCATCTACCCTTCTGGGGGCATGATCCATCAATTTTGGATCTTCTGGTTCTTTTGCTAAACTTAAGGCGGGGAGGGAATCTGTTATGAGATTAACCCAGAGAATCTGTAAAGGTAGTAAAGGAAGGACGGTAATTATTTCACCAGAGGTAAAAATATTAACTCCAATCACAATCCAAACAAAAATAACCAAAATTTCTCCAAAATTACAAGAAAGCAGATAAAATATCGTTTTTAATATATTTTCATAAATATTTCGCCCTTTCTTAACAGCTAAGACAATGGTTGCGAAATTATCATCTGTTAGTGTCATACTAGCTGCCTCTTTAGCAACATCCGTACCGGCGATACCCATTGCCACTCCAATATTTGCACTTTTTAAGGCGGGTGCATCATTAACCCCATCTCCCGTAACGGCAACGACATAATTTTTTGTCCGCATATTTTCTACTACTCTTAATTTATGTTCAGGTGATATTCGTGCAAAAACCTTCGTATGCTCTATTTCATCGGGCGTTTTTTTATAAAAATCAAGACCTTTAACTGTTTCTTGTTCCTCACTTGCAGTAATGAGCCCGATCTCTTTTGCAATTGCTGTTGCAGTAGCTGGATGATCACCCGTGATCATTTTAATTTCAATTCCGGCTTGCTTACAAATGTCGATTGCATGGGGAACTGCATCACGAGGTGGGTCCATCATTCCCGCAAACCCAACAAAAGTGAGATCATTATCCATTCCTTCATAAGAATCATGAGAACCGTCCGTTAATGTTCTATACGCCATGGCTAAGATTCTTAATTGTTGAGATGAGTATTTCTCATTGATCTTGAGGATCTCTGTTCTATTTTCATCCGAGATCGGTTTAACTTCACCCTTCTTATATATTAAATTACATCGGTTAAGAATTATATCCAGAGCCCCTTTAACATAAATATGTACCTCGTTCTCAGGAGTTTTATGAACGGTAATCATGCGTTTCGATTCAGAAGTGAATGGGACTTCTCCAATTTGAGGATATCTTTCCTTTAATGAGTCGATTTTAATACCAGCCTTCATAGCAAGAGTTACCAAACTCCCTTCAGTCGGATCTCCTATAGTTACCCATTGCTTTCCTTTTTGTTCGACCTTTGAGGTACCATTCAAAGCACTAATGCGAATTAATAATTCAAAGTGAGGATCGGCTAATGGGTTAAAATTTTGTTCATTTTCTTGATTAAATCCGCCACTTGGATCATAACCTTTTCCGGATACTTTGATTAATTTGTCATTTGAATAAATAACTCTGGTAGTCATCTCATTTTTCGTCAATGTTCCGGTTTTATCTGAGCAAATGACATTAACTGATCCTAAGGTTTCAACTGCTTTTAATCGTTTAACTAATGCCTTTTCATGGGCCATATCATACATCCCTAGTGCCAATAATGTCGTTATTACAATTGGTAGACCCGAGGGCATAGCTGCAACAGCTAACGCAACCGCAGTTAACATTAGTGCAATAAGAATCTCAGGTTCAATCGACGATTCAAGAATTAATGTTTTAACAATTCCAATAATAAAAACCAAAACACAAAGAATAACAATAAGTGCGCCTAATTGATAGCCAACTTTACTCATCTTTTTCTGAAGTGGAGTTTCAGCTTCTTCGATTTCGGTTAGCATTTTGGCAATTTTTCCAATCTGGGTATGGATTCCAGTAGCAGCGACGATTCCGAGTCCTCTACCATAGGTAGCAATGGTTCCACTGAACACGGTATTTCGACGATCAGCTAATGCGGCGTCTTTCTCTATTACTTTCGGATCTTTTCTTACTGGTTGACTCTCACCAGTTAAGCTGGATTCATCTACCCGTAAATTCATTACCTCTAAAAGTCGAACATCCGCAGGGATCTTATCGCCCATTTCTACATGGATTATGTCTCCTGGGACAAGTAATCTACTATCAATTATCTGTTCTCCTTCAGGACGAACTATACGAGCATTATCCGCTGTGATTTCTTTCAGTGCTAGCATTGATTTTTCCGAGCGGTACTCAGTTATTAACCCCACAATGGAATTGATCATGATGAAAATAGTGATTGCTATGACATCAGTGTAATCATCATGTTCGGGACTAATAAGAATCACTGCGAGATTAATAAAAATAGCAACAATGAGGATAAGAATGAGAACATCTTTAAATTGTTCTAGGAATAGCTTCAAAATTGATGTTCCTTTTGCGGTTGGAAGTTCGTTTAAGCCGTAACTTTCACGTCGCTTCACCGCTTCTTCTTCGGAGATCCCTTTCCTTGTCGATTGTAAATCATGGATGACGTCTTGCTTCTCCATTTTATAGTAGGTTTTTTCTGTCATTTTGAGTTCGCTCCTGTAAGGTAAAACTTTTCAAAATGATGATAGGAAGAGTTCTATATTTCAGATTGAACTGCTATTATAGTAATGGATGATCCCTTATAAGGAAAATTTCTAGATTCTTCAATTTCAATGACTACTCATAAATTCTTTGATCTATATAAAAACACGAGTAAATCAGTTATTTGATGTTATTTCAGTAATTTTAATTTGATGTAGATTAGCTTAATTTAATAATAGCTCGATATTATGAATTAGTTATGTGATGGGCGTAACACCTTGGTAATACTTGGGATTTCCTATTATTTCAGAATTTTGTCGAATTGTATAAACGGGGATTTTACAAAACCATTAAATATTTAAAGTTCCATCGGAAAACTGTTTATCTCAATAAAAAAACCTCTTCTTCAAGTAAATAAATTGGCTTGAATCAATTAGATTTTTATTATATATTTAACAAAATAAGAACTCCGATGCGATAATAGTGGGAAATGACAAAGTTCCAAAACATCTTGATAAAATTTTTGAAGATTTTCTTTCGCGGCATAAAATTTTCAGCGATCGGGATGTTATGCGTGCCTCTTATGTTCCAGAGGATTTACCGCATCGAGAAAATCAGCAAACTCAAATTACACATATTTTGTCTCCGGTCTTAATAGGGGATGTTCCTTCAAATATTTTCCTCTATGGGAAAACTGGAACGGGGAAAACTGCTGTGGCTTTAAATGTTCTTAAATATATTAAGGCTAAATGTAATGAGATCAAAGCAGATTTACCCATAATAGAAATTATTAATTGTAAGGATTATACAACCGATTATAGCGTCTATCATCGATTAGCTCTTGCGGTGGGTGTTCCTCCAAAAGATGCGCCCTTCACAGGATTAAGAACAGATGATTTATTTGAACGATTTAAAAATAAATTAGATACAAGACGACAAATAATAATGATTGTACTAGATGAAATAGACCAATTGGTTAAAAAAACAACTACCAAAGGTTCTCAGGACGTCTTATATAAACTTACACGAATTGACTTAGAACAAGCTCGTATCTGCATTGTCGGAATTAGTAACGATTTAAAGTTTAAAGATTATTTAGATCCACGCGTTTTAAGCAGTTTAAGAAGAGAAGAAATGGTTTTTCCACCATATCAAGCAGACGAACTCCAGGATATTCTAAAAAGGCGAGCCGAAATGGGTTTTCTTGAAGGTGTTATCGATACTGGTACTATTGAAATAACCGCAGCTTTAGCTGCTCGAGAGCATGGAGATGCACGACGAGCTATTGATCTGTTACGAGTAGCTGGGGAATTAGCGGAACGGGAGTCAGCTGAGAGAGTAACGGAGATGCATGTCCGACGTGCTGAAACTTATATAGAGCGCGATACTATTTCTGATGCCCTAAGAACTTTACCGATCCAATCTAAGTTAACATTATACAGTATCTATCTTTTAGAAAAGAATAAGGCTCCTGAAATTTATACAGGCGATGTATATACAGCTTACTCTCAATTGTGTAAAGCTACCAATAATACTGTTTTAACCCAGCGACGTGTTAGTGACTTGATTAACGAATTAGACATGTTGGGAATTATTACAGCTCAAGTAATCTCTAAAGGTCGGTATGGTAGATCTAAAAAGATCAGCTTAAGCATTCCAAAATCAGTTTTAACCTCAATTTTAGAAGAAGACTATAAAATTAAGAAAGTGAAGGATTTTCCGATAGAATTGAAGAGGGAAGAGAATCAGACTTTGTAGTTGTTGGTTTTTCCGAAACTCTATATTCACGTCTAGCTCGAGTCCCGCGTCGTTCTAAAATAGTATTAGTAAACATCCTAGCTCGGTAGGTAGAGACTGTACTAGGCTTTATTTCTTCTCGAAAATGATAGAAGTATAATTCTCGAATATGATCTGATGTAAACCAACCATATTTAATCTCTTTTACTATTAATTCCAACTTTTCACGAATACTTAGAGTATCATACTCTTCATTTTCTTTCGAATTCGTGTGCTGCTCTATAATAGGGTGAGACTCAGAAGGAGTATCATCATCTTGTAACTTTTTTATAATTTTACCTATATCCTCTGGAGAAAAGGACCCATCAAATGAGAGTTTTACCTTACTGCCAACTTCATTCTCAAAAACAAATTCCTTCAACTTTAGCTTCATTAAACATCACTTAGATTCCAGAGGAAATTATTTTAACAATAAATTTATTTAGATTTCAACCTTAAAAATGCTGATAACATCTGAATGTTATATGCAATTTAGAATGAGGACACAAGAGACTAACCCATTATCCCTAAAAATAGGCATTCATAATTCATAACTAACTGAAAAAAATGAAATTATTCTAGTTCTGATAATACGAACAGAATATTAAGATATTATACTTTCCGGTTTTTATTCACTTAAAATATTTTGAAAAAAATAAAGAAATATTTATCTCATTTGTTTTTACATACTTATCAAGAAATGGTGTAAAGAGATATTAGATTCTTTAAGGAGTATTGTTGGAGCAGATCTCATCATGACCACAGTAAAAGAGGTTTCCCTTCGAGTAACCGAAGGAATGCAAGAAGATGTCGGAAAAATAAGGGTACGAATTGATCCCAAAATTATGACTGAACTAGATATTCCAGAACATTCTTTTATAGAAATTATTGGAAATAAAGTTACTGGAGCTATAGCACTTAAAAGTTCAGAGGAGGACCAAGGTCAAGGAATAATTCGTATGGATGGACTCGTCCGGGGAAATGCAGGAACTAGTTTAGGGGAATTGGTAAATTGTAAACTCGTTTCTTTAACACCAGCTAAAAAAGTGAGCATTGCTCCTACTCAAAAAGAATACAAAATTAATGATCCTCAGTTTGTTGAAAAAACCTTAAAGGACTATTTGGTAGGGAAGCCAGTTCGTAGTGGCGATTTCATCAAGATTATGAGTGAAGAAACAGCCTCATTTACTCTTGCAGAAATCACTTTCGTTATCGTCAATTCATTACCCTCTGGTTTGGTGAAGATTGACGAATCTACAAATTTTGAAGTGTTAAAACGTGTCCCAGATGATATTTCTTTTAAAGAAGTATTAGTTTCCTATGAGGATATTGGGGGATTAGAGGAAGAAACTCTGCGGGTAAGAGAAATGATTGAGCTCCCCCTACGGCATCCAGAACTCTTTATGCGACTTGGCATTGAACCTCCAAAAGGAGTTTTACTTCAGGGCCCCCCAGGTTGTGGAAAAACTTTATTAGCGAAAGCCGTCGCGAATGAATCCGAGGCTTTTTTTAACCCAATAAATGGTCCCGAGATAATGAGTAAATTCTACGGTGAAAGTGAGAAAAAAATTCGAGAGATTTTTAATCTCGCTGAAAAAAATGCTCCAAGCATTATATTTATTGATGAGATTGATTCTATCGCACCTAAACGTGAACATGTTACAGGGGAAGTTGAAAGACGTGTAGTTGCTCAACTCCTGGCACTAATGGATGGTTTAAGAACTCGCGGTCGTGTTGTTGTAATTGCTGCTACAAATCGTGTTAATGCTATTGACCCTGCCTTACGACGCCCTGGTCGTTTTGACCGAGAAATTGAAATTAAAGTTCCAACCAGGCAAGGACGCCTCGAAATTCTTCAAATTCATACCCGTGGTATGCCCTTAAGTGATGTGGATCTCCATGAATATGCAATTCGCACTCATGGGTTCGTAGGCGCAGATCTAGCAGCCCTTTGTAGGGAAGCAGCTATGTATTCCCTCCGTCGAGTGCTTCCGAAGATTGATCTTGAAACTGAAATAATTCCTCCCAAAGTCTTATTTGAATTGAAAGTAACTCATGATGATTTTGAAACGGCCATGAAACTTGTTGAACCGTCGGCTATGCGAGAAGTACTTCTTGAAATTCCAAATGTGAAATGGGATCAAGTCGGAGGGCTTGAACAGGTTAAGCAAGAGCTAAAGGAAGCCGTTGAACTCCCGATAAAAAGACCCGACATCTTTAAAAAATTCAAAATTCAACCTCTAAGCGGCATCTTACTTTATGGGGTGACAGGAACGGGAAAAACCCTTTTAGCAAAAGCAGTAGCCACGGAAAGTGAGGCAAATTTTATTCCGGTTCGCGGACCTGAAATCTTTTCAAAATGGGTAGGGGAATCTGAGCGGGCAATTCGTGACATTTTTCGTAAGGCTCGCCAAACAGCTCCATCAATTGTATTTTTTGATGAAATTGATGCCATTGCCTCAAGAAGGGGGGATTTTGCTGGATCAAAGGTTAATGAAACTATCGTGAATCAACTTTTAAGTGAAATCGATGGTCTTCAAGACCGTAGCCAAGTAGTTCTTATAGCTGCCACCAATCGTCCAGATATTTTAGATCACGCCTTATTACGTCCTGGTCGATTGGATCGTTTAATTTACGTACCCCTACCAGATTATGATGCACGATTTGAAATTTTAAAGATTTACACAAAAGAAATGCCCGTGAAAGACTTAGACCTTGATACTTTAGCGAAAAATACTGAAGATTATTCCGGGGCAGATTTAGAAAACCTCTGCCGGGTAGCTGTAATGCTACTTATCCGAACGAATATTGATGCAGATGAATTAACGATGATGCACTTTGAGCAAGCTTTAAAGATTGTGAAACCAAGTAATCCACTAGAAAAAGTTAAACAATTTAAAAAACTCGTTAAAGAGAACCTTGGAGAAGAATGTAATTCTACTGAGTGACGCTTCATTTACTAAGTTTTTCTTTTATACCATGATAGATTTCAGCAAAACGCTCTTGATATCTTGGTATAAGTGCGCTCACTTTAAAATTAAGCAAATCAAGCCATTCAAAAATTTTTAATAGCGCCAAAGTTATAAGATTCTGAATTTCTTTCTCTAAATATGGATAAATGGGTAAAAGGGCGGCAGGCACACTAAATTTGCAGACAAAATCCAGAGACGGATCAAGATTTATCCAAAGCAAGTCCTTAAATTCTAGTAAATCATGTTTTCTGCGTTCAATTTTAGATAGATTTATATCGTACCGGGTTTGTAGCTCATCATTTATTAAATTTAAACTATGAATAATATACAATATACTAGTTTCAACAAGTAGTTGATTATCTTTAAAATAACCAAAAAGCGGTTTTAGAAACTGAGGTAATTTAATGATTTTTATTTGATCTTGATCCTGATACTCAATTCCCAAAAATTCGGACATCCCGTCTAGTAATAAATCCCCTAATTTATTCATAATCATTTTGTTGAATTTTTCCTTCATATCACTAATAGCGCTTTGTTTGTCCTCCAAAAAAGTCGAATCCTCCTTGGCTTTAGGTTTCATCTGCATAGTATCACAAAATTCCTTGGTTTACGGAAATGAAGGTGTCATATCAAGTAACAATTTCAGATCTTTTTTAAAAAAATGGAATATAAACCCCTCTAAAATCCAAAATTTGAAGTTAGAATAATTTATGAGGCATAATTATAATCTCAGGAGAGAAAAATATCTCCTCAGTTTTAATTGAACAATTTTTTTATACAATTTTGAACAATTCTAGCTTACTCTTTGTACATGATTGCTGATCAAAAAGCGGAGAGTAGGTTTTTGCCCAAAAAAGAACACGTTCATATCGTCACAGATTCTAAACACAAAGAACTTCTAGGAAATTTGGGAGAGAGGCATGGTTCGATGACTAAAGCTTTTGAAAGGGCTATTGAATATTTTGAAAAAGCTGAGAGCATCGGGTCATGTGATAATTGTAATATAAAATCTGAGTTTGAACGAGCTGAACAATTTAAAGAATTATTAAATGTCGTTAGTTTTACTGCCGACAATATACATGAGTTGATTAAATATCTCAAAGGGGACTGCACTGCCCAGGAATTACTAATTCGATCTCGAGAAAAAGCCTATCAATTTGGAAAACAATATCTGAGCCTTTTAGATATTTATCCTGAAAATAATTACGACAATTTACTGGTCACAGTGGAGGAATGGAGAAAAAGAACTCGGTTTTTTAAAGTAATTCAAGTGGATCGCTTCTCAAAAAAAATTATTGCTCGCGTTAATGTTCTTGAGGACCTTCCAGTTTTCGTGTTAACGGGATTCCTAGGTTATATTGAATCTCTGAATTTTACTTTTGATATCGAACTTTTTCAAGCTGATGTGATTTTGAAATGGGTCCCACCTGAGAGATACGCCCAGATAAAAGAAGAAATCAATCAACGAGTTTTAACATATATTCAAGATACAGAAGAGTCCATGAAACCATTTTTATTAAAAGAAGGACTCATGTTAATAAATCCGGATTTGCTGGATTGGATTGGAGAGAATTTTTTTAATTATAGACTTGTTCCAATAGCTATTGCTTATGATATGGGGAATCTATTAGTTGATGAGGATAGAGAAGTAGTAAAAACTGCTAAAACAGTCTATAAAATTTGTGTGGATAATTTAAAACGGCTTAATTATGTGGAAGAACTCTCTGGCAGTTTTAATGATGAAAAGAATAGCTTTAAACTTAGAATCTTTTTCAGAACCCCTCATTTAGCGAACCTTATTATTCAAAGTTTAATTATGATTGTGGGAAAGTGGGGTTGGAAATTAACAAGCCACCGAATCGAATCAAAACGTTGTGACCTGAAATTGTCCTATGTCGGTAAGGATGACCCAACAATTTTGGAATCCCTTTACATAATAAATTTTTCAGGATATTTAAACCAGCGATTTCAGAAATTGCGTGTGATACCTCTTGACGAATATTCAGATTTGAGACATGAATTATATGAATTAGCTCCGGAGAGATTTTATCAAATTTTTAAAAAACAAGGACTTAAAATTGCAAATGCTATTAAACTTCTTGCAAAAAATGACTTGAAGAAAATGATAGAAATTGCTTATCAGGTTATTCCGCAGGCCCTTAAACAAAGTCATCGAGATCCGAAAGGTATCGACTTCATCCCTGAATATCAAAAATTTACGATGATTTTTAAGGAAACTAATATTATCGATATGGAGCAATTTCGAGCAGTCATGTCTGGGGTCGCAGAAGGCTTTGGTTATTCAGAGATCAAATCAAAAATAATTGAAAATATGGTAATAATAGAATTTTTACGTCCTGGTGAATTATAAGTAATTTCCGAATCTATTTGAACAGGAGTATTGATATTTTTGAAGCTTCACAAGAAAGTCATTCAGTATAAATTGAACAACTTTATGCTTAGATGTGAACATGGTTTAGATACTACATGTACAGTAATATCCATTAAAAAGATAATGAGGTTTCTATAATGCCCAAAAAGGAACATGTCCATATTGTTACGGACGAGAAACATAAAGAACTCCTTGCTGATCTCGGTGAAAAATATGGATCAATGACCAAAGCTTTTGAATTTGCAATTGAGTTTCTCGAAAAAACGGAAAATATCGGCTCATGTGATAATTGTGAGATTAAATTTGAAGCCGAACAATCAAACCTTTTTCGAGAATTCTTAAATATGGTTTCTTTTTCTGCGGATAATATTCGAGAGATTAATAGATATATTCAAGGCGATTGTACACTTTCTGAGTTATTGAACCAAACTAGAGAGAAAGCATATCAATTTGGAAAGGAATATTTAAGCTATGTTCGAGTTGAGCCTAAAAATTCTTATGATACTCTTTTAATGATGATTGAGGAATGGAAAAGGAGAACCCGTTTATTAAAATCGATTCAAGTTAATAAATTCGCAAATAAAATAATAGTCCAAGTTAATGTTTTTGAAAAAAATCCAGTATTTGTTGTTATGGGATTAATTGGTTACCTTCAAGCTCTTGGGTTAACATTTGATATTAATAGCTCTCAGGAAGAAATTATAATTACTTGGATTCATCCAGAAAGGTTTCCCACAGAAAAACCCCTAATAGAAGCAAAAATAAGTTCATTCATCAATGCGGCCAACCAAAAACTCAAGCCCTATTTATTCAAGCAAGGATTTCTCCCAGTTATGCCCGAACTTCTAGAATGGATCTCGGCGACTACTCTAGATTATGAAATGATCCCATTAGAATTAAGTTTCAACTTTATTAGCAAATTTTTAAGGAAAAAGAATATAGAACTAAATTCTGCAGAACAATGGGCTAACTTTATTAAATATATCTTAGAAACCCTGAATTATGCAACCCAAATCAAAATAAAATCTAATGAAAAGAAAAAATCATTTAAAATTAATATGGAATGCATGACCCCAAGCTTAACCAAATTTCTTTTGCAACAAAACATTGTAACTTTAGCAAAATATGGGTGGAAATTGAAATCTCATAAGATCGATCATAAACAGTTATCCCTAACATTTAATTATGTAGGAGAAGATGACTCTACCATTCTTGAGCCTTTATACTTTTCAAATTTTGGTTTTTATTTAAATCAAAGATTCCAAACCTTACGAATGATTCCAGTAGATGAATATGAAGATCTAGCTAATTTCCTTTACAAAGCAGATTTGGATCAATTCCATAAAGTTTATTACAAACAAGGAATTAAATTTGCGAATGCCATCAAGCTCCTTGGGAATAATGATCTATTAAAGATGCGAGAAATCGGTTTACATTTTATTCCACAACTTATTAAAATTACTCAGAGAGATCCAAAAGAAATTAACTTTCTTGCAGAACCTAACAAATTCACCATAATTTTTAAAACAACTAAACTTGTTGAAATGGAATCTATGAAGGCTATTTTCGTTGGTGTAATGGAAGGGTTTGGTTACTTTGATGTACAACCAAAAATGATTGAAAATATTGTAACAATCGAATTTAAACGACCGCAAAAGATTGATGGAAATATTCCTGTTGTTGAAATAAAATCTGAAGAGGAAGAAGAAAAAAAATCTGAGGCGGAATTGAAATCTACTCAGATTTGATAATTACTTAAAATTTTCGCTAGCTCTATTGCGCTATTGGCCGCTAATTCAGCGCCAATACCCCAACCTCCGGCTTCACATCCAACGATGTATAAATTCTTTATGGGTGTTATCTGTGAAGGGCGTCTATCTTTAACTTGATGGATCGTCTGACCAACTCCTATTATATTGCCATCCTCACCCGCATATCGTTCGACTAACTCGGGAGTGTCAATATTGTACCACATTACATGTCCTTCCATTTCTGGGAGCACTCTCTGTAAAGATTCTAAGCAGCGTTCTCCCCATTTCTTCCAGTTTTGATTACGCCAATTTGATGAAATTCCTGTACCTAAAAATATTAATTGTTTTCCTTCGGGGGCCAAACCTGGGTCATAATTTGAGGGGATGGTAATCATTCCACCTATCTCATCAGGAATTTGACCTTTCATTATCTGGTCGATATAGTTATTCATATTTGAGTAATCAGTATGGATGTGCATAATGAGTTTTTGATCCGTAATTTTTTTATCCAGGGCTACTTTAATTGCCATGCAATGTTGAGCATATGTTAGTTTTTTGATACGTTTGATATATTCTTCCGGAAAAAACTCCGTCCCTACAAGATTGAATACCGTATTTTGTATATCGGCATTACTTATGATGATCTCTGCTTCGTGTGTAGTCCCATCCTTCAGTTCAATGCCAATTGCCCTATTATCTTTCACCAGGATTTGATTTATTTCGGAATTTAACTCCACACTCCCTCCAAACTTCTTAATCGCATTTATATATGTCTCAGGAATTGCAATACATCCTCCTACAGGGTAGGCACTTGCTTTTTTGGAGACTACACCTCTGAACGACCGAATAAATTCCCCCGTAGAGGCAACATTTGGAGGAACACAAAAATATTGGCCACAAATCATTGCAATAAACGCTTGAAATATAGGATCTGTGGAATATTGTTTGAGATATGTTTCTAAATCAGTATAATATAATTCATTAATCCTCTTCTTTCGGATTGACATACAATCAGCAAAAAATCGCATCACATTATCAAATTCCGATGATGGGAGTAATTGCGCCATGGATTTTCGTGAATAAATAGATTTGTTTCCTTTATAATTTAAAAGCGGGCGAGGGTCCTTCGATAAAACCCATTGAAGTACATTTGGCATACCAATAAGTTCAGTGATTTTTTGGAGCGGCCCTTGTGCCCCCTCACCGAAAAGATGGACTCCAACATCAATCTTAAACCCTTCTTTCTGATAAGTGGTGCAACGACCTCCAATTATACTATTTTTGTCAAATAACTGTATTTGAAATCCTTTATAAGCCAATAATGCACCAACTGCAGTCCCTCCAACGCCTCCACCAACTATAATTACAGATTTCTTCATAGGCCATTACCAAACTAATTCTGTTTAAATGTAATATAACGTTATCTGATTAAGTATCGTAGAAAAAATCAACCGCTTGATAAAAATAAAATGAAAAAAATAGGATTTTAAATTAAAATCTTCCATTTACTCTAATTTTATTGCTTCTGCAGCACAATTTTCTTCACAAGCACCGCATTCAACGCAGTCGTCTACATTTACAAGCTTTGCTTTCTCATCTTTTATTTCAAGACATTCTGCGGGACAATTTTCTATGCAGGTTCCGCATCCTGTGCATGCATCTTCATCAATTTTAGGGGGCATCTTATACACACCTCAATTGAGTTCTTTGTGGTACGAATTATTTTCTCGCTTATTTCTTTTTTTGTTAAGAAATTTTATTTCTTTTTTTCATGATCTGCAAAAGTAATCTTTTCCGACAAAAATCGGGGGCGCCGAAACATTTAAATCCCATTAAACGAAAGTATTTTTAATGTCAACTGAAATTGAAAAAGAAAGTCTCGATTTATTG
>JAEOSY010000097.1 GCA_016840125.1 Candidatus Helarchaeota archaeon | reverse complement strand
GATTGGTTCCCATTAGCGGGAAGCATGGGGAGTGAAGCACATTGTTTACCTATGATGAGCAGAGCTGTTCAAATATGCCCAAAATGTTTACTCGCCATACATTTCCTACCCCAAGGTGTCATGTTAACGAATGGAATGCTAACGATATATCAAAGCGAAAATTTTGATTTCTGGTATAATCTAATACGCAATATTGAACAGGACATGAAAAAAAAATTACTAGCTAGTGATAAAAAGGTCGAGACTATCGGAAAGAAAAAGAAATATATGGAAACATTCGAGAACTTCTTCGCTATTTTGGAGGAGATTGAGAATGAGGACGAATTAAACAATACCACGCTCTGGCAATGGCGATTTACTAATAGCGGGCAAGGTCCCGATTGTGAACGAACCCAAATTCCAAATAAAGCGCTTCGATTCCTATATCATGCAATAAATCAGGGATTTAAATCAAGCATTCAATTTTTCTTTCAAAATGAGTTTAGACGAAAATGGCCCTCAGAAATACAATTTTTAACGTGTGTTGCAGAGTTTAAAGATTATAATGCGTTTTACTACAAAATATCGTCGAAGAAAACCTCTTTCGAACCTGCCTTATATTCACTATATCAACATGATATCCTAGGAGTGCCCCAGAAATCTTTGTTTCTCGCTTGGGATTTGGTGAGATACCTAAGAGAGAAGGGGACTTCTTTGGGTATGGAGTTGGATAATCTCAGGAAAAGTATTGGGGGAAAATCACGGAATTTCATCCGTAAACAGGTTTCGCGTCTAATAGAATCAGGTACATGGAGTTGGGATGATTATAAACTCTTAATGCATTTAGAAGTTATAGTAGGGGGACACCTGAGTAATAATCACGGTTGGAAATTAGTAGAATTCTTTCTTAATCATGAAAATGCAACATCACCCCGAGAATTTTTTATGGAAGAAGGCGTGTGCCAAATCCCGATTTTGAATGAAGAATTCTATATTTTTCAGTATTTTAAATATTGGATGAAGAAATTAGGAAAGGATAAGCTCTCGGAAAAGTTTTCTAAAAAATTTAAAAGCTTGTCCTACACTGAATTTATAAAGATCTGGCTAAGGTTGGCATTAGAATCGCCAACCGATGCGTTCTCAGATTGTAAATTTGAGGAAATGATACCAACTAGCAATTCTTGGTTTGATCTGCGAAACGAATTAAGAATGGCTATCCTCTCTTGGTTGAACAAACCACCCAATGAAGCACTAATCATGGAACCCAAAGTAGCTGTAGAACATCAATCCGAGAAGTACAACCTTCCCGAGTGGTTTATTGTAGTTCTAAAGAACTATCTCGACCATCGGCAAAACACGCGCGGCATGAAATGGATAAAGACACTTCTTAAACTGCTGAGGGAAAAAAAAATCTATTTATATCATCTAGAAAATTATCTTAGAGAAACTGAAAAGGAAAGAGGAAATGATTTCCCGGAACTAAAATGGAAAGAATTACTTGCGGATTACCCCGGCGACCCTCCCCTTTCCAAATTGTTTTTTAGAATTCAATTATACATAATAGAATGGTTTAAGATGTAAAAAAGTAAAAATTGAGGTGAAATTATGTCAAAAAAGAAAAACGATAGAATAACTCACGTAGCTGGAACGTTACTCATTCATGTACCTGGAGCTTTTTTGAATGGTGCAGGTCTAGGTGCGGGTGAGGATCGAACAGTGACAATCCCAAAAACTCTGCGCTTTGGGGGGAATTTTGTTCCTTACGTATCGTCGCAGGCATGGCGACGATGGTTACGAAATACGTTGATAGAGGAAACAGGCTGGAATCCAAGCACACTTCGCGCAATCGCAAAAAATCCAAAGGGTAATACTTCAAAAATCGCGGGGCAATTGAATCCCGTTGAATTTCCAGAGGACGACTTATTTGGGTATATGTTTGCAAAAGCGAAGGGCTCTAAATCAAAGAGCGAAGTGGAAGATGAAGACGAGGAAGGCGAGGAATCCATTACAAAATTGAAGCTCCCAACCCAAGCAATAGCTCGAACATCCCCCTTCATGTCCAGTATTTTAATGGCAATCCAACTCAAGGATACTGTTTCGAAGGACAATGGATTTGTCCATCTGACAGAAGGAACGCCACTACCATACTCAACCAAATTCTATACTGCCGATCTCGTGGCTTTCTTCGCTTTAGATGTGTCCCGTATAGGGAAATTTGTGAATGT
The DNA here is from genome assembly GCA_016840125.1 of Candidatus Helarchaeota archaeon. The sequence continues at coordinate 193 of JAEOSY010000097.1, read as the reverse complement.
AGGAGATAAGCTTGAAATTGATCCGGATTGGGCGTCCGACTGGGTTAAATCAAATAAGATAGATGTGAAAACCGATGAAAAGTCCCTGAAAGTGTGGGAGCTTTCTGATACCTCCGCACGGAAGGAAAGAACGATCGCTCTTCTAAAGGCGCTCGCGGTTCTCCGGGGTGGTGCGAAACAAGCACAATTTGGG
>JAEOSY010000096.1 GCA_016840125.1 Candidatus Helarchaeota archaeon | reverse complement strand
GACATGTTTCCATTCCCGGTTTTAAAAGGAAATAACATTATTTTTAGGGGGGAGAAACTCTTCATATTTGATGAAGCTGGAGATTATCTTCAATGGGATCCTCCAAAAAATATAGAAATCATTTCTGTTCACACCGATAAAATCTTTGCCCGTGAAGTGAACTATTTTGACTCTGATACTCCGCCAACCTATACACTTTATTCCTTAGATAACAGAGAACCCATTCAATCCTTTTCAGTTTCTGGGGATTCTAATTCCGAAGGATTTCATAATTTTCAAGGGTCCGATGAATACGTATTCTGGTTTGATGAGAAGTCAGACGTTTTTTATTTAATAAACACAGAAAAACTGATTAAACAAATATCTCAGGGATTCTAATCCCTCGACTAAACAGGCAGAAAATTAGTAGAGAGATGAGGAACTGGAAGTAGTTCTATAATAATAAAGTCCATACTTAAAAAAATAGAAGAATTTTCAGGGAAATGTTCTTATTTGACACCTGCATACAGTGAGAGGTTAAAGATTATGAAGAAAGTGGCGCTAATTTCTGCTTTTTAATTTATTCTATACATTGCCACTCCAGCGGCGTTTCAGCATCCCCCAGACTCTCGAGTTCCCGCCATGGCAACCCGTAACTGTGGAAGAAGCTACATACTGGGTTTTTACTGATGCTATTTCTTTTATACCTATGCTAATGCTTTCAATTCATCGCATAAACTAAAAGTTTTGCCTGGGCTGATGGTACTGCGGCGCTGAGGACATAAACGTTGAGAGTGTGTTACTGCAATCCGTGGAAGTCGAGGAAGTCTTCGAGGGTGGTCAATGCCACCGTCCAGCTGCCGATGTTGGAGAGAATACCATCCAACGCTTGTAGATCACCTCCAATACTCAATTTTCTGCGGCGGTCCCACATGCGGTGGAAGCGCGCCCCCACCCGCGCCAATCCCCGATCCTTCTGGTGGGGGATCAATGCCCACGTGCGGCGACTGTCCTGATAAATGACTTGGAAGGGGCTCTGCACGGGGAGGTTTTCGCAGAAGTATAAATCCGTCCAGTTAATATGATTGCGTAAGTTGTAGTAGAGGGAACAGGTCAAGAGGATGTGGTATTTCAAGGAGGTTAGGGGGAACTCACGGGCTTCGTTGTAGAAATTGAGGAGTTTGGAGTGCAAAATAGCCGCTTGAAGTTGGTAGGGGTCAGCTTCTTGAAATAGAACTTCCATTTCCTGGCGATGTTCGCTAATGAGACGGCGGGGATTGTTGAGATTGCGTACGGGAAAGACTAACGAACTCCTGTAATGAGTTTTCTCAAATTTCACCTTGTGACTGTGACGACTCATCCATGCTGCCACACCGTCGCCTTTACGGGCGAGATCATCAGGCATGGCATGTTGGTGATCCACGGCATTAGAGAGCTTCAATTTATGTAAGTCATGGCGTAGGACCATGAGCATCTCATCCTTGAAGGTGTTATCATTCATGATTTCTTTCCCCCATTATGGAAATCATTCAAAATATACTCTCCGAAACCGAACTGGTTCAAGAGGCGCGTATGTCCCTTGCGGAGTCGTCGGGTTATCCCTTCCATTGCAACCTTGGAAATATTAGTTTTGGGTTTAAGCCGGTAGAACTGTCCTGGACTAAAGACTAAGATATTATTCTTGGTGCTGTGATTCCAGATGCGGAGCTGCTCCTGACGGCACTCGTACTTCTCCACGATACCAGGTAGAAAGACCATAGGGGCCAGCAAGGTAAGGTGAGTGGCTCTGTCTGGGAGGTTGATATCCTCCAAATCGATCCAGACAAATTCTTTCAACGCCACCACGCCGAACCCACTGTTTCTACGCCCGCCCAACTGTAACAACTTCTTCTTCTGTAGAAAGCTGAGGAACCCTTCTGAAGGATCTAAGACATCAAACGTAACAAACCGGGGTGTGTAGAACACGCGTACCCCGATGCGGTTACGATACTTATCGAAATAGCGTTCCATATTAAACGGCGGCAAGTATTTTCGTGTCCGAAAGCGGAAAAATTCATGATAGGATTTCGGTTCGGTGAGGTAGGGGAGATCTGTTAATTTTCCGACCGAGCAATCAATGTCTCCATCAAATGCGGATAAGGCGTGTCTAATGGCATTTCCTGTAATAAAACGAATATCCCCGCTATAGGGTGTCTGGAATTCAAAAAGTAAGCGGAGAATTCGGGACATTTTATGAACTGACCTCTACCGTCTCTGCTGACTTCTTATCATTTTCTTGTTCTTGTGTCTTTTCGACTTTAAACCCACGTTTGTTTATTTCGTGATCGACCAACGCTTCGAATTTTTTATTGAGGTTATTGGTTTCGATTTTATCCATTTTGAACTGTATGACGGTTTTAGGCGCGGATTTTCCACCATTAGGTTCCTCTTCGTTGGCTAAGGTCTTCTGGGACTTTTTCTTGGATTTCTTCGCCACCATGGGGAGCGCGGTCGCCCGCCCGAACCCCTCATTACGCATGCCCCCGAGCAAAAAATCGAAGGTACTATCTTTCACCTGTTCGTTTAAGTATTGCAGACCTTTCAGAATTAGCGTTTCATGGGCATCATTAGCTTGATGGAGGACTAAATGGAGGGGGGCTTCTATAGCGATTCCTGCCAACGTTTCCACTGTGAGATAGGTTTGGTGGGTGTGGAGGCGTGCGCGGGGACTATTGCGAACCACTTCTACGCGCCCCATCCCAACGCCACCCAGAGCTTTGTTGATATTTGTAGTGGCACTGCCATTACCTGTGGTTGTCGGGTAGTACATGATACTGGGTACCATGAGATTGCCCGTCACATCTCGGTCTCCGAAGAGCTGGTGGATAAGGCACCCACCCTGATCCTTGCAGCTCCCGCGCGGATGGTAGCCTAAGGTACAATCTTCCTTGTAATACACCTTATTGCGAGCTGCTGTGAGTGCGTCCTCAGGCATGTTATGACAGATGGATACGCCATGGCTAAGCAGTAGCTTCTCAAACGCGTGCCGCAACCATCCCCGTAAAGTATTACCACTGAGAAACCCAACCTTCGCAAAAGGAGAGGTTTGCTTGCGATCCCGTTCGCTCTTGGCGGTCCCGATCATCACCAGAGGGTTGTTGCGGTTGGTCACTGCATGAGCCAAAAAAGTCGTTTCAATAATTTTTCTACCATTCTTTTCCAAATTTCTTCACCAGTTTTTGTGTTAAAGATAGGATAGTTACCCATTTTTTCACAAAACCCTTTTTAAAGGTAACAAAAAATTTGAACCCTTAACTGGGGTCGATATTATATTGGCGGTCCATCTTTATATAACTTCGCTATTCTTTGCCAATTTGCGCAAAATACTTTCACCCACCCCCTCCATGAAAATACGTTTAAAAATATCTGATCGAGATCCACCTTACCACTTGTTCTTGTGGAACCCTCCCATCCAAAATGCGCAATTGCGCAAATGAGAAAATTCTGATAAATTTCCAAAAAAATTCTATTAAAACTTTTAGAATTGAAAATGAACCCCTAACTTTGGAAAATGCTTCATACTGGGTTATAATAAGGGTTGAAAATAGAAAAAAACCCTTCTCCTTCCATATTCGAAATAATTCCCTGAATTTACCTCCTCTGTGGTTGGTCACTCGGAAGATATATAAGTATTACAAATTATCTACTACCACTATGGGTTCAAGTCCCGATTTTAATTCAATTCTTACTTACACAGAAATTATCGGCTACATAGATCGATATGCCAGATCCAGAAAGTTTTCTCTGAAAAAGTTACGGCCCTTCCAATTGGAGGGATTTCGGATCGTGCGCACTGGGGAGAGTCTCCTCCTTGTACAAGATACAGGGAGTGGAAAGACCCTAGTGGCATTGGTCGGTATCGGAGAAGCATTACGGCATGGGAAAGTTGCAGTTTATTTGGTCCCGCATAATCAACTCTTGCGGCAGAAGGCAAATGAGATATACGACTTCTTTGGAGGCACGGTACATGTCGTGACGATCTCTGGTGAAAATCGCCCCATGAAACGGGAAATTCAGCAGTACCGTAAGCGACTAGTCATCGTGGGGACCTTCGAAGCGTTCCGTGCGTTTTTATTTCAGATGCAAGCCTACAAATACTTCGCGGAACGGGAGCCATTAGGAGTGGTCTGTGTTGATGAAGTGCATTATATTAATGACCTCCAACGGGGTTCCAAACTCGAGACCATGCTCTACAAGATCCGGGACACCTACCCAGGATGCCAGCTCTGCCTGCTCAGTGCTACGTTCGAGGAAGCCAGTGCCGAACTGTGGGCCAAAGATCTCGGGTGTCAATTGCTCTATGATCACCCTGAACGCAAATTTATCTATGTTGAGAAGCATCGACATAACGAGCTGGACCCAGACGATCTCCGTGACAGTCTGTGGAAGATTACTTTTGAAAAAATGGTGATGGCGCGGGAGTTTGTGGAAGAGTTCGTGGAAACCCGGCAAAACGACGATGGTACCGTCGAACCTGCCCGCGTGCTCATTTTCTGTTTCTCCCGGCGCTTGGCAGAACGGATCGTCAACGATGCCTTGCGTAAACGCTGGCCCAAGAAGCACCCCCACGTGTGGTGTGACTACATCCATGCAGGATTGGCGCGGAATGGTGGACGGAAAGCCAAGAAAATGCGCCGCAAAACGCAGGCAGAAGTGTTTGATGAATTCAATAAGCCTGGCAAGATCCGCATCCTTGTATCCTCCCCCTTACTCGAAACGGGGGTGGATATTGAGGAAATTCACGCCATTGCCGTCACCGACCCCGAGAATTACCCCCCGTCCAAATTAGCGCAGATGTGCGGGCGTTCTCGGGAAGATTATCCGAAAGTGAGCTTTTTCTTACCCAAGAAAAACCGCAAGCATTTCTATTCTACCATCGTAGAGGCAGTAGATGAAGCTGGGGACGAGATCATTGATTTATTGAGTAGCCCCATTCGAGGGGAAATTCATGGTTTTCGCTTGGAACCCATTCAAAGCCAGCTCTCGACCCCTTTAACTGAAATCCAACTGTGGGAACCCGAAGAGATCAAACAGAAACGGAATTATGAGAAATTAGAGAGAGAACGCGAATTATTCAAAAGCCAGTTAGTATTAGAAACGTTATACCACCGCTTCGCTACCCCCACAGAACTGGAGGAACGGTTGAACCAGTATAACGTAGAGTTCGACCTCAATGGGATCTTGAAACGCTTGAAACAACGGGCGTTAATACGCAAAGAAAAGGGGTTTATTTATTTGACTTATATAGGGGAGGCAATGGTGGAGTCCTCGTTAGATATAAATGTCATCACCAAAGGGTTACGCTTCCATTTACGTTATATAATGAATTCATTAAAGTTGCCAAGAACGCCTGACGTGCGACGGTCCATCCCGAAAATGATGGAAGTCATCCGCGAGCATTGGGGGGTCGATCCAATCCCGATCAAGCGGAATCAGCGTGGACACCCCACCCACTTCACGAATTACATGGATTTACTGACCGAAGTGATTGCGGAGAAAGCCCAGCCCGAACTTGATCAAACCGTTGATCCGGAGTTTGTGGAGAAGCGACGGGTATCCATTAAATCATTCATGACGCAAGTGAACCTACAAAAGGATGAAGATCACGTCTTCGCCCTACAGTATGGGCATCAGATCTCCGATGGAGATTTCAGTGATTGGGTACGGCTAGGGTCATGGGTGTCCATCGGAATGTATTTACTATATCGCGGAGTGCAATCCCATTTGACTGTAGGTGAAACGTATTATGAAATGCCGACAGATATTTTTACCCTAGATGGACCTACCTACCGCCGCATGGGACGTATTATTAAACGCTACCAACCGATGGATGTAAATTGGTCCCGTCGCCCGGAACCTCGCGCTCGTATTATTAAACATCGGCAGAGCCCCTATCCACCCATGATTCTCGCAGTACTAGAATATATAGCCTCAAAAGGAGTAACAATCAAGGAATTACAGCATCTATTGCGACAACAATTCCGAATTTTCATGGGGCAACCCAGAAGAAGTGATCCTATTCATGCCATCCAAGTGGTCTTTGAGGACCTGTTTCCCGACCACCAAATTCCTAAGCGGCTTTCTTTTTCACGTCAAGTACTTCACTTCAATTTAAATGGAATACTAAGAGAGAAACTTGTCAAACGTCCTGATTACTCCGCGTATCACGCCCATCGACCGCCCGACCGCTACTGGTTAGATGGAGTACCACAGAGTTGTCAAACCTGTACTCATTTCATGAATTACAATAAACCCAATCAAAAAACATGCATATGTCGGTTATTGGAAAATCAAGGGGTGGACGAGATTATGGTAACAGGGAATCGTCCTGCTTGTGCTGGTTTTCAAGATCGCCGTGAAGAAATGAATCACTGCAAGACTTGCATGTACTTCACTGCCCACCCGAAGAATCGCCCTCCCGGAGAAAAGCGAGGTAAGTGTCAGCTGGAAGCAGCATGGGTATGGCATAGACAGCCTGCGTGTCCAAGTTATGAAAAGAAACAAAAAACCACATGGATGTTGAATGATCTCGATCGCATAGATAAAAAACGGGCGCACTGCCCGCACTGTGAGGATGGGATAATATTGATTCCTACATTCCGTCGGGCAACGGTATGCTCGAATAAGGAGTGCCATGCCATCATTAAGCGGGTTCGACTAACTACTGGGTTCAGTTACGTGTCCCGTACCAACGTCCAAATTCCCAAGCATCGCCTAATGTATGATGAAGGTCTAGCGGGGTTCCGCAAACATGAATACACGCGCTTGATTTACTTACGTTCGGGTGAGACACTGACCTATCACGCCCAGAAAGGGTCGGATATCCCCTACTTCGCCATCCCCGAACGCGGTGGCGTGCGATTCTGGGTGGATCAAGCGCGGAAGGTCGTCATCGCTGGCGGTAGTTTCGCCTTTGATATTAATATTCTCCATGAGGCGCAAATTCCGATTAAAATCCTAACTAAGGCAGAGGTAGACCGTTCTGAGCAGCGTCGCGAGATTGAGGAGGACTTACGGAATCGATTACTGACCTTCCAAGAACGGGATGTGCCCCTAGACCACCCTTTGCTCATAGTAGCCCGTGATATGGTGGTGGCGAAAATCCTTTCCAATGTTCATTATTCCACTTTATTGTCTACGGGTTCGCGGGAGCAATGCCTCGCCCAGCTCGATTATTTAGCGGAGGCATACCTCATACTAGAACGGCGAAAAGCCAAAAAGGAACAGCTAGTGCGTCGTTTACGGAGGAAGCATGCGGAATTAATCGGATCCCGCAAGCGGAAAGATCGGGAGAAATACTATAAATATTTGAACCGCGAAATTAGTGCAGATCCCGACCTCAACCCCGTGCGCATTATCAGTCACTTACGGAGCCTCGAGGGGAATGCGGAAAGGATTGCGTGGGACGTGATTAAGGAATCCCTGCCGCAAAATTTGTGGTTCTCAGGTCGTCAAATCCAGCGGTTCGCTAGAACTGACTTTTACTATGGATCCAAAGCCTATGATCCCTTCAATGCTGCCCTCAACCAGCTCTATCGCTTACTGGAAATGAAGATAGGGGATAGCCTCGCCAAAGCTGGCTTTTCGAGATATTATCCGGGTCCCGGTATTGTACATCAACGGAAGAGATCCACCACCTATCGAACTGCCGAACATCACCGTAACCGAGAATTAATCTATGATATTATGGATGCCTACCGCCCACCGTTCCGCTATTACTTACTGCATGCATTCGCTGGTACGATACCGCCTGATGCCACGCCCGCACTCCAAGCGTGGTATGCGGAGAATGCACTCGATCAAGAGGCGTTCTTCTCGGGTAAGACGGGCTGGGAGAGGGTATTTTACGTCCAATCCGCGCGTGAAAGTCAATTAGAGGAACTATTCGACCTCATCTGCCAGCAACCCATCCCCCATGGCACGGATACCTCGAAACCCCTCTTTGAAATCATGGTCACAGAGGCGAAGTTATTTGCTAATCTGCTTTACGATGAGAAGGAGTTCCACGATGCGATGAAAGCCCTCAAATCCCTCCTACCATGGTTCTACTACCTCGCCATACCATCACAGCAAGCAGAACCTACCCCTATTGAACGCAGTGCGCCCTTTTCGGCTATGGGATCCATCTGGTTAAAGTATTTGAATGACAAAGTTCTCCTCGCGCGTATCACTATGGATTATAATCTCCTCATCATTCCCGAACAAGGGATTTCGGAGGATTCACTGTATAAATTGGGGAAAGCGCCCGATCCTAACCACCCAGCGAGTATTCACTATCTTCTCAATCTCTTGGATGATATCGATCCGGCCCTAGAAGATATCCTCATCAATGCGAAACTCCGCAATGTCCTCCAACTCGCCCTCAAAAAACCGTATGAACTTGTTGAACTAGGTATATCCTTAGAAGATGCCCATCGTATCCATAATGGGTCCATGGATTATATCAATAAAAGTCAGTATTGGATGGATTTTTCATTAAGAGATTAAAATTAACCTCATGAACTTGTGAGCCAGTAGTGGGTCAGGCATGTGACAGACGTGTACTTAAAAAAATTTAATCTCTGATATTGTAACTCAAATTGAAGCTCACGAAATCCAGATTATGACTATAGATTTTTAAATATTACTTTGAAAACATCTATATATACAAGGGAAGAAAGGAGAAAAAGTTGTCAGATCTACTTTTCAAAGACTTAATCGTTTCTTTTTATCACTCTAACTTCTAAAATTCCATTTCTCATGCGCCTTTCAATTTCAAAATCACCCATACGATCTGGATCTCTCTCTAGTACTTCGATTCCTTCTTCTATTTGGTCTAAAGATTTCGAGATGCCTATCCCTTCTAAGCCATCTTTTATCTGAGCTAAATTATACCAATCCAATTCCTTTCTAGAAAGGTTAACCATTACACCAAAAATTCGATTGGGAAAGGTTATTGCAGAGGTGATTGAAGAGGCGAGAGAAGATACACCATCTATCTCAATCTTGGTCGGTCTTGGAGAACGTTTCAGACATTGATTAAAAAATTTTCGAGTATTCTTTTTGATTTTCTTGTGACGCTTCTCTTCAGTCTCCCATTCATCGAAGATATCTCTATCGGGCTCTAAAGAAGAATCCACCCATCCGATTGTAATGTTTGGTATTTTTAGTTTAGTTTTTTTCTTGGGGATCTCATACTCCACTAATTCGGACCTATGCTGGGTTCCTTCTAAAAACGAGCTTAATGAGGGATGAAAGGCAACTCCCATCCAAGACTGGGTTTTTTCTATTTCCACAGCCTCTATATATGGCTTTCCGAGAATAATATGTTCGTAACTCTGTGGATCTAATCTGATAATTGCCTCACCATATGAAATTCCTCCCCTTAAAAAAATTCCTCTCCTAAAAGATTCTTTCAGAACTGCTTCTAATGCGATTATAAACTTGTTGAATGCTTGCTCTTTCCATTCTTCTTGATCGTCAGTTTCGCTATACGGTATTACTTCTTGATATATGATAATAGAATCAAATATTGCGAGAAATGGGACATCCGCTAGTATGATCTCCCTTGTGATATTATCGATCCTCGAAGTGATTTTCACTCTTGTAGAGCGCGCTGCGATAAACATATCCTGAATTTTTTCGTACAATTCATAAAGACTGTGTGTTTCAGCAAATCTCTTGAATCCTAAAATATCCAAGAATGCAATAAAGTATTTTCGCTTAGCGAGACATTGGACGTGGTATTTCCCCGCTCGATAGGGAATTTGATCACTCTCGGTTTCCGAAATTTCAACAAATTTTTGTCCGTTACTCAGTAACGTTCCACACTCGACACAGGGTTCTCCTGAACCTGAATAACTCCTTGTTTTAAATTGAAAATTCGTCATAATTATCCCTCTATTTTTTCTCCTACTCCTACAAAATCTTTACAAACATTTATCCTTTGCTCTGACCACTAAGGATTTTATTAATTTAATTTTCTCTGCGTTAAGTAAATTCCTCGTCTCTGGTGTTAATGGGATGTGAATCGTGGCTATGTCATCATAGAAATAAAATTTCAAATTTTGGGTGATAATTTGGAGATTTATCCCATTAAAAAATATATTAAAAAGTTAATCTCCTTAATATTTTCTAGATTCTCTTGAGTTTATTGTATTAAGAATTCTTGAAAAGTTGATTAATATGAAAAAGGTGGCACTTATCGCGTGCGGTCAAACGAAATTTGGTTCATTTGTTGAAAAAACATATGAAGATTTATTTGCCGAAGCATATCTTGAAGCGATTCAACATGTAGATAACTTTGAGCGGTCTGATATTGAAGAAGCCTTTGTTGGTTCCTTGGCATTTGGTGGTTCGCAATTGGGAAACATGAGTGCTTTAGTGGGCGACGCGATAAATATCGTGGGAATTCCCGCGGCACGAGTCGAGAATGCCTGTGGGTCGTCCAGCTTCGCATTGCGATTCGCTTGTTATTCCATCCTATCGGGCCAAAATAAAGTGGCAATTGCCGGGGGGGTTGAAAAAATGCAAGACATCTCAAAAAAGAGTCGCCTATGGTGGTTTGGAGTTGCAGGAGATATCAAATGGGAGCGCCTTGCGGGAATGACATTCCCCGGGAATTATGCGCTCATGGCAACGCGCCATATGCATGAGTTCGGAACTAAAAAAGAAGATATCACACGGTGCGCGGTTAAAAACCATAAATATGCAGCGATGAATCCAAAAGCTCAGTTCCAGAGGGAAATCTCGCTGGAAAAAGCGATGAATGCTCCTTTTGTAGCATGGCCTTTGACAGTTTTCGATTGTTGTCCACTAACAGATGGAGGGTCTGTAGCGATTTTGTGTGATGCAGAAATTGCGAAGAAATACACAGACACGCCAGTTTATATTACGGGGATGGGAGCGGGGTCGGATTATTTAGCGCTATATCGCCGTGAATCATTAACGCGAATAGATGCAGCAATAAAAGCCAGTAAAGCTGCATATAGGATGGCAAAACTTGAACCGAAAGACATCCAAGTAGCGGAAGTTCATGATTGTTTCACCATCGCAGAAATTCTCGCTTACGAAGATTGTGGGTTTTGTAAGAAAGGCGAGGGAGGGCTCTTTAGTCACGAAGGGCAAGCAGAGATCGGGGGAAAGGTTCCAATCAATACGGGGGGGGGATTAAAAGCGAAAGGACACCCCATCGGAGCGACTGGGATAGCGCAAATTTACGAAGTCTGGAAGCAACTGACTGGGCGACACCAAAATCCGGTTGATGGTGCAGAAATTGGACTGACTCACAATGTTGGTGGCACTGGGAGTGCGGCAGCAATTCATATATTACAGAGAGGATGAGGAGGTGCAGGGCAAATGGTAGAGATGCAGATCTGTGGGTACGGCTGTTATGTGCCGCGGTTTCGGATTAAAAGTGAAACTATCAAAGAAGTTTGGGGGCACTTTGCTGGGAAAATCACGGAAAAAGCGGTGATGGGGTACGATGAGGATATATGTACCATGGCAGTTGAGGCAGCAAAGAATGCCATAAAGAATGCTGGAGTAGCAAGAGAAGAGATCAGTGTCATTGGGGTTGGGAGTAGCTCTCCACCCTATGCATTGCGATCGATAGCCGCTGAAGTAGCAATGGCAATTGGAATCCCTTTGGATGTTCGGTTATTGGATTTTAAAGAATCGGAAAAGGCAGGTACGAGCGCGCTTTTAACTTTAATGGATATAGTCGCTAGTAAAGGAGGAAAGGGATTAGTTGTTAGCTCAGATGCGCCAAAGGGTATCGCTTCAGATTCCATTGAAAATACGTATGGTGCAAGTGCTGCGGCTCTAATTATTGGGAAGGATAACGGAATCGCAAAAATTGAGGGAGCAACATCTGCCACTGTAGAAATCATCGCGGATCGTTTTCGTAAGGATGGATCTATTATGATTGAAGATTTAGGGATTCCACAATATCACCAATCAGCTTATATCAATTCGGTACAACAAGCAGTTTCAGAGTTGTTGAAAGAGCTAGGATTAAAACCGGATGATTTTCAATATTTATTCGTTCAGGGACATGATTCAAGAGAGCCTTCAAGAGTCCTAAGGAAAATAGGGTTTGATAAGAAAGTATTAAACACGAAAACAATAGGAGTAATAGGTGATAGTGCTGCGGCTTCTGTTTTAACGGGATTGATAGGAATTTTGGAGGCTGCAAAGCCGGATGACCGGATCCTATGTGCTTCGTATGGTTCGGGTGCAGGCTGTGATGCTTTCAGCGTGCAGGTGGAAAAGGCTCAAGAAGTTTTAGAGGATGTTCCACTAATGACGACTTATCTCGATAATAAGCAGTATATTGATTATAACCAATATTTAAAATTCAAGGAGTTAATTGAGTTAGAGTAAATGGAGGTTTTATGATGTGTGCCCATGTTAGTATTCCCAGTTATTGGAACGCGCTTCCCCAAAAGTATCGGTTGGTTGCAGGAAAATGTAAAGAATGCGGGTATGTCAATTTCCCACCCCAAGTATTATGTGATAAATGTTCGAAACCAAATACCTTAGAATTGATTGAGCTTCCCCCAACAGGAACCGTTTATACCTATACAATAATTGGACGGGGTGCAGCACCGCCGGAGTTCAAAAAGATGCAAAGCAAGAGTGGAGCCTATGCAATAGCAGTGGTTGAGCTGGATAATGAGCAGAAAAATAAAGTGAACGTGCAATTAACAGATTGTAACCCTTTGAAAATTAAAATTGGGACCCGAGTTGAGGCAGTATTTCGTATTATTTATGAACAAGAGGATGTCCGTCGATACGGCTTGAAATTTAGACCTGAATTGAAAAATCCCAAGTAAAAAAAGGATTGTACGACCCAAGCAAACAATTCCTTCGAGTTTAATTATCCATAATCAGATAGTTTACATAATATTTTTTTAATAATTAGTAATTTTTATTCAAAATGATAAGGAGAATGGAACAATTGGCTGATGAGATATTAGAAAAATTAAAATCGATTTTTCCAAGGGAACATATTTCTAATGATCCTCAAATTCTTAAGGATTATGAATCTGATGAGAGTTTGGGATTGGTTGACCCAAAACTACCTGAATATGTTGTTTGGCCTGAAAATATAAGACATGTCCAACAGTTAGTTCAACTGGCAAATGATTTGGCTCTAGCCTTGGTTCCAACGAGTTCAGAGCCTCCAAGGTTCCACGGAACAAGTGTTCCTAGAACAAAGAAAGCGATTATCGTAGATTTCACTAAAATGAAAAAAATATTGAATGTGGATCCTAAAAATCGTGTAGTAATGCTGGAACCAGGGGTAAATTTCGGGGAATATATTGCAGAAGCTAAAAAAGCGAAATTACAACCCCATTTACCATTATACCCTTACGCTAAAAAGTCAGTAGTAGGGGCAGCCTTGGATAGGGAACCTGTATTGATACCTAAATACCACTGGGATATAGCAGATCCGCTACTATGTACGGAATTGGTCTTCGGGACTGGAAATATGTTCCGTACTGGAGCGGCAGCAGGACCCGGGAGTTTAACTCAACAAAAGGAAGCAGGGGGCGCACAGAAAAATCCCATGGGGCCAACTCAATTCAGTCCATTTCGAATTGTACAAGGAGCCCAAGGAACGATTGCTTTAGTTACATGGGCGAGTCTTAAAGTCCAGCGTGCCTTTGATCTGAAAAAGATCTTTTACGTAACTTCGGAAACATTAGGCGCGAATTTTGATTTCCTTTATGAAATTCTCAAATATCGGTTGGGGGATGAGATTTTTATCTTAAATAATCTCAATCTTGCGGTATTATTGAGTGAAGATCCTGCGAGCATTGAACAATTACGGGAAAAATTACCCAATTGGATCGGAATGATATCTATCACGGGCATGGGGGAATTAGCACAAGATAAGCTAGATTGGCAAGAAGGCGATATTTCTGAATATGCGGATAAGTTTGGAGTAGAGTTAAAAACGAGCATCCCTGAGGTTTCGAATGAGATGGTTCGTAAATTATTGGAAGAAGCTGCCCCGTACCCATGGCGGCTGAAATATAAGGGGGGTTGCGATGATATTTTCTTTGTTTCGACATTGGACAGAACACCAGACTACCAGAAGATAATACAACATACTGCTAAGCAAGAAGAATTCAATTCATCCAATATTGGGGTCTATATTCAGCCAATGGTTCAAGGATGTAACGTGCATTGTGAATTCGATTTATATTTTGATCCTAAAAATGAAAAGGACTGTGAAATAACTAAAAATATGTTAATTAAGTCAAGTCAAGCGTTAATTGATAATGGAGCTTTCTTCAACCGCCCCTATGGAATTTGGGCAGATATGATCTATTCTAAAATACAACCCCTAGTTGTTGAATCAATGCAAAAAGTGAAAAATATTTTCGATCCCAAGAACGTGCTCAATCCAGGCGCACTTTGTTTTAAGGAGGAGGTGAAATAATGCCATTAGAGGGTTATATAGACATAATGGAGCGCTGCATTCGGTGCAGTTTGTGTAAGTGGGTTCCCCAAATTCAGATAAAGAGTCAAAAATATTCAGCAATCTGTCCGTCGATTGAGGAATTTAATTTTCACAACTATTCTGGGGGAGGTAGATTGATTACCGCATTAGCCCTGATATCGGAGAAGATTCCTTATAATGAGAAATTATTGGAAGTGGCCTATACTTGCACCGAATGTGGTGGATGCGATGTCTCGTGTAAGAATCTCAATGATCTGGAACCATTAGAAGTGATTCAGGAGCTTAGAGAGCGATTAGTTGAAAAGGGTTATGGCCCGCTACCAAGACAGAAAAAATATGTTGAAAATACTGTAGAGAATCATAACCCATATGGGGAACCACATAATGAACGATTTAATTGGGTTTCCAAGAATGTAAAGCTGACTCCAGGGGCTGAAATAGGTTATTTCGCAGGTTGCACTTCCTCATATAGAAGGCAAGAGTTAGCCCGCGCCACTGTAAAGGTGTTCAATCAAATTGGAGTTGAGTTTAATGTTCTAAATTCAAAGGAATTCTGCTGCGGATCACCCGTCTATCGCGTAGGGGAAGTAACGAAAGCGAAGGAATTGATGAAGGAGAACATTGAGAAAATCAAAGAGTCGGGTATAACAACTTTGGTGACCAGCTGTGCGGGATGTTATGCAATGTTTAAAGCTGAATACCCAAAAGTTCTGGATGAGAAGTTGCCATTTCAAATTTTACATACATCTGAATTAATTGAGAAACTTCTTGATGAGGGAAAAATAAAGTTTTCCAAGGAAGTACCACTAACCGTAACATACCATGATCCCTGCCATCTTGGACGAGGTTCTGAACCGTATCCGGAATGGCACGGGAAAATAGTTGAAATAATCCCTTTAATTAAATTGCCTATGCCTCCTAAACCCAAACGCCAAGGGACTTTTGGAGTGTATGAAGCTCCCCGCAATGTCTTAAAACAAATTCCAGGGATTAAATTACAGGAAATGGAACGCACCAGAGAATTTGCATACTGCTGTGGGGCTGGTGGAGGCGTCAAGGCACAATTTCCAGAATTTGCCTTGAATACATCAAAACGCAGAGTCGAAGAGGCGCTTTCAACTGAAACCTCAACGCTTGTCTCCTGTTGCCCCTTCTGTAAAACCAACCTTCAAGAGGGAATAGAAGCTCTGAAGTCAAAACTGAAGTTTTATGATTTAATTGAACTTGTAGAAATGGCTTTATGAGAGGTGTGTTGATGGAATTAGAACAAGATATCTACAACGACCTTGTAGGTGTAGTTGGAGAGAGAAATATCTCCCAAGATCCGGTCATAACAGTTAATTACGCGTATAGTTTTGGTAGTGAAACCCTCTGTGAGCGATTTGGAATCGAAAAGAGCCATTTTACTTATCCCCCATTAGCGATTATTTTACCCAAAAACACTGAGGAAGTTCAGAAGGCAGTACGGATTATCCATCAAAGAGGATTAAAATTTAAGGCGCACTCCACGGGACTAGGACCTTGGAACAATGTCTCTTCAGAAGATGTTATTGTCTTTGATTTGCGACGTATGGATAAAATTAGGAAAATAGATGCCAAAAATTTGTATTGTGTTGTTGAACCGTACGTCACGGGGGCGACCCTACAAGCGGAATTGCTGAAACTTGATTTAAATACGCATATGCCAGGAGCTGGACCCCAAGTTTCACCACTCGCGAGTTCAACATCCATGTTTGGACCAGGATTTACCTCAGATGTGACGGGGTACAGCGCACGAAATGTGCTTGGAGTGGAATGGGTGTTACCAGATGGTGAACTTCTAAAACTAGGTTCATTGGGATTAGAAAATGAGCCCGATTGGTATTGTGGAGATGGTCCAGGGTTTAGCATTCGAGGGGTAATGCGAGG
This sequence comes from Candidatus Helarchaeota archaeon, assembly GCA_016840125.1. The sequence continues at coordinate 654 of JAEOSY010000096.1, read as the reverse complement.
TGCTTCAGGTGCAAAGGGCGGACTTGGTATATTCACAGCATGTGCACTGAAGTTGTATCCGTATCCATGCGAGCCTAAATGGAACGTATCTGGAGTATCCCCCAATTATGAGTTTGAAATCCCGAATTTTATGGAGTTTCACATCATCGACTATCGGAATTTTGACACTTTAGAACACGCATTATACCGTTTTACTGAAGAAGAGATTGGATTTATGGTAAATTATTCGTCCGGGATGGCAATTGCCGCCATATTTTCGAGAGATCGGACGGATTTAATAAAAAAAGCAGCCAAATATGCCATGTTACGGAAGCCCATATGTTTATTGATATGCGCAAGAACTAAGCGTGAATTTGAATTCAAACAAAAGATTGTTGCACATATAGTCGAGGAAACGAAAGGGAAAGATATGTCGGCTAAAGGAAAAATTGTGCCTAGAGATCAATGCTATGTGGAAGCACTTCGAAGTATGCTTGGGCTACATGCGTTTCTAGCCAGTGGGGCATTTACTTCTGCCTTTGGAGGAATGGATTCGATCGGCGTAACAATTACAATGGCACGATTGAATATCCCAATAAAGATGGAATATATTAAGAAAAGGCAGCTCGCAGATGATGGCGGCGAGGGTATTTGGTTACAATCGTATGAATATGG
>JAEOSY010000095.1 GCA_016840125.1 Candidatus Helarchaeota archaeon | reverse complement strand
AACTTATCGTGCAGAATTAATCCAGACCCCACCAACACATTTGGTTCAGGGTAAAACTCCTGGGATTGAAGGTACCGAAGCCTTGACAACTCAACCGATAGTATCAGAACAATTCCCACAGCAAAAAGAAACAACACCTGCATTTGCCCCAAAGGTTGCCAAACCACAATATCAATTACCACAGGCTACTCTTTCAAATACTCAGAAATTAAATCTCTTAAAAGAACGGTTACTAAGAGGTGAGATTACTGAAGAGACATACAAAGAATTAAAGACCGAGATTGAAAGTAGTACTGGCGGTGAGATTCCGGAAGGCGAGATAGAAGATATATCAACAATTGACGAGCTGCAGCCGTCAGAGCCAATCGCGGCGCCTCCTGTGGTAACGCCACAAGTTGAACAACCCCAAGCAGTTGCCGAGCCGTCGCAATCCACTGTAACTCCAGTGGTTGTTGCACCAGCGCCGCCGGAAGCGCCCGCAGTGGAAGTAGCACCCTCGGTTACACCTGATGTTCCGCCGCCTCCGCAACCAACAGTTCCGCCAACTGATGCTCAACCGTCTCCAGAACCCAAACCTCCTGACCAACCAGCCCAAAAATCGAAGGAAGATAAGGAGACATTAGAAGAAGAATAGTCTTTATCTATTGATTATATAAATTCACCAGGGCCCCTTAAAATTAATTTAAATAAAAAAATATAAATCTATTTTTTTCAACCAACTGATAAGAAAGTTAGGTTTAAAAGTCATATTAATTACAGATTAGAATTTGTACATTGTGGGATTGAAGTTATAGTATACAAAATGGATGTATATTTATAAATACATGGAAATGTCTTACATCATATTGAACTATGACAATTTCATTCTAGCTTCGGCACATCTCTGGAAAATCCACGCGCTACTTCATCATATAATTGAATTTCAGACCTCGCAATCGGAACCGCATCGTTCCAGCCCCAATTCACTTTTGAATCAAAGGTAGGAGATCCGAAATTAAGAGGCACTTTATCGTTAACAAAATAATTTAGGCAATAGCCGATTCTCGTAAAATCGATCTTGCCATCCAAACACATTTGAAGCGTATTAAATCGAATTGAAACATCTATAAACTTTTTACCATCTTTGGTATGTCTTGGAATCTTAGCTAATTCCTCTTCAGACAATGAGATTTGAAGACACATTTGGTCATTCAACTGTTTTTTCAGCATCGCGAAACCTATCTTATGGATACTTAAAGCTGTGGTCATCATATACCCCCTTTTCACGCTAAATAGGATTCAGATAATAAAATGCTATCTATGTTAATTTATTTGGCACTTCATTAGGAACCTTTAAAAATCAATTCGAATTGTGTACCAAAACAGTTTAATATCTTTCAGAATAATTTATATGCAGAGGGAAAGGGGAAGGTATCTTCCTTTTTATATTTTTTTCAGAGGATTTTCCCCCCTCCCTCTACATACTCGATTTAGAAAAGTGGATTATTATATATTAAACATTCGTTTCAAACATTTTTTTTCTTTTTCTAAAGTTTTACATTCGTCATCGAGTTTGCTAGACATTGGTTTCTTAATTAACTCTTCATAATCAGAGACAGGCCATCTGGAACAATTCTCACACAAATGCCATGTATCGCTTCCTTTTGTTCTGCGCTATTTTGCCATATGGGATCAATTATTGCCGTCATAAAATAATTTGAGTTAGATATTTCTGAAAAAAAAGTCCATCATGTTCATTAATTAAAGCGATATTTAAGTGAGGGGAAAGGCGAGTCTTTTTGGTCCCCCCTAATATCTTTCTCTTGAAGGGGGATTGGTTTTACCACTAGCTTTCCCCTCAAGATTAAAAGTGAGTTGTTATATCTTAAAGTTTTCGTATTAAATGGAAAAGGCTGAGGTGAGGAGGAGAGTTAAGTAGAAGGGAATATCTTACGATTAAAAAAATAACTCTTGGGTGGGGGAATATAATAATAAGACCAATTTAGAATTTTACCCCCCTCACCTCAAAGAGTAATGACTTTAAAATTATAATAATTTTACCAAATATATTCCAATTTCCTTGATTAGATTAAATCGTAATTATTTAAGCCCATGGTTCTTATATATCGATGGATAAATTTCTTCATAATAATATGCAATACAATCGTCACAAAGGAAATCTTCCCCGAACTTTTTTCGATGCAACATACAAGTATAACTATCACAGCCACTACAGATCACATGAGCACAAATTCCACCGCAGATATGGCATTTATTTAATTGATAATTCAATGTCTGAGTTTTCAAAAAAAACCATCCAGCGTTAAGATTATTTTAAATATTGCTATTTTTATCCGATCTTTTTT
>JAEOSY010000094.1 GCA_016840125.1 Candidatus Helarchaeota archaeon | reverse complement strand
TTTTACAGCCTCTTCTTTACTTTGAACTTCATAACCTACAATTGCGGCTGCCTCGATTTCATTGACCACTAAAATGTCAACATGATTCAATAATTCTTTCGGAAAGGGGTTCAACATAGGCGCGGGATTTAAACAAATGGTTACATTGGCTTCTGATGCAATTTTCATTGAATGAAAGATAGCCTCTAAGTTATTTTCAAATTGAAAAAGTATTATGGTACTTGATTGGATATGTGGAGTTATTTTATCAATCTCCTCTGTTGTGATTCTATGATTTGCTCCAGAGGCTACAATAATCATGTTTTCGCGAGTAGATTCTTCCACTAAAATCATAGCACATCCTGTTGCGTGGTCTGGATCACGAAAAATACATTCCGTATTGATTCCTGCCTCCTGAAAATGATTAAGAGCCGCATCCCCAAAAGGATCTTGACCAATTTTAGCAACTAAGATTACTTCTCCTCCCGCTTTGTGGGCAGCATGGGCTTGATTTGCACCTTTTCCACCAGGATTCATGTAAAGCGTCCCTCCTTTGAGAGTTTCTTTTAAACGGGGAATTTTCGGAGAAATCATGGTGAGGTCTTGATTATAACTCCCTAATACTATGATTTTGACCATTTAATCATCTCAGTTGAATAAAAAAGATTCAATTAACTTACATTTTAGGATCAAATGTTTGATTCTTCAGTTATTAAAGTTCCTTATTGCTCCTTAATAGTGTTAGTTGGGCATTTGGCTTTAAGAACATTTACCCCTTGTTTACATATTCTCTTTGCAAGTTCGGAAATCTTCCAATCCTCATACCCTTTAACTAAGGTATAAAATTCATTGTTTAAAGGTTTGATCCATATCTCAGGAATCTGACTTGCTCCAGCGATGGTTCCGACAATTGTACCAATGTTCCCACAATTACAATCTGTGTCCATAGCCATCATCCCTGCAATGCAGATAGGTCTTCCAAAGGGGTCTTCTTCATCATTATGCCCAAATAATAAGCTCAATACAATAATTCCTGCATTAGGTAGGACATGAACCGCGGGAATCATCTTTAGAAAGGTTGTTTTCCTTTTACGCGAATTGGACGTTTTTTTGAGGTCCGTAAGTATCTTCTGCCATTCTTTCACCATTTCCCGTCGAGCATCACGCCAGGTAGGCTGATTTTCAAAAATTTTGACACAAAGTTCAGCAAATTGGCGATATTGACTCTCTGGTGGAAGTAAAGTTAGAGATTTCTCAATTAGTTCGGGAACATCAGATATCTCAAATGCATTAGCTACCATACCTGCAATAAACACTTCTCCATCAATTCCAATACCCGTATGGGCTATAGAACCATCAATACGAGCATATTCTGCGGCAACATCAGGACACCCTGGTGCAATCAAACCCCAGATGTCTCCTTTCATTTGACCCCCAATAGCATCATACCAGATATTATTTTTAAGGGCAGAATCAGGAGGCATAATGCCCTTTCGGATATTTTTAAGCGCAGCTTTTTCAGCAGTATATTGCCGGCCATAGAGAAATTTATCCCAATTTACTGCAAGATCCTGTGTGGTAATATCAACACCTTTCTGCTCTAGAGTTAATAGACCAACAATCTCATAAATCTCATCGTCATTGACATGTTTGGGATTGATATTTTGAACATAACTACTGATATCTAATTTTCCACCATTACAATATCGTCTTTGGATTAACCTATACGGACGCATTTCTAAAGGAGTCCCAAAGTGACTCCCTGCAACTCGACCGAGCCAAGCACCATGTACTTTTTCGAAATACTCTGTATAATTCATATTACAATTTCCACAAAACCTTTTTTTAAATATTTTGGATATTTTGGATATTTTGGATAGGGATAACTGAGAAATCTATAAATCAGACGTTTTTTTTTCTTGCATGATATTATGAAGCGAGTGATAGTAGATGTTGACCCAGGGATGGGTGTTAAATATCGGGATATTGATGATATTTTAGCTGTTCTGTTTTTGATAGCATCACCAGAAGTGTCTATAGAGGGTATTACTATTAATTTTGGCAATGTTGACGCACAACGAGGATATAAAGTTGCTAAGCACTGTTTGAATCTTGCCCAAGTCAATCTTCCTGTTTTTTTAGGCGCCCAATCTAAAAAGGAATTAGGAAAACGAAACTCGGCCGTTGACTTTCTCATTCATACAGTTAATAGTAATCCGGGAGAAATTTCCCTTGTCGCTACGGCCCCATTAACAAACGTTGCTACTGCTATGATCATTGACGAGAATTT
>JAEOSY010000093.1 GCA_016840125.1 Candidatus Helarchaeota archaeon | reverse complement strand
TTATTGGATTGTGTGTGGATGCTGTTGCGCAAATCGAGAGCAATTATGTAAACCTGGGATATGAGGATTTCCTGAAGAAAGTGGCTCTGATGAACTTCGGGCTGCAAATAATCGGACTATCCCACATACCAGCAAAGATTGATGTCATCGAGGGGATAGAACTGCGTTATTCTCCTATGGTCGTGAATGAGATTGTTCAAGCTGTCACAGACCGTAACGAAAATCTCCTCATAGATTACTTCGAAAAACGGCTCTATCCACGCTTGACAAGTTCGGATGTGGGCATAATTGGTATTCAAATTAACCACGAAAACCAAATGATCCCTGCCTTCACTATAATGGATTGGGTACGGAAAAATTTGCCGGATACCTTTATTATCATAGGCGGGACTCTGGTTTCCTACCTCCGAGAACAGATAGCGAGCGAACCCAAGCTGTGGGATTATTTGGACGGGATTGGAACTGGAATGGGAGAATACACACTTGATAAGCTCGTGGAATGCCTTGAAAATGACTTACCCCTGGCAGAAGTTCCCAATTTAACCTATCGAAATCAAGAGGGGCAAGTGATAGTTACCCAATCAATACAAGTAGATATGGAGGATGTAGCTGTGCCAGAATTTCCCGAAACAAGACCCAGCCCCATTCTTCCCTACACTACATCGGTGGGGTGTTATTGGGGAAAGTGTGCCTTCTGTGAGTACCCGTATCACCACATGTGCTCTGATAAGGTCAACGAAAAATCAATGTATTTTATCAAATCCGAGCGAAAGGTGGTGGACGAACTCAAATATCTCAAAGACAAGTACAACCCCTTCTTCTTCTTCTTCTGCGATTCGGATATCACCCCTAAACGGTTGGAAAAAATCGCCGATATGATCCTTGAAGAGGAGCTCGAGGTTAACTTTTTCGTCTGGACACGCGCCGAACTGGAATTCCGTTCCCTTGAGCTGTGCCGTAAGCTTGCAAAGGCAGGCTTATTTGGTGTTTACATGGGTCTGGAGGCGGGAAGCCAGCGGATCAACGACTTTATGAACAAGGGGATCGAAGTCGAAAGCGTGGAAAAAATAATCCGAAACTTCCACCAAGTGGGAATCATCTGCAGCGTCTTTTCAATGGTTGGGACCCCGACCGAAACCAGGGATGAAGCGATGCTGACAAAAGAATTTATTAGAAGAAATTTGCAATTTCTAGACGGGACCATATCGATTTCGGCCTTCCAGTTGTCTGCTTATTCTGGAATATCTGCAGCGCCGGAGAAATACGGGATAAAGGAGGTCGTGAAACCTGGGAAAGGCAATCTTGCTCTGGTCTACGACTATAAAGTTAAGTCAGGGCTGACTCAGGAAGAGAGCATCGCGCTAAGAGATGATTTCCGGGATGAGCTCGGATTACGGTACATCAGTGCTAAGTTCATACTAGAATTTGTACGAAGGCAGTACCCCGCACCAGTCTTGACCGTTCCATATCCATAACTCCTTTTTTAATAGATGCCTTGACTGGTTTTCAAATAGAAAAAAATTGGATTGAACCTGACATTAAGGAATTGAAGGAAATTTTAACTTAATTATCGCCGTCGTCGTTCAAAATCCTCTTCCAGTGATTTTGGGTGCTCCACTTGGATGTGCTTCACTTCTTTGACCATTGCAGATTTTAATTCAAAATCAGTGGGAATCATTTTTTGGCTTTGTGGAGAGGTAAAGGCTTCCACTTTCTGGTCCAAGGAATGTGAAACATATTCATAGAATTGTTCAATTATAGAGCTAGGTTGTACTCCTTCACGAATCTTATCTGCTACTCTCTTCGCACCTTTTTCAAAGAGTTCAAGTCTTTCTAGGAGTGCTTTTCGATATTCCGCTCTCAGAAGAACCGTTATAGCTGCATCATAGGACTGGCCACGCGCTCGGGCATCGGGGACTGAAAAAACATATACCATACCAATCCCTCCAAGAAATGGTAGGACTGATGAATACTCACGTAAATCTATTGAACGATCGAACCCAGCGCTTAGAATTAATAAAGACTTTGCGGCAATTTCAAAAACTTCTCTTTCGGAGAGCGACTTTGGCATCCAATTCACAGCAGTGGGTCCTAAATCTCCTGTTTTTGAAAAGGCAATTGCGATTATTCGGTCGTCGCTAGGTATTTTTTTCTTTTTATTGGGGGTAGGCTGGTAACATGCCAGTAAAACAGGCCCGTAATCTCTAGTTACTTGACCAAATTTCCCAAGTACTAAATTTTCCTGCTTGTCTGTGATACAAACAATGAACATATCGGTACAGATTTTATAGATGTAGAGGAAATAATTCGAATTTGGCAAATCTTGTTTGATATAATTATTAATCGGGATAGAGGCATACTGTTTTACTATCTTAGAGATTAAACTATGGGAACTCTCAGAAAAATTTGAAGCAACAAAGGTACCATCGGCATTTAATATACCGATATTCGTAGGTCGTAATTCATTTAGTTCATTTGCAATCTTATATACGACCTCTTTAACTTCCATTTCTCTCCTTTGACTCCAATCAATCTGTTTTGTTGAATTTTAGGGTGAAAAAAAGAATTTTTGAGACATTTGTATTGGTGTTATCCGAGTTCATTAGTAATATCTAAGTTCACTTATATTAGTATTATCCGAATTTCGATTGAAGAGGATTTTTAAGAAGTATGCCTAAATCACATGGGAAGGGGTATTGGTGATAAAATCATACACCAAATGAGGTAGTACTTACTGGTCTCATGCCCCTGATCTTACTATCTTACCCATTAACCTTCTCATTGATTATAGAAATTTATACAATGCGATAAACAGTTATAAGTTTCTATGTCAATTCTCAATCTACCCACTCGCAAGTAGACCCGCCCTAAGGTTATCAGGCGGTGCGCCTGTCACCAGGTTCAAGCCATCCAGCGCGTTATCGAGAGCTACCAAGAGAAACCTCTTGAAGGGGATCACTGGGTCTGGAGACTTGAAGGGAGTTACCCCACTAAACTCAAAGGTTACCTGAATTCTTGCCCTCTTCCACGGAGGGACTGTTCGGGTTCAAACAGGGCTTTAAATATCCCTGACTTGTGCGAACAACCACAGGGAAGAGATGGAAATCCTTCCTGAAAGACAAGTAATTCTTTAAGTAATCTGACCTCACCAAAAGAATGGTTTGGCTAAGGAGATAAACGAGACCTTCCTATTTAAACTTTAGCAATCAGTTTGCGCATTTCTCCAAATTGCGCAAAAGCTTTTTAGCTCTTCTCATAATTTTCATAAAAGTCTGGTACAATACATTAAACCAACGTATTGTTTCATAGTTTTGGAACATTCACCGTTTGAGTATCCACCAGTTTTAAAAATGAATGCTCTATTTTAATCTTAAAATAGAAAAACTTTTCATGGTGAAAACTAATGAGGGGTAAAGAAGTAAGACTAAGTCGCATATTGGATAACGGTAAAGCGTTGATTATACCTATGGATCATGGGATTACCATCGGACCTGTCAAGGGACTTATTGACATGAAAAGCTCGATACAAAAAGTAGTTACTGGAGGGGCTACTGCTATTCTACTCCATAAAGGATTATTTCGGATTTTAGAAGACCCTCCTGACTGTGGAATGATTCTTCACTTATCTGCGAGTACTAAGCTTAGTGATACACCGAATTGGAAGGTTATCGTTGGTTCTGTAGAAGAAGCTCTTAGATTAGGTGTCGATGCAATTTCAATTCATGTTAATTTAGGAAGTACATATGAAGCACAAATGTTGGATTCATTTGGAAAAATTTCTGATGCATGCGATCAATGGCAAGTACCCCTTCTTAGTATGGTCTACCCCCGCGGACACAATATAAAAGACCCCTATGATCCCGAGGTAGTTGCTCATGCTGCGAGAGTTGGAGCTGAGCTGGGCGCAGATATCATTAAGACTAATTATACAGGATCGTATGAATCATTTAAACAAGTGGTCGAAGGATCTCCAGTTCCTGTGATAATCGCTGGGGGACCAAAAACAGAAACTACTGCTGAATTCCTACAAAATGTAAGTGACGCGGTAAAAGCAGGTGCGATTGGTGTTGCTGCTGGGCGAAATGTTTTCCAAGATAAAAATCCTACAGGAATGGTTGCGTCTATTGCAAAAGTTGTTGCTGGAGGCTCTGTGGAAGATGCCTTGGAGCTCCTTAAATAAGTAATTACTCATTATGGCACTATTAAAAGGTCGAAATCTTTATTATAAATTTAAAATTAAAAGGAGATATTATATCTTACCGAGTTGATTATAATGAAACAGATAGTTTTACATCTCAAAAGGGATTGGCAGACTGTTAAAGAAACCGCTATTACTGCCATGACGTCCGGAATTAATACATTTTTAATTAAAGATGATATTGCAGCTAAACTTCGCGAATTAGGAAATGTAATCGTTTATGCTTTTTCCGAATCGCTTAATCCTGATGTTTTTATTGATAAATCTTTAAATAAAGAAAAAATTGAGGCGTATTCAAAAAAAACTGAAGGGATCGGTCATTGGATAACCGTAACCGAGAAGAAAGATGAGGAAATCGCCATAAATGCCGCAAAATTAGGGAGTGATGTGGTAATGATAAGTGCTACTGATTGGAAAATCATTCCTATGGAAAATATTATTGCTGATCTCCATAAAATGGATACAGAATTATATGCTGAAGTAAAGAGCGTTGAAGAAGCACGAGTTATGTTTGAAACCTTGGAGATCGGAGTAGACGGCGTTATATTTGAGCCAAAATCCGACGAGGATATATCTCAATTGAAAAAAATTCTGAAAGAGGATATATCTATCAAATTGGCACCCGCTAAAATTGTGAACATCAAAGAAGTGGGTTCTGGCGACCGGGTTTGCATCGATACTTGCTCACTCCTATCTATTGGTGAAGGTATGTTAATTGGATCACAAAGTATAGGGTTGTTTTTAATCCACTCCGAATCTATTCCATCAGAATTTGCTGCTCCTAGACCCTTTCGTGTAAATGCTGGCGCCGTTCATGCCTATATTCTACTTCCAAATGGAAAAACTCAATATCTTTCTGAGATAAAAGCGGGAAGTGAGATTCTTGCTATTAATACTGAGGGTGAAGGGCGGACTGTGACAGTAGGGCGATCCAAGATTGAAGTCCGTCCCCTTCTATTAATTGAAGCAGACATTGATGGGACCATCTTGAAAACTATAGTCCAAAATGCAGAAACTATCAGGTTAGTCAAACGTGATATGAATGATAATATCCCCGTTTCTGTGTCTGAATTAAAGGTTGGGGATGATATATTGGTCTATTATGTTCCGAAAGGTGGGCGACATTTCGGAAAACCCGTGGATGAAACAATTCTTGAACAATAGGGAGATTTAGACTTGATTTGTGTAGCAATTAGCTCTGAGGATACAAGCGCCGCTATTGAAAAAAGCCAAAAAGCGATTGAGCGGGGAGCTGATTTCATAGAAGTGCGGATTGACCACTTTAGTGATCCATTTTCTGCTGATTTCGCCAAATTAGTAGAAAAAATTGAATCAAAACTTATCTTGACCGTTCGGAAACCTGAGGAAGGAGGTCAATTCGCTTTCCAAGAAACCCAGCGGCTCGAATTGATTAGTAAATGTATTAAGGCAAAGCCATACGCGGTGGATATAGAATCCAGTATATTAAAAGAGAATTTAGTAAAGCTAATTCAAGAAACAAAGGATAATTCGGTTCAAACTATTTTATCTTTTCACGATTTTAAAAAAACTCCTGAAATCGATGATATGAAACTGATTATCTTGAATGCAGTGAAACTTAAGGTTAATATCGTTAAAATCATAGGGACTGCGAAATCCATTGAAGATAATCTCAAGATGCTCACCCTTCCCCAATTTGCGAAGGAGAATAACATTGAAATCATTGCCTTTGTAATGGGACGAAAAGGAACCGTATCAAGAGTTCTATCACCAATTTTTGGAGCAAAATTTACCTTTGCCGCATTAGATAAACCGACTGCACCAGGACAAATCTCAATCGGTGAAATGAAAAAGAATCTAGAAAGTTTTACATCATATAGTAAAGGGTGAACTTAAAGTGACCATCACTGGAAAGACTCAATTGATAATTCTAATTGGAAATCCTGTTGAACATAGTATGTCTCCCAAAATGCATAATGCTGCATTTCAAGAACTTGAATTGGATTTTGTTTATATGGCTCTACGTGTTGAGAAAGACCGAGTTAAGCAGGCTATTGATGGGATTCGTGCATTTAATATGAAAGGTGCAAATATAACCGTCCCTCATAAAATAAATTCAATGCAGTACTTGGATGAAATTGATCCCGTTGCTGAAAAAATTGGTGCAATTAACACTATTTTAAATAAGGATGGTCACCTCTTCGGGACTAATACTGATGGTATAGGAGCTGTTCGCTCTCTTAGTGAAGAAGGTATTAATTTAAAAAATAAAAAAATTGTAATGATTGGTGCTGGCGGCGTTGCGCGCCCAATATCTTATAATTTTGCACCTGATGCAAAGGAATTTGTCTTATTCGATATCGTGGAACACACAGTTCAAGACTTAACTCAAGAATTAAATAAAAAAATTGGTGGAACTATTCGAGGTTATCAGTCAGATCCTGAAAAAATTGCAAAGGAAGTTCAAGATGCAGAAATCTTTATCAATGCATCCCCTGTTGGGATGCACCCTAATGTTGGTGTGAGTATTCTTCCATCAAATCTGCTTCGAAACGATTTGGTAGTTTTCGATGTAGTCTATAATCCATTAGAAACAAAATTACTACGAGAAGCTAAGGCTATTGGCGCAAAAGCTATCTCTGGAGTCATGATGCTAGTATATCAAGGCGTTGCTGCCTTCGAACTTTGGACTGGCAAAAAAGCTCCTGTTTCTTTAATGAAAAAGATGGTTTTAGAAGGGCTAGGCTTGAGCTAATTCGTAAATTTCAACTATTTTTTCTATGACCTCTTCTAGTGTTAAATCGGAGGTATCTATTTGATATTCTGTTGCCGCATTGTAGAATGGGGCACGAAATTCCATGAGTGTTTGAATCTCATGCATTGGATTTGGTTTGTTTAAGAGAGGACGTGTTTCTTTTCCATCTTTCATTGTGCGTTGGAAAACAATTTCAGGAGAACCTTTCAAACAAATTACAACTGAACTGAGTTTTAGGTAATCTAGATTGAGTTTGTTTAAAATTACTCCCCCTCCACAAGCAATTACTGCATTTTTTCCTTGGCTCGCTTCTTTACAAACTTCCATTTCTAATTCTCGGAAGCGAATCTCTCCATCTTCTGCAAATATTCTGGGAATTGATTTTTCAGCTTTTTCTACTATCATTTCATCCATTTCCAAAAATTTTTTACCCAATTTATCTGCAAGTGGAGCACCGACCGCGGTTTTACCAGTCCCCATAAACCCTATCAATGCAATATTTGACTTCTTCATAGTAGATCAAACATCCTTTGGAATAAATTTGGATCAAACTTATTAAAAATTATGATTAAATACGATGTGAGAAACAAATTTCAATAACGCGAGAATTCTAAAAGGAGATCTTGTGAATGCTTAGAGAAGTACTCATTTTTAAGGATCGAAAGTTGATTTTTGAAAAAGAATATGGGAAATCATTACCAGAAGAAACTTATATACCGATTATTGAGTCATTGAGAGATTACCTCCGAAACTTCGTAGTAGATGTCCTTGAATTTATGCAAGTTGTAAATTTCAAGTTATGTTATGCTACGAATGTAGAGTTTGGCTTACTTTTCATCTTAATTTGCGATCCCACAGATAGAGATGATCCTGTGCGTGAGGAAGTTAAATTTATTCGTCATAATTTCCTCGAAAAATTTCGAGATCCGCTATCCCAAGGATCTACTAACCCGCAAGACTATGCCGCCATCCAACAAGATGTCACAACTAGTAAAAGTGAATTACGGCCCAAAATTTCACTTGTAGGTTATAGTGGGGTTGGAAAAACAACTGTAACTAAATTGATCAAAGAGGAAGAAATTCCAACCCGCCACATTCCAACAATAACTGGGTATATTTCTGAAATTGCTGTGGGCGACTTTGAGATGTATCTCTGGGACTTGGCAGGGCAAGTGCGGTACGCTGAAGTCTGGGCCCAATTTATGAGAGGGTCTGATGTTATTATTTTAATGGTCGATTCGACTGAACAAAATGTCTATGAATCTCGATTTTTTACTGAATTATGTCGAAAAGAGGCCCCGTATGCAAGAATAGCGATTATTGCCAATAAACAAGACCTTCCTGGGGCAATGTCAATCGAGGAAATTGGTAAAGTGTTGGATGCGGGTATATATGGGTATCGAGTAACTCCACTTGTGGCAATTGACGTTAACCAACGGATTTACGCTTTACGAGTTATGGCGGAAACGGCGGCAACAAATGCAAAAACGCTTTCGGAATTTCAATCACTTGATGATCGGAAGTGGTCATTAGAAGCTGCAAAAAGTGCGATTGATAAAGGGTATTTAAAGGAAGCGGCTAAAATTTTGGATGAAACCGCATTTTTATCTACAGAAAAAGGCGACCCTGAAGGTGCTGAACAATATTCCAGCTACGCTGCTTATATTCGTAGTCAAAACAAGACCATTGAGATTAAAATGAAGCAAGTATATAATTCAATCAAAGATAAGAGTGATGAATATCTTTAAAACAGACTGATCTATCTTCATCTTTTTACAATCTATTTTAATAATATGATTCGTTTTTAAGAGGGAAAAACACGTTAAATAGTCTAGTTGAGAGGCAATAAATTTGGATATAGAGGTATTTCATAGTCCTTGCTTACTTGGCAAAGTTCAAGCTCCCCCTTCGAAGAGCTACACCCATCGCGCTGTTATTATGGGTTCCTTAGCGGAGAGCATCTCCACAATAAAATCGCCCTTAATTGGAAGTGATACATTAGCTTCCATTAGTGCAATGCGCACTTTAGGTGCAGAAATTACAGAAGATGATGACAAACTTATTATAAAAGGGATTAAACAATTCAAAGTCCCTAAAGAAACTATAGATGTAGAAAACTCGGGAACTACCATTCGTTTCATTACAGCTTTGTCTGCCAATGTCCCAGGTACCATTAAATTGACGGGTGATTCCTCAATTCAGAAGCGTCCAATGGGACCATTACTTGATGCCCTAAATCAACTAGGAATAGATTGCATTTCTGAAACTAATGACGGGACTCCCCCTCTTAAAATTACTGGCGGCAACTTTAAAGGGGGGATAGTTTCGATCCCTGGTGATATTAGCTCTCAATTCATCTCTGGTCTACTAATATCCTCTCCATTGGCTCAATCCGATGTTTCAATTCAATTAACAACCCCCCCAAAATCAAGCCCTTATCTCGCAATTACGAGTGAAATGTTAAGTAAATTTGGTATTAAACACACATATGACTCTAAACAGCGTGAATACCATATTCCCGCACCACAAAAATACCAGCCTGTTGATTATACAGTACCAGGTGATTTCTCATCCGCTGCCTTTTTCCTCGTAGCGGCAGCAATCCTAGATGCTGATATTTCAGTTACTAATCTAGATATAAAGAACCCTCAAGGAGATAAGCAAATCTTACAAATTCTCGAAAATATTGGGGCAAAAATTACGATAGATGCACATGAAAAACTTATTAATTTAAGACGCGGCAGTTTAAAACCATTCGAAATAGATGTTAGTGATGTCCCAGATCTCGTTCCTATCCTTGCCGTCCTTGCATCGTTTATTCCGGGAAAATCAAAACTTTTTAATGCTGCCCATCTACGAATAAAAGAAAGTGATCGTTTACATACCATCACAACCGAACTACAAAAAATGCATGTGGATATTCGGGAATTCCCCGATGAACTCATCATAAATGGGAGTTCGGAACATAAAGGGGTAGTTTTAGAATCTTACGATGACCATCGAATTGCGATGGCGTTGATCATTGCTGCCTTACCTCTTAAACAAAAAAGTGTGATTAAAAATATTGATTGTATAAAAGTATCCTATCCATCCTTTTTAGAAGACCTAAAAAAACTGGGTGGGCAATTTCGGGTGATTAATACATGAGTGGAAATATATTTGGATCAAATTTTGTAATTGTCTCCTTTGGCGAAAGCCACGGGAAATGCGTTGGTGTAGTTATCGATGGTTGTCCTGCTGGATTAAAACTAGATTTAGACCAAATTCAAGAGGATTTAAACCGCCGAAAGCCCGGCCAAAGTAAAGTCAGCACACCTCGAAAGGAGGCAGATAAATTCGAGATCCTCTCAGGCATTTTCAATGGTTTTACAACTGGCGCTCCCATCACACTCATTGTGGAGAATAAAGACGTTGACTCTTCCAAATATGAAAAGATCAAGGATACCCCCAGACCTGGTCATGCAGATTTTACCGCGTGGCATAAATATGGAGGATTCAATGATTATCGCGGTGGAGGACGGTTCTCTGGACGAATTACCCTATCATTCGTTCTTGCAGGGGCAATTGCTAAGCAATTATTAAAACAGATCTTAAAAATTGAAATTGTAGCACACACGGTGGCGATTGGTGGCATCAATCTAGACCGTCCCGTATCAATTTCTGACATTAAATCGAATGTGAATACTAATATTGTTCGCTGTGCTCATCCAGAAGTGGCTGAGAAGATGATACAGCGTATTGAAGAAGTACGGAAAGCGAATGATTCAGTAGGTGGGATCATTGAAGGGATCTGTTTAAATGTGCCCGCTGGATTAGGAGAGCCCCTTTTTAGGAATATTGAGAGTGAATTCAGCAGGATCCTTTTTGCTATTCCTGCGGTAAAAGGGGTGGAATTTGGAGCCGGATTTAATGCAGCGGAAATGCTAGGATCCAAACATAACGATGCCTTTATCATAGAATCAGGTGAAATTCGAACGGATACTAATAATGCAGGTGGTATCATAGGAGGAATCAGTAATGGTATGCCCATCTCATGCCGCATTGCGATTAAACCAACAGCTTCTATCGCAAAACCTCAGAAAACCGTAGACCTGAAATCCTTAAGCTCAACTGATATTTCTGTAGAGGGTCGACATGATCCGGTTATTGTCCCGCGAGCGATCCCTGTCGTCGAAGCGGCTCTTGCAATTGTATTAGTGGATTTGGCAATTCAAAGAGGGTTAATTCCACAGGTGTTAAATAAGAAGGAGTAAAAGAATTATGACCAAACAGTGGGAAGTCGCCATTGTCGGTGGAACTGGGGGGATGGGGCAGGTTTTCGCAAAGGAACTAAAACCCTTTGCAGATATAATTATAATAAGCCGCTCAGAAGCGAAAGCTGAAAAGATTGCCGAACAGCTTGGTGTCCGGGGAGGCATCTTAAAAGATTGTACTACTGCAGACATCACCATAGTTACAGTTCCTATTGAACAAACCTCCGATTATTGTCAAAAGCTCTTTCAAATTTTAAAACCAGGGTCTTTGCTAATTGATATCTCAGCTGTAAAAACGTTTATCAACGAACTCAAAGAAAAACTTCCAGATCACCTATCCTATATTTCCATGCACCCTCTTTTTGGTCCCGAAGGAAGCTTTCGTGACAATAATGTTATTCTAATTCCAATAAAGGATGAAAACAATTGGCTTTCAACTATTCAAGAGATGCTCCAAAAAATAGGGGCTAATTCCGTTATTACAACGATAAAAGAACACGATCTGAAAATGAGTAAGATTCAAGTCGCCCATCATTTTATTTACCTCCTATTAGCTCTCTATTTGAATGATGCTCAAATATCTCCTTCTTTTTTCACTCGCTCATTCCGCAAAACCCTAAGGAATTTTGAGGGCGTTGAAAAAAACCTTAATGCTATCTTGGAAATACAGAAAGCAAATCCACATGCTACTAAAACTCGTAAGGAACTTCTATCAACAATTGAGCAGTTTGTCTCTTTAGATGAAGAAGTAAAACTACA
>JAEOSY010000092.1 GCA_016840125.1 Candidatus Helarchaeota archaeon | reverse complement strand
TTTTGACATATATTTAAAGGCTTCAGACACATTATCGCTAGGAAATTTTTTGAAAGGAAGGGGAATGAAATGGTCCTTCTTGAAATGATTAATTATTTCAATCCAAACCGCATCAATATTTGTGATATCGGGAGATAAATAAATAGAATGATATGACAGCCCTTTAAGAAAGGGGTATAGATCTATTTTTTTTCTATTTAACATATCACTAATCCCAATTTCTAAAAAACGCCCATAAGGCGCTAGAACAGAAATAGTTTTATCAACGAATTCACCTGACAGAGAATTTAAAACTACATGTACTCCTTTACCCGAAGTATATTCCATAACTCTATCAGCAAAATCCAACGATCGTGAATTCATCACATATTTGATTCCCAAATGTTCAAGATAGGATCTCTTTTCGTCATTACCAGCGGTTGCATAAATATCAGCTCCAATCCAACGAGCAATATTTACAGCAGCCAATCCAACACCACTAGCTGCGGAATGAATGAGAACTTTCTCTCCTTTCATGAGTTTACCTAACTTAATTAACGCGTAATAGGCAGTCATATAGGCTGTTGATATGGTGGCTGCTTGATCAAGGGTTATCTGAACCGGTTTACGGCTGATATTTGATACCGGTGTGGTAATATATGAACTGAAACAGGATTCTCCTATGGCAATCACTTCATCTCCTATTTGAAACTCATCTACTCCTTCCCCCAATGCAGTTATTCTTCCCGAACATTCTTTTCCAAATTTATAGTTATTATCTATTGGTCCCAATTTGCCCAATGCCAGCAGAATCTCCTTAAAATTGAGGCCCGTAGCATGAACATCGATTTCTACTTCGCCGGCTTTGGGACGTATTCTTTTTTTCGGTTGAAATAACAGATGATCAAAAAGCCCCGGAGAGGAAATTACTAAGGAAAAATTTTGAGTTTCTGAAGGAGATGTACCATTTTTATCGATTTTTGTAGAAGAGTGACTCGTTCTGAATGAATTAATATCTATTTTTTTTAATACATACCCTTCTATCTCAACCAAAGCCCTTCCGTGATTATCCATAATTGTAATATTATATCTTTTGGTCTCTTTCCTAGTGAGTTCACTATCATCAATCCTGACATAACAAACAACCTCTTCCGGAAGATAATCGAATATTTTTATTTTTTTATAACAAAAAGGCAAATAGAGATCACTATCTTCTTCAAAAAGTCCCAGAAGATGATTTGCCACATCTAATATGGCAGGGTGAAGTTTATAATATTTCAAATCCATGGTATGAGACCTGGGTAAACTCAATATACCGATGCATTCATTTTTACCAAGCTTCACACTTTGTAAATTTTTCCATCTTGAACCAAATTTCATATATTTTGATTTTTTGGTGTAGTTATCATGATTATAGATAATATCTTGTAAATTACACCTGGCATTGATTTCATTAATCTCATATTTCCTCGGTTGTTCGCTAATGAATCCAACGACTGTTCCATTTGCATGTTCGATCCATCTATCTTCTCCAACCATAATTCTACTAATAACAGAAAAATTATTTTCATTTCCACTTTCTTTGATCAATAAGCAGACCTCTTTTGTTTCATTTTCTTGTACAATTAAAGGAGATAAAAAATATATATCCCTTAATTCAATATATTTTTTATTGGCATTGGAAAATGATGAATAGGCAAATCTGACAATCTCAAGAAAGGCGGTTCCGGGAAATATTGGTGTTCCTGCGATTCTATGCTCATCTAAAATCCAGTGCTCACTGACATTAAGCTGGGCTGAAAAAACCCCAGTATTTTTGCGATATTTTTTATACCTTTCAAAGAGGGGATAATTTATCCTGGATTCCAGAGTTTCTGATAATTCCGGCGAGGCTTTTAATCGATCCAATTCTTTAACGGCCATTCCTACTTCTTTCCAGGTATCCCAATTGATGGATAGAATGGATCGGTTATTATCGTGTTTACTAGTTTGAACGGCAAACGCATCAAGATACGCATTAGCAGCACTGTAAGCCATCTGTCCTATGGGTGTATAAATAGAACTTGTGGAGGAAAAAAGAATAAAGAAATCCAACTCCTTATCATCAAAAATCGAGTTTAGTATTATAGTTCCTCTTACTTTGGGTGATAAAACAGCCTCAGATATTTCTCTAGTCCTATGATAAATCAGACATCCATCCGGGATACCTGCGGCATGAATAACGCCATTAACCTTTTCAAACTGTTCTTCAGCCATATCTACGACTTTCTGCATCTGCTCTGGAATTGTTACATCTGCATTACAGACAATAACCTTGGCTCCGAGAAGTTCCCATTCCTTTATTTTTTTAATTTTCTGACTGATAGGATCCAATGAACCATGTGAAATAAGCCAATCTTCCCATCTATCCCTATTAGGAAAAATTGACCGCCCTACAAGCAACAATCTGGCTCTTAAGGTTTCCACCAAATATTCTGCCAATACGAATCCAATTCCTCCTAATCCACCAGTTATCAAATAAGTCCCATTTTTTCTTAAAATTGGATGCCTATTTTTCCCATTTCTAAAAACAATCTGTTTATAGGTTCTAACCCAGCGTTGATTCTCTCGGTAAGCAATAAATATATCAGTTAAATCTGTATTAAATTCGTTCAGAATATAATTAAAAATTTGATCTGCCCTATAAGATGCTATTATAGGAATATCAATGCTATACGCATTTATTTTTGTACATTCACGCGAAATTGTCTGAATTGCTCCAATTAGAGTGGCTTTCTCTGGATGCAAAATATCATCTCTTTTTACCGCATGTAATCCATTGGATATTACTGCTAATTGGATGTTTAAAATTTCATTTATTTTGCCAATTGCCTGTGACATATATAGGAGGCTGTAAAATCCAAGATTTTGGGCGGGATCTAACTTTTCAATGTAATAATTTTGCAATTTCACTTGTTTACCCTTACCTGATAAAGGTTTTCCACTCACACACCTTTTCTCAAATGAGACATTCCAACAATGAATAATTCTAGTGGGGAGTTTACCTTCAGAACGGAGTTGGCATAACAACTTAAAATAATCTTGTTCTCTAAGAGGATTTATTTCACATGTTTTACCTGGATTATATATAAATTTTGAGCCAGGTTTTACAACTACGACATCCTGCTCATTTTTTTTTAAATGGTTAAAGATCTTTACACCCAGATCATTATTTATAAATAAAAGCCAATGGTCTTGCTTCTTTAAAATACAATTATCACGTAGAGGAACCTCACACTTTTCCCATGTGGGAAGGTAAAACCATTTGGGTATGTTGATTTTGCCACTAATTTGGGAATTTTCATATCTATGCACGTCAGTTATTTTACCAGGATATCCTTCAATCCAATGGTAAATTTGTTCAAAGGGATATGTGGGTAAAGGGATACGACCTCTTTTTTCAAATTCATAAAAGGTTGACCAATCTATTTCTACACCCCAAAGCCACAATTGACCTAATTTTTTTAATAAGAAATACACATCCGATTCTTTTTCTTTCGGATGTTTAATAAGATTGAGGACTTTCTGTTCAGATTTCTTATTGGCATGCTTATTTACAAAAGTAGCCAAATTCATCCCCGGACCCACCTCCAAGAAAATGGAATCCGTCTCCTCAAACAGCTCATTTAGTCCATCTTCGAATTGAACAGTATGACGTAATTGCTTTGCCCAATAATTAGGATCCAAAACATCTTTTTTCCGAATCCATTTCCCTGTTACATTGGAAATATAGGGAATGTTTGGTTCTGACAAAGTAACATTTTTCACATACCCTTCAAATTCTGTTAAAATTGGATCCATCATTTTTGAATGAAAGGCATGAGATGTATACAAGATGTGACTATCAACTCCTCTTTTCTTGAGGCGCTTGGTAAATCTGTTTATTTCATAAAAAGATCCTGAAACAACACAATGCGAGGAGGAATTTACCGCAGCCAAGGACAATTTATCATTTAAAAATGGAAGCAATTCTTCTTTTGAAATTGGAATACTTACCATCGCACCTTCAGGTATTTTTTGCATTAATTCTCCTCTTAAAACGACCAATCTCAAGGCATCATTTAAAGAAAATACACCTGAAAGGCAAGCAGCAACGTATTCCCCAACACTATGTCCAATCATTGCATTGGGTTTCAATCCCCAGCGCATTAATAATTTGGCTAATGCGTATTCAAATATAAAAAGTATTGGTTGGGTATATTCGGTTTGATTTATTTTTTCGTCATTAATAGAATTTTCAGGATACAAAACATTTTTTATATCGCACCCTAGAGATATCAAAATTGAGATACATTCATCAACAAGAACTTTAAAGTATTCCTCTTGACAATACAAATCTTTACCCATATTGATATATTGTGCACCCTGACCTGGAAACATAAAAATAATTGACTTCCTCAATCCTTCATCAACTGAAATATGATTGTCTGAAAAACATTTGGTTTCCTCGATATCTTTTGATAATAAATTAATCGCCTCACCACCACTCTTACATAAAAACATTTTTTTATATTTGAAAGATTTCCTGCCAACCTGCAAAGTATATGCAACATCCGCCAAACTAATCCCATCATTTTCTTTTAGATACTCACAAATATTTTCGGTGGACTTTTTTAAAGCAGCCGGAGTCTTTGCGGATATAAGAATTAATTGGTACAATCTACTTTTTCTATGTTTTTCACTAATTCTTCCTTGAGGAGCTTCTTCGAGAATAACATGAGCATTTGTCCCACCAAATCCGAAGGAACTAACTCCTGCTCTTAATGGAAATTTACCGTTTTCCCATTTTGTTAATTTTGATTCTACATGAAAGGGACT
>JAEOSY010000091.1 GCA_016840125.1 Candidatus Helarchaeota archaeon | reverse complement strand
GCGGTTCAACATAATGCTTTCGGGCCTGCCACTCGCTACTAGGTCACGCCGCACTCCCCTCACGGGGACGCACTGTTCGTTCGCTTCTCTCCCCAGTGGACCGAGGAGGATGAGATTTGATATAGATTTACTTTTGTTCATACTACCTTACTCATAGGTCTTCTACGCTTCCAGGCACGACCCCACCCTCCGTGCCTGCGCTGGTAAACCCGCAGAGTAGCGCGGGGGAATTTCACCCCCACGCCCTCACAGAACCGGACATGAACCTCTCGACTCATCCGGCTCTTATTGTCCGTCCATTTTCTTTCCCTTACAACTAATTACCAGTGTACAAATAGGTTTGGTTCTTCCCTTTTAATTTTATTCAACCATTGCGTTGCACGACGTTGACTACCCCTCATCCTTTTGTATCTCCAAGTTGCCCATTCAACCAATTTCCAATCAATATGGTTTAATATAGGATGGAGTGCTGATTTGTAATAACTTCCATAGTAGTTTATCCACCCTATGATAATCGGATTTATATTTCGGGCAATATCCTCCAACGTCTTGTTTGATTGTCTTTGTATTCGCCAGTTACGGATTGTTCGATACATTTTACTTAATGCTTCTTTGCTTACGGCCGGAATAAAACTCAGGAATATTTTCCCATATCTACTCTTTGCCTTTCGAGGACAAAATTCAAAGCCCAGAAAGACAAATTTCTTGTTCTTGTAATTTCCTTTACGCTTATCATCCTTACAGTAAACTATCTTCGTCTTATGGGAATGCAGTTCTAGTTTGAATTCTGCTAACCGTTCCTTTATCCGGTTCTTTATCCAGTACGCTTGTTTCTCACTACGACAATGTACTATAATGTCGTCTGCGTATCGTTCAAAAGGTATTGTTGGGTAGTTCTCTTTCATCCATTCGTCGAACGCATAGTGTAGATATAAGTTCGCAAGTAGTGGACTTATCACGCCACCTTGAGGCGTTCCTTTGGTTCGCTCACACAGGGTTCCATCTTCCAATTGTGCAGAGGCTTTTAACCATCGTTCTATGTACAGAAGTATCCATTTACAGTCTGTATGTTTCTTTAGTAGTTCCATTGTTATCTCATGGTCCAGATTGTCAAAGAACCCCTTTATATCTAGGTCTAGTACCCAATCGTTTTGCCAGGATAATTCTCTGGCCTTTCCCACCGCCTGGATCGCCGATTTGCCCGGTCTATACCCATACGAATCTGCTTCAAAGTGTGGTTCAATACTTGGTTCCAAGTATATTTTTACCACCATTTGTGCAATTCTATCCGCTACGGTAGGAATTCCTAATTTCCGTTTTCGGGTTTCATCCTTCTCTATTTCCACTATCCTAACCGGTGGTGGAAAATAACTGCCGGAGGATAGCTTATTCCAAATTTTATACAGGTTGTTCTCCAGGCTCTCCTCCAAATCCTCTAGTGATTCCTTATCTACACCCGCAGTACCTTTATTTGCTTTTACTCGTTTATATGCTTCTCCAACCACTTTTGTGGAGATGCTAAATGGCTTTGTCCTACTCATGGGTTCCTTCCAATACATTTATCTTACTTGGTTGACCAATCAATAAGACTGGACAATACAATCCCTTGGCTTCTTTTCCATTACAGAAAGTTCATTGCTACTACGGATTGTTCCGCCCCTGTGCCCTGCATCGGTACTCTCACTCTTGTGGGGCCTCCACTTGAGTTTCTCCCTTAGCATCAGGGCGACAGGTTCCCACGTTCCATACTAGAGCCAAGTCCAAGGTCACGCCACCTGTATGCCGGGCACCACTCAGACAGTAAACAGGTATCTTCTGAGCTTATCCCGGAGTAGGGGACCTCTCCGGTTTTGACGCCGTCTAAGCAATTTCGACATTTCTTCAGTGGTTCATTTGCATTCGTCTCCTTGGACCTCACCTGACAAGGTCATTGCCTTGCCTTTTCCTCAACGCTCACCACAATGGCTTTTAACCACTGCAGCTTGAGGCGGTTTGGAGCCTGCTCCTGCAAGCCGACTCCGAGGGGCCTATCCTCATCTCATGTACAGCCTCGTGGCACAAGTCCCCCTTTCGCACTCCTCGGCACGGATTGTTTAATTTTTCTTATTTTTATTATTATTTTTTTTATCAAATCTTTTCATATCAATTGGAATTGATTTCTCTATAAATTCAACAAATTCCATTATTAATTTAACAATATTTTTAATATCTTGATAATTTAGATCAACTGCTTTAATCCCAAGAATGGTAGCTCCCTTGTGAGTTATTGTATTTCTGAGTTGTTTTAACTCCATTAATTCTTCCCATTTTTTAAATTTTGTAATATCAATTCCAAATGCAGTTTTGTATCGATGTTTTACTCTATGTTCAAAGTCATGATAAGGGAATCTAAAATAATCTTCTTCAAATATTTTTATTACTTTTTCCCTATTAAATGCGAAATCATATAGTCTAATTTTTGGCATATCTTCATCTGGAATATTGTCTAACAAATGTTTTAAAGAATTTGTGTTAAACATAGAAAATATTGCTCTCATTTCTAGATAAACCTCTAATTTAGCAAAAATCGCTAGAAATAGTTGGGGATAGAGAATTTTTCTTAGTTCATTTGAAACTTTATTTTTTGTTGATTCTTTTTCAATCAATTTTCCACATTTATCTACATCAACAAAAACTGAAAGACGTTCTTCAATATCATCTTGAATTTCTTTATCGATTTTTTCAAGATATTTAGGTATTTTAGGTTTAGGAAAATCCTCCAATCCTTTTATGTTCCAGGAGGCTTCTTTTACAGCTCGAGCTAATGTCAAAGTCTCCATCATCCCCTCAATAAATATATATTCTGGATGCTGAAGAATAATATTGCTGTTATCATTACTATATTTTTGAAATTCTTCATCAAATTTTTTAGTATCTATATTCCCTTTTTTACACTGAAAATATATTTTTTTAATTTTATCAAGAATT
>JAEOSY010000090.1 GCA_016840125.1 Candidatus Helarchaeota archaeon | reverse complement strand
AATCCCGCACCAACAGCGAGACCATTAACTGCAGCAATTACGGGCTTTTCAAATTTCCAAAATTTTAAACATAATTTCTTTTGGGCAATATCCATAATATTAATTTCTTCTTTAAGTTCGGGGGGAAAATCATCAAACATCTTCATATTAAAATACCCCCCGGATGAAAACGCGTTTGCTTCATCCGCTCCTGTGATGATCATTACTTTTGTAGATTTATCCTTCTCCATCGCATCGATTGCATACCAGATTTCCAGAAATGTAATTGGGCTCATGGCATTTTTTCGTTTCGGCATGTTAATCGTGACAGTGACAATCCCATTATCTTCCTTCTCGTAAATTATTTCGTTAAACTCATCTACTTTCATTTGTATCATCTCTTTAACTTGAATCGTAATATATTCATTTAGTTGTCTGAAATTTGGAGTTTAAGGTTATTAAGATTACTAATTTTTTAAACAATCAGCTGGAACGTTAGAAGCATCTTGAAGGAGTTCTTTTCCAAATGTTTAAAAAGAATATCACTCATAGAAAAAGTTAATTGAGGTGATAGTATTTATGAGTGGAGCACCTAACGACATATTCCCACCAGGAGAGCGAATTATTAGCTATAAACTGATTATTATAGACTGTCCCTGGACAGAAATTGAATGTAAGCTGGCAAATGGAAAGAAACTCACCATTGGTTTTCTCACAGATTCACAATGGGCAGATTATATCGAAGAAAATCCTTTCTCTCATAGTCATGTCTATGCTGCTAACATGTGGATAGATAACCAAAGCGTACCTTATGTTAAATATTCTTTATACTTTGAACTCAAGTATTTTGAGAAAATTTTAGACTTATTTAGAAATGAAAAACCAGTCTATTTCATATTCACTACCAACACAGATCTTATTTCCCAACCAACAACGGCTACTATCCTTACTGGAATAGAACCGACTGGTAGCGGGGAATCATTCGAGGTTGCAATCCCAGGGGTTATAATTTATAACAGAGATGGTGTACGAGTAAATATTGCACAGTTATTAGCAGAGCAAATGCAAAACTCAGGAATATCAGTTGGCGAGACTAAGAAGCTAATTGCAAAAATAGCATCAATTTGTAGCATTGGACTTAAAAGTAAGGATTTAACGAAAGTTGCTGAGCGAATAACAAAAGATCCAAGATATAAGGCAGAATTCCAGCAGGACCCCGAGAAGGCGGTCAGGAAAATAGGTTTAGGGCGATAGGGCAAAATAAATATAGCTCACAATTTATTTTTGGAGGAGTTCTTATGGTGAAAAAACCGAAAACACGTCTAGCTTGGAATATGAAAGGAACGTGGTATGAAGCTTGCGCCGCGGAAGGGCATTGCTCAATGTATTTTGGTAGAGATATGGAGAACCCTTGTAAATCCTTTCAAGTCTTTCAAATTGAAGAGGGGCAAATCGGGGATGTTGATATAAGTGGAATACGGGTGGTAATGGTAATCGACCTTTTCTCTCCAAAATTCGTAGATTTAATGCTGAAAGGTGGTGATGGGGGATTTTATATCAGTAAACATGCTACCGATCAACAAAAGGAGCTTTTGGAGCCATTTCTCTCAAAAAATGTTCCAGGATTTCTCCTCCTGAAAAAACCCTTGGGAATTAGATATGTTGATATCGAAATAGAAAAGGAGAAAACTACTTATCATATAACAATGCCTTACGGGGAAATGAAGCAAACTTTGACCGTTGGGGGCGATGGTAAGACCCCACAACGGCTTGAAAATTCCATCTTTAGCATCATGTTGGAAGATATTAAAATCTGCAATTCTCATTTTTGGAAGTATAATGATTATGGGAAACAATGGGAATTTAAGAACCGAAGTGGTGCCACTGCCGAATTCAACTTGCGTGGCAAATCAAAAATTCTATGACGTAAAACACTGATTTATCCCCCCGAAAAGTGACCATAAAAAAAATAATGGGGTATTTGTTACCAATTTCTACGCCATTTGAAATAACTCTTTTAACAACTGATTATCGAAATCGGAGGTCAGAAAATGCCCCGATCACGGGAAAATAAGCATGGGCTTGATTCTTCACAAAAAGCAAATGCAATGAATCAACAATTGTGGGATATAGGAGTTTATACAAAATCCACATGGCGGTTAGTGAAAAGCATGTTTGATATTGGAAACGCCGCCGCTCATCCAAATGCGGGTTGGGAAGATATTGGGGAGAATGAGCGTAAAAGGATGGCGTCCAATGTTGAAACATTTATGAAAGAACACCTCTAATAGAAAAGCTATTGAAAAAAGTCTAAAGAATTAAGATCCCAATACACCCGAAATCCTGTCAACTGATTAAAATGCCAATTAAAACCAATGGATTGAAGAAATCCCGGTTTATGCGGATCAGTTATTACCAATCCTCAAAATGAATGAGGCATAAAATTTCTTTTGTGAGATTTTAAAAGGACTCAGTAATAGATATATATACACTCTCGTTTTTTCCACTCTTTAAAAAAGAGATGATAAAAGAAATTAGATTAGGAGGAATAGAATATGGAAAATGATTTAAAAGCACCTTTAGCACTCATTGCACTGATTTTAGGAGCGTCTGGATTAGGGTTAGGAATATACAGCGTGATAATACGTGAAGATGGAACGCTGGAACCCAAAATTCTTAACGGTATTTATGAAGGAGACCATATATGGGGCGTTAGTGTTGTGCCTGCTGGCGAATCTGTGATATTACGTGATGGAAATTTCTATGGCTCAGATATTTACGTCTATGGGAATTTAACGCTGGAAAATGTCGTTATTAATCAAAAAATCTGGTTTTTAGGAAATTCAACAACGATTCTGAATAATACTCAATGGCTGGGGGAATGGCGTCAAAATCCAATCGGGAGTTCATTCTCATTGATTGCGAGTGAGAATTCGTCAGTATGCTTCATAAATACTTTTGGATTTTTTGAGAAAGTAGATTTTCGGATGTATTTCTCTCTGATAGCGCGGGGAAACAGTAATATCTACTTTATAAATTGTAAAAATCCAATTGAACTAGGAAAATACGTGACTGAAACATATATCTACGCTGAAGATAATAGTCAAGTATACTTTGAAAATATTAGTGATCAAAATAACCTAAATTTTTATGAATTGAGAGCATATGAAACGGCATCAGTATCTATCCGTAATGCAAAAATTTCATTTGCAATTTTTCAGAAGTTTTTCGATAACTCTACTTTATATGCGTGGAATACAACATTCTATTCTTGGGTACCCCTCTACGATAACGCTTCATTACAAGCATGGAATACATCATTTAATGAAGTTAGATTAGAACAATTTTCAAGAAGTTCAGCCACAATCCATTTAAATTCTACCATCCAGACTTTACATACAGAAGCTAATTCCACAGCCACCATAAGGACATATTCAACAATCGATGTGTTAAACGCATATCAAAATTCCACAATCTATCTTTATCAATCGGAGGGCTGTTCTATCAATACGCAAAACCTTTCCGGTTCCGCTCAAGTGATTTTACTTTAAAATCCCCTCTTTTTTTTACATAAGAACGATTAAGAAAGAGTCAATCAACTTTTTCGAGATAAGCATATTCTTTATGAGGTTTTATAACAATAGAACAAATTATTTCATCTTCATTAGACTATTGGACACCTTCCAAAACCATTGATAGAACTGGTCAATTAATACTTGATATTTGCATATTATAGAATTAACATCAATCAACTCTTCGAGAGTATCAATTAATTTTTTAGATGAACTTGACCAACCATTCCAATCAACCAACGATTTTTTCGTAAGAAAATAATTATTAGGTTTGGTGTTAATAAATTTTTCACTAATTATGTGGAAAATGTTCGGAACTATTGCGGTTTTTATAAGATCTGTCGCTATTTCCTCTGAAATTATGTCTATCTCACTTTCAAATTTTTCTAAATCGAAAAAGGGAATTACGACTGGTAATCGCCAATGGCAAATGTAATTTCGTAAATCTTTCAGAAAGGCACTATAGATCATTACATCATTAATTCGGGTTTGGTACTCCTCTGTGAAGGTGTCATTTTTTAATTTGTCACGAAAACGAATAGAAATATCTATTAGCGAGGCAACACTCATAGAATAGTTATGGAGGAGTCGTATGAATTCATAAGTATCCAGATTATCGTTAATTGATTGAATGTGACTTTGGAGAATTTCAGCATTTTTGAATAATGTGTAGAGATGAAACTGTATCATACCTAATAATTCTTTTAATTCACTCATCCATTTCACCCTCGTATTAAATGTTTAAATGATATATTCCGTCATTTAAATTTACATTATATCAAAAAGTTTGTAAATTTTTATTGAGAAGATGAAATTAGCTCTAATTATCACCATACAATTAATTAATTTTCAATCCTACGAGTTACAAGAATCCTTACTTCTTTTTAAGAGAAATCAATTTATAAGTTATCTATACCCATAAAACAAATCCAACTAAAGATCCTATAAAGAAAGGTATTATCGATTGGATTGGATCAGAGAACACTACTATTATCCCACTAAGGAACCCTGATATAATTACAGCCCCAAAAATAATATCCAAGATCATTATTACTTTGGTAATCTCCTCTTCCTTTTCTTTAGGAGTATGTTCTTTTGTTTTTTTGATCTTTTTTAAGGGATATTTATCCTTTTCAACCAAATTCATAACTCGTTCTATAGTTTCATAGATCCCAACAATTTTCCTACTTAGATCAACAATTTGACCTTTACGATCAAAAGATATACTGCTAAAGAGAGGATGAAGATTGGAACGGATTGTCTGATAGTATTTGTGTCCTTCACCTAATAGTTGCTTTAAATCGGGAAGGATTTCGTCTTCAATCATTTTAAAATTGTTTCTAACATCTTCAAAATTCCTCTGTGGTTCTTTTTTATAAAATTCCATTAGGGTAATCAATCTTTGACGGTAATTGTTAAATAAAATTAGTAAATCTTCTTTTTTCGTCATTTTTTTTCAGTTCCTTTAAATCTAGAGATGATTATGGTTATTCCCTTTAATTATAATCATGGGATGTTTAAAAAGGTTGATAAAATCTCCAAAATTAAATTTCCATAAAATATACCACTAGAAAAGGTTAGATGAGAGCTAAAAATTATAAAATTTGAAAAAGATATAATGACAAAATAGAAATTAGTGTCTTCGGGATACTTCCGGCGGTCCTTGATGACAAAGGGTTAAATTCGTGCAAAGAACACACCGAAACGAGGTGGGGTCGCACGTCGTCCCGTCTTGGTAACATTGTGGAAGGTGTAACTCCTTTCGCACCACGATCGGAAGTTCAAAACCTCTGCTTCGCATTCAATAACCCCCGCTCAATAAAGCGAGTAAGACTATACCGAAGAATACCCACGACCCACATAAAGCAATACATAGGTATTTTAAGTATTTGCTAAATCGGTCTACCAGCTCTTAAGAGATAGAGATTTCTCTATTATTTCAGAAATTCCTTAGCACTTTCCACTAGTTTTTCACTATCTAGCACTGAATTCAAGCCACGGGTCTTTTTATCAGCTATTAATTTCACTGCAGCTTTGAGAATATCCTCGTGGTCGAAGGCCATGTATCGTTCCTTCAAACTTATGAGAGATTGGATAGTCGCAAGTGCCGCATCATCACCAGCTTTTGCCTTTCGAATATCTCCTTTTACCGTACATAAGAAAGCTGTTGTTTCAACGAGCCCTCGCGGATCGCGTCCGGGTCTATCGAAGACACCAATCTTCTTGGCTATTTCCACATCGAGATCTGTTTCTTCTTTTGTTTCTCGTAGGACGGCTTTTTTATGGCTTTCACCCTTATGGAGGAATCCACCTGGAAATGCCAACTGGCCTCTGAAGGGGGGATATTTTCGTTCTACCATAACTACATTACCATTCTCATCCACGATGACGGCATCCACTGTCTTCCGAACCGCGGTTTCCTTTATTCTAAATCTAATTCGCAAGAGATAGATGGCAATTATAATGAGAAAAACATTGATTCCGCCAAAAACTACCCAATTGAATAGTGCAGCGGGCGGTTCACTCAAGGCGATAGCTAGAATTTGACCGAGATCTGCTAGAATTCCAAAGCCAAACAAGAGATTCAACACATTCATTCCACGCGCTACATTCGCTTGTTTATCTTCCATTCTCTTTTGATAATGGACTTGCATCGAATCATAGAATACATCAAATTTGTTGCTAATCCGGTCGATGATCTTCTCAAGTTGAAATTCTTTCATTAAATGAGTTAAGATGCGAGTGTAATGCTGACGTCGATTGTAATCAAGCTCATTATAGATTACACTCATTTGAGTTTGGATCATTCCCCGTAAATATTTCAAACTGCGAAGTTTTTCTTCCATTGCATCGAGGTCAAATTTTTGGTGGTGCATTCTCACAAAGAGGATGTCTATGGATTCGTTGAGGGCCATCAAGGCGAAGAGTATGGCGCGTATGCGGGCGGTGGGTTCTAGGACATATGTCCGCATATATCTGTTAAAGAACATACCGTAATTTTTCTCTACCATAAAAATGAAGCCGGAATTCCGACGAATAAAATGGAGTTCAGATAATCGATTGGATAAATTACTTTTAATACGTCTGTCATAAAGTGCCTCAGAATAATCAGGCCACTGTCCAGAATATATTTCAGTCCAATTTCCGATGACTTTTTTATATTTATTTATATTTTCTTGTGACCATGGTATATTTTCGGGTTGCATGTCTGTAGAAACAATAAAAATATAGATGGGGCTTTCAGGATCCATGAACAGATATTGATTTCTGGTTTTTTCACCATAAACGCGTAGGAGATCTAAGACAATTATTGGAATCTGTTGAATTAGAATAGGTTCTATGGATGTCTTCTTTTTTGGCTTATCCTTGTAATATTCGACCTCGAATCGAAAATATCCTAAGGAATTGAAAAATAAATCCTTATTTTCATTATGATAGGGAAAAAAATAAATAAAGGGAACCCAAGTACACTCAATTGACATATTTTTTCCTAGATCTTTTACTTTTTTTACATACTCAGGATTGTAATCTATCTTCTTAAGGTCTAAATCAGACAAATTCGCAACTTTCTCTTTAATTAGGGCTTCAATCTCACAAATATTATCGGCACATGCGATGTGATCCGTATTAATGAGTGCGCTGACATACCAGCATTCTTTTTCATAAACAAATTCCGGTTCTTTGCTCATTTTATAGCCCTCTAGTTCGATTATAAATAAACGCATTAATTAAGTAGATTTAATTTTAATGAATTATCAATAAAAATTCTCCCATAAAAAGAGCTTATACCTACAGGATTTGAAAAAGTATCATGAACAGTACGGTTATTGATGAGGCAGTCGATTATCTTAAAGCGCAAAAGGATGCGGGTCGAAAAATTGTGGGAATCCTCCAACATGGAATCTTCCCGGATGAATTAGTTGTGGCATCTGGTGCGATCCCCTTACGACTGATTCTAGGGGGAAAGGATGAGCAAGAGATAGGGGATCAGTATCTTTCAGCAACGACTTGTCCATATGGACGTGCAACTCTTGGATTTTTTGAGAAAGGTCATCCACTCTATGCCCTTATCGATACTTTGATTGTGAGTACGTTCTGTAATGGTGCTCAAAATGTGGGAAATTATTCAGCCAACTTCAATATTCCATCAATTACTATTTCCATTCCCCATGTTACCTCAAATGCCGCTTTTAAATTCTATCTGAGTGAGTTGAAGAAAGTTCAGACCTATTTAGAGGATTTTACAGGGAACAAGGCATCCCCTCAAACTTTTTCAAATGCAATCAGAGCATATAACAAAATGCGGACCTTATTGAGGGAAATTAACAATTTTAGAAAAAAGAATCACCCCCCAGTTCGTGGAATGACAATGCATGAATTAGTGTGTCACGCATTCCTGTTAGGGGCTGAAAATACTATTGTGAAATGTGAAAAAATATTACAAAGTGTAAAGAATAATCCCCCTCAATACTCAGGTTCTCGAGTCTTTTTAACAGGGAGTGGAATTACGCTTGGTGATACGATCCTCGAACTAATTGAAGAGCAGTACGGAGGTCTCATTGTTGCGGATGATCTCTGGTCATCAATGGATTATTTCCTAGAGGACGTAGATCTCAACCAAGGATCTCCCTTAGAAGCTCTTGCCGACCGTTATCTTCGAAAAAATTTATGTGGAAGGATGACCTCCGAATCTGAAATCCGAATGCCTAAAATCCTTGGATTATATAAAGGATTTGGAGCTGCTGGAATAATTTACCATACACTGAAATTTTGTGATTCATATTCTAATCTGAAACCAGAGTTCAAGAGATATATGACACGGCACAATATACCCCTGCTTGATTTAGATAGAGATTACGCTGAGTCGAGTACTGGGCAAATTGGAACCCGGATTGAGGCGTTCTTGGAGATGATTTCATGATTAATGATCAGACCGCAGATTTTACACTACAGCCCATCCTTGATATGGGAATTAGATATTTAATGGGACCTATTCAGATTGCAAAAGCCCGAAAGAGAGGAAAGAAGATCGTGGCAGGTTTTCTCCCGCCAATGGATTTAATCTATGGCGCAAAAAATACTCTCCCACTGTTCCTCCCGCGATTAACCGAATTTCCCTTCAGCAAATACATTGGGATTGTAGACATTATTAATCGTCTTCACCTGCTCAAATACGCGGTCTCATACTACATGAAGAATAGGGAGAACGTTTCCGTAGGATATTTTGAGAGTATTAGTCAGGAGGAATTCTCAAAAATATTCACCAGCCTCATAAACATAGCAGAGAAAGCGCAGTTTTACATGGATACATGTTGCCAGACTCGCATCTGTTATGGGGCCTTAGTCAAAAATCAGAAGCTCGTTGATCTCGTTTTGGGGGGGGGAGAGGGGGACTATTGCCTCCACTTCGCGAAATTTTATGAACGCATGGGGCATTACAAACCGATGTTCTTCTTCGAAAAGCCTTATGGTGATAATTCGAATGAGGACCTAGTAGAGATGGTTCGTTCAGAGCTCCACCGGTTTATCGCAACATTGGAAGATCTCTCTGGTTCAAGTATCACAGATGCGCGATTACGCAGAATTGCTAAAATCTCGAACGAGATTCGATCATATGTACGAGAGCTATACACTTACTTTATTAAAGGCTATGTTCCAGTTCATACAGCCGCACTCTTATTGATTCACGGATGTCTTATCGATTACTTAAGTGACCCGATCTACTTCCGAAATGCAATGAAGAACCTGCTTTATGACGTTCGGCGAAAGTATAAAAAAGGGCTTCCAAACTATAAGAAGGAAAACGTCTTTCGGGTAGTGATAGCCGGCTCTCCAGGATTTGATCCCAGCCTCCCTTCCACTTTTGAGCACGCAGGGGCAGTCTTACTCTATCTAGACCTCTTTGAAACTTATTATACCAAGCCTTCAATAAAAACCACAGGGGATATGGTTGAAAATTACGCAAAAAACCTTTTGGATATTAACATAAAAAATGGGATTTTTGATTTGATTGAAACGTGGATGGGCGTGGCAAAACGTGTCCAAGCAGATGCCATTCTTTTTTCCCACGTATGGGGATGTCGATTTACTACGCCGGCCTTCCGAAAGATGAAGGAACTAGTTCAAGATGAACTAGGAATTCCGATTATCCCACTTGACTTCTATTCCCCCGGTGATAATGTAGGGCAAATCCAGACGCGCATTGGGGCGTTTATTGAGATGCTGAAATGAAAGAATACGAAAGATTCTTAGCATTTTATTGGAAATCGTCTCTTACGATGGTCTTTAAAGGTTCGAAATAAGCCAGATTTCCATCCCATGCCTTTAGAATATTTCCAAAAAGGCGTTCAATGGTTCTATGGAGCTGTTTAACCCGATCCCAATAAATATTCATTTCCTCCTTTGCTAGTAAAGCAATGAAGAAGTTATCTCCATGTTCGAGTATTATTTTAAGGTCACCATGATCGATAATTTTGAGTTCTTCGGTGCTCTGAGATATTTCCTTCAACATTGCGGTGATACCCGCCATCCCTCCAGCAACAAGGTCCTCCTCCATATCATCTCTTGAATCCTCTAAATCGTTTTCCTGGAATCTCGTGTGGAAAATTGGGACCCCTCTATCCCTAACCACGATATACAATTGAATCAGATTTTCCCGCCAATTTACTTCGAAGAAAATGGGCAGCTTCAGTAAGACCGCAGCCATCAATATGAATGAGCCAATTTGGACGCCTCTTGCAAGAGTTCCATGCACGATGGGGTCCATTCCTAGATTTAATAAAAATAGATCGGTATTCCTCGGAGAAATCAACATCCACCCAATGATAACAAGAAAAAAGGAGAAGGTAAAGAGAAGGACGTACTTTCGTACAATCCCTTTTGAGAGTTTAATAAATTTCCCAAAGAATAAGATTCCAAAAACGAGTAGAATTACTAAGGTAGTATTCGTAAAAAGATTTCCCGCAACTTCGGGTATCAAAATATAAATTAACGACAGAGCAATCCCTAAAATTGAGAAAATATACCAAGTTTTTTGATACCGCTGGAGTAAATACTCCATCAGGATTATAGTTGATAGTAACGGGAGTAGGAAGTTTATCTTACTTAATGTGGTGATCGCCACTTCTGTTGCATAAAATATTCTCCAAATATTAAAAGCAACAATATAGCTAAAACAGAGATAGACTAGCCCCCACCCGATATTTATTTTTAGAGTTTGTTTATTCTTCAAACCCCGAAAGAGAAAAAACATTGTTAATTCGATACAAATAGCTAACTGAATCGCATCCAGTGCGATGAGAAACTCTCGTACGGTGCCAACGTACTCTTGTATGAGAAAAATCATATCAAGTCCTCAATAACTCAAATTGCTCCACCCTTCATTTAATGTGTTATGTATCGGACCTATTTTTATAATAAATATAACAGAAAGTATTAATGATAAAAACGGGTGGAATAAATTGGTTTTCTCGGATGCAGCACAGCAGGCGTATGCGAATCTACGCACCTTAGATGACTTCCAATGGTATGTGATACCCCTACTTGTGATCGTTATCTATGTTTATTCAATTGAGATCGGGAAGAAAAATTGGACCCGGATCATTTGTGGAGTCGGTCTAATTGCAGGCGAATTCATTTGGGAGATGTTCAATGCGCTGGTCTGCCACTTCAGCGGTTACTCAGGGCTTTGGGTCACCCCCGGCAAAACTGCCTATTTAATTCTGGTCGGATTCAACATCGAAATTGCTTTCTTCTTTGCATTAGTCCCGATTATCGCTTTTAACATCCTTGATGCCTTTGAAAAGGATGAGACAATAAAGATCCTCGGCAGACAGATCCCCAACCGCATCCTAATTCCGTTAGTATTGGGGGCGGCCTGTGTGTTCATCGAAGTATTGTTGAACCAGTGGGGCTACTTAGTCTGGGATTGGACCTTCTGGAACTGGCCCATGATTCCGCTGATCGTCGTAGCCTATACACTGCCCATGTTTTTCATTACTTGGATGTATGATCATCAAACCCTACGCTTCAAAACCAAGATCGTGGTTCTTCTCATCATGGTGGCGACTGTGTTTTTTTGTGTATTCTCCACGTTGGGGTGGGTTTAACTGATAAATCCTTATTAAAGGGTAGTTTCGTACGAAATTTTGAAAAAGTGAATGCATATCATTTTCACGGTCAAAAATACAGTCGTCTTTTCCTTGAGAGATGAATGGTTCTCCTCATTACATATAAAAAGACAAACAGGTATTGTTTGAATATATTCTTTCAAATAATATTAATAATATTAGGGAATTCAAAACGATGAATAGAAAAACGCTTTATGCAATTGTATTATCAGTAGTGATTACAACCTCGATCTTAATTCCAGTAATACTTTTACTATTTCAGTCACAAGAGCTGGGAATAACTATTATCACCCCGATTAACACAACGACAACATCCCAAAGTACTCAGATCACCATTAATCTCGATGCCCGAGGTGATAAAATGGATACGGTTTGGTATCGCCTCTATAACGAGACGGGCGGAGCGTGGGTCGATCCAAATAATGTAACTTGGACTACTTCCACGCTAAAAACTCTCGGACAAGGTGGGGTCTATACGCTCTATGCGTGGGTGAACGATTCGGACGGGAATGAGGAATCCGCGTCAGTCACATTTACCAGGATCCATGAAATTATCTATGAAGGAGATACAGTTTTTTCATCTACATTTTATGTGTATCAGTACCAGAAAGTTATTTTTAGACATGGTTCGTTCTCATTAGCCTCGGGGTCCTTTTACCAGTACGGAATCTTTGAAATGGTGAATGCCAGCTTTTCGAATACTATAAACGCCTTTAATGATGCAATCGTAAGAATAACGAACTCAACAATTCGTGATCTTGATACTAATCAAAACGTGGTCTCCCTGTTAAACAATGTCACGACCTCGACTTCAGATACCAACAGCTTCTGGGGACATTCAACCGCTACAATACTGAATTCAGATATACAAAATCGAATAGATGTCCGCTACAACGGTAATTTAACTATGATGTATTCCAACGGCAGGAGAATTAATCTCTATGAGGATGGGCAGGCGTATCTGAGAAACATTAGCTTAGGCAGCAATGAAATACACGTTCAAAACAATTCGATATTGACCTTAATTAACTCTAGCGCTCAATATATCCATAATTATACAGTTTTGGAATCTGGTGATTGGCTTTTTGATAACAATCAACTTTCCGGGACGGGCGTCGCGGGAGTCCCATACAGCACAATTGTAGATACTACATTCATTGGCCTTTTGCACCGAATAGAGGCTTTTAATGATGTTAAAGTTCTAATCAATGATTCTAACCTCTATTACGTTAATATCAATCACAATTCCAATATTTCTGCTTATTACAGTACATTCTCCCTCATAACCGCAAGAGATAATTGTACTTTAAAGGTAGTCAACATATCTGGTAATATCGATCTTTATACCAATAATACCGTCCAAATAGAGAATACGAGTAGCAATAATATTCGGCATGTAATACAGATCACCCAAGGGGCCGATGTTACTGCCTACAATGATACAATCATAGGGGCAGATGCATGGATCGGGCCCAAAGTAACCTTAGGACCTGGCAATTCGATTGGTAATTATTTATATCTGTATTCGACTAGCAACCAAGTGAACCTCGCGTTATTTAATACAACGCTCGATTACCTATCGCCATCTCTT
>JAEOSY010000089.1 GCA_016840125.1 Candidatus Helarchaeota archaeon | reverse complement strand
GAGAGTTATTACCTTCTCATTTCTTCTCACAGTTCATTTTAATCTTAGCCATTAATACATTAAGGGAAAAACTAACTTGATTTGCCGCTTTAAAAAAATTAATATAAAGAAACTCACCTAAAATCTTTGTTCTAGTCCTATATCTCCTATACTTAGGGGGTCAAGTTCCTTTGAAAGACATCACAATAGTTTTTTTCTTTTTTTTTGTCTCAGCGGGATTAGTATTGCCTGCTACCAACATGCAGTATGATGATAACGCCTATGGAAAAGCATGTGGTCTTCCTACACAGCAATTGCATACACTGATTCGTACATCGCGGGTTGCCCGTCTCAACATAGCTTTACGGTATGTAGAACATGGCCCCATCTTTATCGAAGGAAATGATAATTTTAGGAGTATAGCAAGGGCAGAGAATTGGCCTGGCGATGGAACTCCCTCATTTCCGTATGTTATTAGTGGATTGAATATCACCGCTTCAAGTGAGAGTTTAATCTTTATTGGAAATACAACCCGCCATTTTCAAATAAGTAACTGTTTTCTCAATGGTTTGAGCATCACAGACACGGGTATTGTTCTTTCTAACGTTGACCAAGGAACGATTAGAAACAATCTTGTGGCTAATTGTACCAATGAAGGGATTGCCCTGTACTCTTCAACCAATAACACGATTACAAAGAATATTGTCTATAATAGCGAGAATGGTATTTTTATTGGTTTTAATTCACCCAATAATGGGTCAAATAACAATGCCATCGCCCATAATACTATTTTCAGAAATGATTATGGTATTCAACTTGATGGTTCGGATAATAACAGGATCTCCCATAATAATGTTTCCCGTAACACATATGGGCTTTATCTTTCTTTTTCTGCGAATAACACCAGTTTTAATAATAACTTTTTAAATAACAGCTTCTACGGGGTTTTTCTTTTTTTCTCTAATAATGCTCAGGTAAAGTGGAATGAATTTATCGGAAATAATTGGGGGAGTAGATCTCAAGCTTTTGACAATGGAATGAATAATACATTTGCATTCAATTATTGGGGTGATTGGATAAATCCGGATGCTAATAGGGATGGTTTCGTAGACGATCCTTATTCTATTGATGGTTCTGCGGATAACCACGATTCGTCACCCCTTGTGAATGCTATGGATACACCTCCGGTAATGCCCCCGCTGTCCCCACTTTTTCAGTTAATTATGCCAGGAATTCTGCTAGGTGCAATTCTTATTGAGATAAGCATACTAATAGTATTTGCCAGACGTATTCGATATAAAGTTCGAGAAAAAAGAGAAAAAGAATTCAGGGAAGAAATAAAAGTCCAGCTCCTAACAACCCTGCAAAAGTTCATAGACGAAAAAACGTGATCAGTCAATTACGCACTGATACCTTAGGTAATGAAGTGGAAAAATGGTTCACTTAGCGGATTTACCTGTGACAGGGATCTATGAGCTGCCAGCGAGATTTTGTGAGGTTAGTCTGATTGAGTTAAGACTGTGAAGTAATTACACCATTTCTTCCTATAATTTTAATACCTTGACTTTGCAGCGCCTGTTTAAACTTTTGTAACAAGTATGAAAATTCTAGCGGTTTTCCGCGATAGTCGAGTTCTACTAGGGCTTGGTCTTGATAAGCGTTGAATAATTTATTTGAAAGCTGTTCCCAATCTTTACAGATTGTAAGCGTTTCTTCGTCGTTCATTAATAAGCTTTCATGAGACATAATACGGAGAAACTCTGCAGCAAGTGGTTCGACAACATCAGCATCAGCACCTTCAAGTAAATCCCGAACAAAATCATCAGCTGTATACCAATCAGCCACCCTTGATAAATCTCGGTGAATTTGTGTAAGCAATACGTTTCGAGGCCCTTCCCACAATTCCATGATTAAAGAATCCCGATGAAAGCGTGGCAGAGAGAGAAAATCTTCCATAATGCCATGCCCCCCAAAGAACGAGATGGCTTTCCGGGTCATTGCAGGAGCTTCATCGGCCACAACGATTTTTTGGAGCATGATGAGCTCACGCAGTCTGAACCGACGCTTACGCTCGTTTACATCGACAATTTTCTGCAGGTCTCGTATACCACTAATGAGCTCTTCGCCAAAGTGGATGTACTCCGAATAAACTTTAAACACGCCGGCCATTGTTCGCATAACGTATTGTCTTAACTCATTAATTTGGTTAATCATTAACGGAAAAGAGGCAATTGGGATACCAAAAGCAGTTCTAAATTCGGCATACAATATTGCTTCGCGTACTACGCGTAGAGCTCCAGCCGCAAGGCCGAAGGCAACATGAAGTCTTGATAATGACAGAACAATACCAACTACATCGGCAAGACCTTTTTCAAGAGGACCTATCGGGTACGCTACCGCCCCATTATATGTGATTTCGGCAGTTGGGAGTTCAGCTGTTCCAAGCTTTTGTTTAAGCCGATCAATCGTAAAAGAGTTTCTAATTTCACGTTCTTTGTTGCCGGGAAGCCAAGAAGGAACAACAAACGCCGCTATCCGTGTTGAGGAAGGAGTATCCTTCGGTTTCGCTGTAACCACCGCGTAATCGGCTTGTGTGGC
Source organism: Candidatus Helarchaeota archaeon (assembly GCA_016840125.1). Next base: position 1,920 of record JAEOSY010000089.1, on the reverse strand, counting down.
TGAACAGAAATATTTTTGACCGTAAAGGCGCCAACAATTCGAAAGCCCATCAGGGCCCTCTGCTTCTTCAAAAACTGCTTCAACAAGATTGGTCGGTACATCACTACCGCCTTGGATTTCAGTTACGAATTGCGCCCCTAGACCATATTCGCCGTCTTGAAATCCGCCGACACCGTTCCGGACGGACATCAGAACTTCACGAGCTTCTGGGGCTAGCTCAGTTTCATATTTTTGCATCAGCCACACCATACCATGAGTACAGGCAACTGGACACATTACACCAATTTCACCAAGCTCGTAGAGGAGAGACATTTTGGCAAATCGGCTCCAGGCGGTGTTTCTCTCTGGGTCAAAAAGACCTAATTGAAAAATCTCGCGCTCAAGCTTTTCCGTTTCAAGAGCTCGTTTAATACGATCAATTCTGTGGTTGTGAGCATCATAATGCTGAACAATCGTACATCTCATTCGGTTGTCGAGACGGGTTGCTTCCTCAGCTAGGTCTCGCCATTTGTAGGAGACTTTATCAGATAGTTCGCGGAGTTCTGCATCAATCGTCTTGAATTCATCGCCAGCATACTTCTGAACTAATGCCTGAAAGAACTCGTCGTCCCTATAAAAGTTAAAACTATTCCTAACTAGCAAATAATCATCAAAAGAATAAGGATTATTTCTGTTACCTTCTTGATCACTCAAAGGAATTTCACCTTCTATTTAAGATAATTCGATTCAAAATATTTAACTTTTCTTATTGGTATAAACAAAAAAAATGACAATGGATCTAGGTAAGGGAATCAGAATGAACAAAATTCAATTTTTAGTCAAGAATCAAAATATAAAAACTGAGGAAGTAACGTCAATCGAATCCACAGCAACCAAAGGGCAATTGTTTATAAAAAATCTTATGCAAACAAAGCGCCAACTACTGATCCAGATTACAATGTCGTCAGATATGATAGTTCCCGAACATATTCATGACCATGAGTCAATTATTTATATTATAAAGGGGGCTGTGAAGTTTACTATTGAAGGGAATGAGTATATCGCAAAACCGGGGGATGTAGTTTACCATCCAGAAGGTGTACCTCATACAACGCACGCATTAGAAAAATCGGTATTTATCGAAGTTAAATCACCCCCAAAAAAGACATGGTGAAGCCAATTACCTCCGCCTTTCCAGTACTGGTTTTCTGTCATGATAACCAATAACCCGCCGAAACAAATTAAAATGACGACAAGAGAGAAATTTTAGGAAAGAAGATATCAAAATGAATCTTTTTCAAGCATTAATCGCAGAAATAAAGCTTTTAATCTCTGTTAAGGAGGCTAGGATTATTTTTATTCTGGGATTTTTCTTGATTCCAATTCTAGTAATATGGTCTAGTTTACTGGGCAATCCGGAATATGTAGCTTTGGGATTCATCTCTACGCTACAGATCTTCACTTTTATATTTCCCGCAGCGAGTATAGCTTATGAGGGAAAAGGATGGACCAAACTATTAGAAGATACGCAGTATAGTAGAACTCAACTATTAATCAGGAAGGCCTTGGTGGGTGGAACATTTGGCCTCGTTGTATTAACTCTCAGTTACACTCTCTTTTTCTTCCGAGGCGGTTTTCCGGACAATCCTCTTTTTCTTCCTCTTGTCCTGATTGAATCGATAATTTCTTTCTTCTTTTTCATAAATTGGGGCCTATTTGTGGCTTTTCGATACGCCATATTCGAGAAAGATCCTAATTCACAAAAATGGGTTTCAATGCCCCCCAAACTTATTATGCTCCATTGTTTTTCCTTAATCCTTCTTGTTTTCTTGATATTTGGTGGCCAAATCTTCTTACTATATGATTTTTATTCACAACCACTAGCCTTGATTTATCTCGGAATTTCAACAGCTTTCTTTGCTATCAGTTCAATCATTCTTG
>JAEOSY010000088.1 GCA_016840125.1 Candidatus Helarchaeota archaeon | reverse complement strand
ATTAGCTTCGAGATATTGGGGAGTTTTCCATTCTCAACAAATTTAAGGATAGACTTGATTATAGGCGCATCCAACCCAATTACTACTGCCCTTTTTGCAGCAAACAATATAATTCTCCATTTAACAAATAGAGCGGGCTGATTAATTTATTATTTGTTATTCTAGAATGTTCTATTTTTCTTCCAATTTAGAGTATATCTGGAATTATCATACGCGAGTTATCATTAAAGCTCCAATTTTTTGTATTCCACATATATATGTGGAATAGAGAAAAAGTGTGGATTTGAAACACGAAATAAACCATATATTCATACACACCCAAAATTCTCGTGACTACTACAAGAAGTTTATTACTGAACCCATTATAAGCCTATTAACCCATTTTTCTGAAAATTGAAACCCACGTCAAAAAATTTTCGGTCAACTATTCTCTGGAAAGTTTTGAGATAATCTAGAACTGTTTTGTTGATAAATCAATGTAACTGAAAACCAGAATACTTTTTGATTTAGTAAGAGATTATTTGTCTTGCACTCTATATCCTTTATGTGTGTGATAAAGTTGAAGGTTGAAGATAATTGGTTTAACTTCAAAGAGGACGAATCTCGTATAATGATTGATAATGGGTTCATAGGTTTGGTGCTTGAACCACGTGAAAGGGGATTAGGACTTTTAGGATTAGTAAAAATGTCAAATGACTATAATTTCATCCTGCCTCACAACGATAAGACACTATTATGGAAGGCTGAATTTAGAGATGAGGAAGGAGAAAAATATCTCATAAATAATTTGAAGGAGTGCAGTAGACATTACACGGTTAAAAAGAAATCTAGGAATGAGATGCGTATAGATTTAGAGTGGAAGAATTTAGATGTCGGTATTGAAAAAGGAGTCGTCGATGTTTACATCACACTGAGCATCAGGAAAGGTTGTTCCCTATCATATTGGCATATGAAAGTAATTAATAGAAGTAATAGAGTGTGCCTGTGGCAAATAATCTTTCCTTGTATTGGAAACCTATGTACTAGGGATGGTGATGTTTCTAATGACATTTTGATTGTACCTAGTGGTTGGGGCCGAATTTATCATAGAAAAACTATGGAAATATTCGATTTTACTTATCCTAGCGGATGGGATTTTGCCATGCAGTTTCTGTCTTTTATCCATAACCGCGACGGACTATATTTAGCCACGCATGATCCAAAAGGTTACCATAAGCGTTTCATTTTTAATCCTGACACATATGTCGGGACCAATATTGATCACCTTCCAATATCTTCATTTCGGATAATAAACTATCCAACTAATATGAATATCGCCCAACAGATTTATGATATGCCATATGAAGCAGTCATCGGCGTTTACGACGGGGATTGGTATGATGCTTCTCAAATATACAGAGAGTGGGTGCTAAAAAACGCGGTCTGGTGTAAAAAAAGATTTTCCAGAAAGCATCATTTACCAGAATGGTTCAAAAATACAGCCATTTGGTGTATTCCACAATCTTTCTTGAATGAAGATTCTCAAGAAGTTCTTGATTTGACTGTATCAAAGATTATCAACTTTAGAAAGTATTTCGATGCGCCGATTGCTTTTCATTGGTATAATTGGCACAAAATACCATTTGACTCGAATTATCCTGAATATTTTCCAGTCAAACAAGGATTTAAAGAAGCCGTCCAGAAAATTAAAGAAGCGGGAGTCAGAGTTATGCCCTATGTTAATGGCCGATTATTTGACTTAAATAGCGAAAGCTGGTCCCAAGAAGAAGCAGAAAGATATTGCGCAAAAGAAGCAGCTCCAAGATTAAGACCTGGAACGCTTCAGAATTATGTTGAGTTCCCCGGCTCGGGACAAAAATTTGCAGTAATGTGCCCAACAACAGAGTATTGGCAGAATAAGATTACCACAATAGTAAGGAAATTGGTTAACGATTATGGAGTTGACGGAGTATACATTGATCAAATTGCTGCTGCACCTTCCAAGCTTTGCTTTGATCCTAATCACGGTCATTCCTTAGGCGGAGGAGATTACTGGCAAAACGGTTACGAGCGAATGCTAGAAAAGATACGACAAGACCTTGGAAATAAAGGAGATGACATTATACTTACTAGTGAATGT
>JAEOSY010000087.1 GCA_016840125.1 Candidatus Helarchaeota archaeon | reverse complement strand
CCTGATTCAGGTAAAATTGAATTTACTAAGAGAATTGAAGAATCGTCTGCAGCCTACGTTAAAATAATCAAAATAAAACAACTTCCTTTCTGTCTTGATGTAGCTTTTTAGCTTTTATTCCTACTTTTTTATGCCGTTAAATCTGAATTTCGCGACCCATTTTTTTCATAATTTTTAGTATTTGAACAGCTATGACTGTCAAAGTGATTCTGTCAATCCCGTCTTAAGTGGATTTACTAATTGCTGGCTCGTCACCAGTTAATGACCTCTTGGTTAAGTAATTTTCCAGTCCTTCATACGGCTCTGGGGTGATCCGCCAAAAGCCTGGTCTAAATGGATAGTCTATATCGTAAATAATGACTATAACTACCGAAGTTGCGGTGGCAACCATTGTTATAGTTAAGGTGGAAATCTCCTGATACCCAAAATCCACTAAATAGAAGCCTACGAATACAATAACAGAAAGAATTATTAAGAGAACCCAAAGAATCTTTGGAGTCTTTTCTTCAACAAGTGTATCTATATTTATTCTGGAATTCGATGTCTCTCTTATCTCAGAATAGATATTATTTAAAATTACTTCCTCTCTCCCATTTTTGGGGTTAAAAAGTTTTATACTATCAATTATTTCTGTTAGTTTATAGCTGATCTCATTTGGATCTCTTACTTCCTTCCAATATGCTTCTTTAACGGTATCAATATACTCTAAAATGCCCCTTCGTAAGTGAAGACTAGTGATTTCCGAATCTAAGTGTCCCGCAATAACATAAACGTTTCTTAAGGACACTGTTTCTTTACGTAGGAGATTTTCTAGATTATCATATTCTTGCCAGACATTTACAATCATAAAGGCTGCAATAATGGCGTAAATGATCCCTATTACTGAGATAAAAATGGAGAGAGCACCTTCTGATTCTTCAGAAAGATCTGTCGGTTTAAAAAATGAGAGTATAATACCTGCAGACGTTATGATTATTACTATTAAGTAAGATTTGAGCTCGACATTTTTCCACCCTTTATTCGTTTTCCCCAATACTCCCCCCAATCTCACGAGTCTTGATATTTTCAACAAACGCAATAAATACACAGCAGAAAAATATATGGTAATCAGTTCAAACATGGGCGAAATTATAATAATAATGCTGATGACTGAATCCAAGCGATTGTCTTTTAGGTAGGCACGTCTCTCTTGAGCCACACCGACCTTCATTACGAATTCGAGGAAAAACATCCCATAAATAAACCAATCAATAACATCTACAATTATTTTTTGAGCCATATTCAATTCAGCGAATCGAACTAGGAGTAATGGAATAACCAGTACCGCCAGAAATATCATTAAAGTATCAGAAAAAACTGCATGAATGCTTTTCTCTAACTTCTCGCGGTTCACTTTTCGGATTCCCCTAAAATATTAATTATTCTATTTTTGGTTTGGAATTTAAATCGATTTGATTTATTAAATAAATGGATTTGATATCGAGCCTCGTAATTTTATCATACTTAATCTATATTTAGGTCCAAAAAATTTATCTAATTATCCATTTGGGAATCTCTCTTTTATATTCTCGATATTCCTCTCCAAAGAGTTCTTCAAGGATTTTTTCGTCATATGTTACCATTTTATCATAGATCCATAGCACCACGATCAAAGCACCCAATGCGAGAATAGACATTGTTAGAAGGATTATACTCAGAAACGAAAGTAATATGCCAAGATAAATTGGATTTCGCGTATGAGAATAAATACCCGAAGTAATAAGCTTAGGTGGTTCAGCGGTTTCACGACCAAATAACAATTTATTTGCAGGTAATATAAGCACCAAGGAGATGGCTTGTATGCTAATAAATAAAGAGAGGCGGATTAACCAGGAGATTGTACCAAAAAGGAGCTCTATGATTCTAAATACAGATAAATCCAGAATCCCAAACCCTAGAATAGTAAAGGTTGATAAAAAATGTATTAAGTGTGTATGAGGATACTTCCTATCCGCATGGGATTTATATTGCTCTGTCAGTTCTAATTCTTCCCATCTCTTATCTAACGAAATTATTAGTTGATTAATATTACTAAGCTTTATTGAAAAGATTAGAATCGAATTTTTTCCCTCATAATTTCATGATAGATAGTTTCTGTCAGGAGCGTATATTCTGATGCTTTCGGTAATAACACATAGATGGGATCTTCGGTCTCGTTAATATTAAACCCCTTCCTTTTCATGTCAGATTTCCGTATCTTATGTGTTACGGTGGTTGCCAATTCAGACAGGAAGCGGATGAACTTGGGGACCGCATATCCTGGGAGATTGTTATTCAATAACTTCAACAACCCATTTAAATCAAATTCAGTATGGTCTTTTGTTGAAATGATAGAGGCCATTCCTGCCCGCCCCTCAGTGCCAGGAATTTTCACACCATAAACCGAGGAATGGTTGATCTGCTCAAAGGAGGATAAGACGTCTTCAACCTCAGCAGTGGATACATTTTCCGATTTCCACCGGAAGGTATCCCCGAGCCGGTCAACAAATTGAGCGTGGTAGTACCCGATATAGCTTAACAAATCACCGGTATTCAACCACACCTCATTGTTTCCAAAGGCATTACGGATGATCTTTTTCTCTGTTGCCTTTTTGTCAGTATAGCCTGCAAACGTCATACCTTTAATTTTGAAGAGCATCAAGCCTGGTTCATCGTCTTCAACTTTTACTAAGAAACCCTGGTCATCTCGAACGGGTTCATCTGCATCGATATCATATTTTACAATTACATTCGGCTCAAAATTAACCCCAATAGTCCGGTTTCGATTTAAATAGTTACAAAACTGCCCCTTGATCTCGGTCGCCCCGAATTGTTCATAGATCTCACGTATTCCAAATCGTTCTTTAAAATCCATCCAGATTTCTGGGCGGAGACCGTTCCCACATATTTTTGTTATCCCGTGCTCTCGATCCATTGGATTCGGAACTTGGTTAAGGAGATAGCGACAAACCTCGCCAATATACACAAAGCAGGTGGCTTTATACTTTCGAACATCATTCCAAAAGTTTCGGGCGCTAAACTTCCTCGCAAGGGCTACCGTTGACCCTCCCATGGTTGCAGGAGTCCATGCACAGTGCCAGGCCATAGAATGAATCAATGGAAGTGAAATGTACATGACATCCTCGGGTTGCATGTTTAAAGCCATTTTACCCCAGCCATATAATGCGCTGAATGTCGCAAGGTGCCTGATGGGAACTGCTTTCGGGAGTCCTGTTGTCCCCGAGGTAAAAATGTAGCAATAAGGATCTCGCCCTACGATCCCTGCCAGAGTCGGAGGATTGGTAATGGGCTGATTTTTAACACGTTCTTTAAGGTTAATATAACCATCAGAGATTTTGAGTTCCCCTTTATCTTCTAAGAAACAAAACCGGGAATCATCCGTTAAATCTAACTTTGATTGAACTTCCATGAACGCATCAAAAAGTTCTTCCCCAATAATATATAATTTGACGGGATTCAGTTTGAGTGAATGAATGAGCGATGCCGCTCGCTGTTTAGTATTTATTAAAGATGCGATGATCCCAATCTTTGCCATTGCACAAATAATAAAAATTAGCTCGGGGCGATTTTCCAATAATACATTTATTGTATCGCCCTTCTTCAATCCCAACGAGAGGAAATAATTAGCATACCGGTTAATCCACTCGTTCTGCTCTTTATGCGTATATTTTTGATCCTCATAAAGGAGAGCTAGACGATCCGCATACTTTTCTGCATTCCTTTCTAGAATACTACCAACCGACATATTATCATCGGGGTCCAGCATATCTGACTGCGCTCCTGCACCCAGAAAATTAGCTATCCGCCAATTAATAGATAGGAGCCCGAACACGTAATCCCTGTAAGATACGATGTCGCCCGTTGTTGATTTAGATTTAATCTCTTTCTTTATCCCGGTTTGCCCAAGGATGGCATCAAAGCTGTTAATAAGTCCTGTAATCGTTCGGGCTAAAGATGGAGTACTTTCCAAGCGGCTCATTAATTCCTCTTCGCCTTCAGAAGTTATTCTGTAGTAGATTGTATCGTAAATTTTGTATTCTTCAATAAATTTGCTAACCTTTAGTTCCTCCGCGTAATTCCGAAACTCTTTCTCATTCATCCTATTTTCGATGAGTTGGGAAGGGTCATTTATTAGCTCTACTAGTTTATGAGGACCATAGATCCCCAGTGCAAAAAGAATAACGTTATCATATTTGCCTTTTTTTAATTCACGCTTATAGATCTTATGAAGCTTCTTCGGAATAGTATGGATTAGTGGCATATTCACTCAATTTTACTTATTTGATTATTTTTCTCTCAACCCATCGGATACAGACGAGATATGGTATTCGCTACACATGCTGGTTTCTTGGCACCTTCGACCCAAATTTCAAAGGTCTCTTCGATCTGTTTCCCCGGAGATGGTTTATCAATGAGTTTAACCGCATTAAGCGTCGCTTTTGCACGCACTCTCTTGCCTACATGCACGGGCATCGGAAATCTAATTTTGTTAGCACCGTAATTAACTCCCATTCCAATTCCCGTGTAGATCCGAACCTTTACAGAGATTGCAGGAATGATAGAGAGGGTCCAATACCCATGGGCAATTGTACTACCAAAGGGGCCTTTCTTTGCTGCGTCCACATCAACGTGGATCCATTGGTGATCCCCAGTAGCATCGGCGAACATATTTATTTTATCTTGGCTTACATCCACCCAATCCGACCAATCAAATTCATGGCCTATATTATTTTCAAGCTCCGAATACTTTATTTTTTCTACCATGTTTGCTCAAGCTCTTTTTTTATTATAAATTGCCGAATATAATTCTAATAAAACTTTCATACACAAATTTAAGGTTGAAAATATGTCTAAAGAACAAAAATTTGAACATATTAAGGTAGAACGCATAGAAGACGGAAATTATGCAGTAATTTCGATAAACCGTCCTAACAAATTGAATGCGCTCCAAGCGCTAACCCTTAAAGAACTTGCAGAATCATTAGAACCAATGGAATTAGATCCTAAAATTCGATGTGTAGTCATCCGCGGAACGAAAGAGTTTACCAAGAAGCCTGCATTCTCAGCAGGTGCTGATCTCGCCGCACCCTTTAGTCCAAATATTGACCTTAGAAATGTCGTGCATCAGTGTCACTCAATGTACGTTCGGCATAAATATTATGATTTAATTGAAGCATTTCCCAAGATTATTATTGCCGCAGTGGATGGCTATGCCTTGGGGGGCGGGCTTGAATTAACATTACTTTGTGATGTGGTTATTGCCTCGAAACGGTCAGTTTTTGGCGTGCCTGAAATACATCGCGGTATTTTCCCTTCTAATGGTGGAACTCAAAGATTAGCAAGAAGCATTGGTGTAATGAGAGCCAAGAAAATGGTTATATTTGGTGAGCATTATACCGCCCAACAGATGCATGAGTACGGCCTTGTTGCATATTTAGCGGATGATGATAAGTTCGAAGATCTCGTCCATGAAAAGGCAACAGCATTGGGGAATTCAGCAACTAATAGTCTCTTCGTAATAAAGAAATGCATCAATTATGGAACGCAAGTCCCCTTGAATGTGGGTTTACAACTCGAACAGCTAGCATTTGGTGTAAATTCTCGATCGAAAGATGTTGTTGAGGGTGTGACCGCCTTCCTTGAAAAACGCCCGCCCAAATTCAAAGGGAAATAATGACACTCCATTCCTTTTTTTTTTTTCCTTAAATTTTTTCGTACGTTTCATACAAGGTATTAAGAAGGCGCTCCTTGCGAGGATCCAGCAAAACTGATGGAGTCATCTTATTCATGGCGAAGGCTGCGCTAACTTTCTTATCAAGATCCATCACAATAACCGAACCTCCGAACCCTCCCCAGAATAAAGTGCGCGGACTAGGGAATTTCAATACTTCGTTTGGGAGTCCGAATCCCAATCCAAAACGAATCAGAGTTCTGAGGACTAAATCTTTACTCTCAATTTGGGTTTCTAGAGCTTTCTCAAGAGTGGCTGCAGAAAGTAGGTACACTCCATCTAGCTCACCACCACACGCTACCACAGCAGCTACACGCGCCATGGATCGCGCATTACCATGTCCATTCGCAGCAGGTATTTCAGCTGCACGCCACGCTCGAGTAGTGGTCTCATCCACAACCTTAACCAGATCTGGTTTGGTTAGAACTTTGATTGCGGGATGAAAAAATAACAATTTTCGAAAGAGCCGATTACCAAAAAATCTGTATAGCAGCCTTAATTTAGGCGGAATCAGTGTTGCGACACGGGTATCATGTTCTTCGGACAGCCCAATATGGAAATCCGCATTCAACGGTTTAGCGACTTCCTCCTGGAAGAAGGTACCAATTGACTTGCCTGTAATACGGCGTACTAACTCCCCTAGAAGGTAGCCAAAGGTGATCGCATGATAGCCGCTCTTGGTTCCTGGTTCCCACCATGGCTTTTGACTGGCAAGCTTATTCACACAATACTCCCAGTCGTAGAGTTTTTCAATTGGAAACCGGTCATTCCAGCCCGGAAGTCCTGAACTATGGCTCAGAAGGTAGCGAACCGGTAATTTTTCTTTCCCTTCTTGAGCGAATTCAGGCCAATACTCTGCCACAGGCGTATCGAGGTCAAGAAGTCCGCGGTCTACTAACATCAATGTACAGATTGCAGTCATAACTTTTGTAGATGAGAAAACATTAACGATGGTGTCTTGTTCCCATGGACGTGTTCTAGCCGCATCGGCGTAGCCCGCCCAGAGATCAACAACAAATTTCCCCTCTAGCGTCACCGCAAGCGAGGCCCCGACATCTAAACCTGTTCTAAAGTTTTCTGCAAATGCTTCTCTTACATTTTCAAACCGTTCGTCACAAGTACCATGTATCTCAATATCCTTTGACATAACAACTCACCATTAACCTAAGAATTAACAAATCGAAATTATATTTTATCATGACTCTTGATGAACTTCTGGTTCAGTAACTTCCACCAGCGCGAACTTAAAGATTTTTCGTAGGTCCTTCTCAAAGGATTGGAAGACACCCACTTCGCCGACCCAGTCAGCTAATTCTGTCTCATATCTTTTTGCAAATTGCTTTAAGGCATATTTTAAAGGACTGCGGAGTACGTCATTGACTTGATCAGCAACTATAACACCTGAAACACCATATTTAAAATCATGATGTAATAAAATCCCCTTATCCTTATGATAAAGACGCGTCGGAGGGCGTTTCGAGCCTAAAATCTCCTGTAAAAGTAAAGTTATCCCTCCTAAACCCGCCGCAGCAAGAGCAAGACTCGAACCTTTCTCTTCTTTTTTATGCTCTCCTATAATTAGCATTGGAATTTTATTTGAAGTGTTGATTACCATTATTGCATTTATTTTTGTATGGGACAAAAAGAAGCTGTGGGGGTGTTTGAGATAGATTATGGCTAACAAAATCGTTCCAATAAGAACAAATAGATAATCCATATTCAGAATCTCAAGAAGCAAAATTCCTACTCCGCCAATGATAGTTGCTAGAAATCCAGTTAAGGCTATTATAGTCATTTTTTTCTCCCGCTCAGGGCTTTCATACCTGATAAACTGGATCAATCTGAATAAGACAATAATAACAGCCGTGAGTACAAATACTACAAACAAAATATAAAATTCCTCTGAAACATTTCCCCACCACTGTTTTTCCCCTACATTACCACTATAGGTTGGTTCTAATGTCAAGACAGTAATATGTAGACTAATTGCGACTGCTGTTAATGCTATGAACAAAGTCGAAATTGGGGACAGAATTTGCCCTTTCATCCCTTCAAATGCCATTATTAAAAAGGCAAACATGAGGAAAAAACAAACTACAGAGGCATCAAAAAGAAACCATGGTATCGCAGAATCAATTATCGTATCACCCGGAAGCCAGAAGGTTGGAATTATGAAAATAAATGCTATGGTGAATGTTCCAAAAAACATTCCCAGCAGTGCTGTGGGGTGATAGTGGCTCTTTAAATACGTCCTTACAAGTAGCGTAGTCATCACTAGTCCAATTATTACCTGAACGTATGTTATAGCTATGTAAAAGTAATCCAAGTCACTATTCACGTTCCATTTTGGTTTTAATTCTTTGATCTCTGTTTATTACTTTGCTGATCCCATAAATTCCATTTCCCATTATTCTCAATAACTATTTTATTTAGACGTATAAAGCGTTTTTATTTCTTGTTGTTTAAAAATTGAGTAATACTTGTAAGATAAATGCAGAAAGGCTTTGAAGAAATGGCTGGTAATTAAATAAATAAAGAACAAAAATATTGGAATTGTTTATATCTCTTTTAGGGCTTCATAGAGCGTATCAAGAAACCTCTCCTGCCGTAGATCCTCTTCTGCTCCTATAAGCATTTTATTCATCGCATAACCAAAGCTGACTTTGGCATCCAAATCCATTACCGCAATTGATCCCCCCATTCCACCCCAATATAAAGTCCTCGGATTGGGAAGTGGTCTACTCTCGCTCGGAAGTCCAAAACCTAAGCCAAAACGGAGGGGAGCTCTCAGGACGTAATCCTTTCCAGATGCCTGCTCCTCTAAAGCTTTCTTGATGGTCGATTCTGAAAGTAAGCGCACTCCCTCCAATTCTCCTCCGCAGGCAATTGCCGCCCCGACTCGCGCAAGGGATCGGGCATTCCCGTGCCCATTTGAAGAGGGAATTTCAGCGGCGCGCCAAGCCCGTGTTTTGGATTCAGCAACAAAATCTTTTACGCTTGATTGTTTGGGCTTACTTACGACTTGGACTAAAGGATGCCAAGCAAGTAATTTCCGAAAGACTTTTGAGGTTACTATCTTAAAAAGCAGTGACAACTTTGGTGGAATCAAGTCGGCAACCCGTCTATCGTGCTCCTCGGGCAAACCAATGTAAAAATCTGCCTTTAGTGGTTTGGCAATTTCTTCTTGGAAGAATTGCCCTATTGTCTTTCCTGTAGTTCGCCGAACTAGTTCTCCCAGGAGAAATCCAAACGTTATCATGTGGTATCCGCTTTTGGTTCCGGGTTCCCACCAAGGTTTTTGCTCTGCAATATCAGAAGCACAGAAGTCCCAGTCATAGAGCCCTTGAAGGGCGAATTGTTTTTTGAATCCCGGCAGTCCAGCGGTGTGACTGAGGAGATAGCGAACGGGGATATCCTGCTTGCCATTTTGAGCAAATTCAGGCCAATACTTGGCCACGGGAGTATCGAGGTCCAACTGTCCGCGATCAACTAACATGAGCGTGCAAATCGCAGCCATCACCTTAGTTGTGGAATATACATTTACGATAGTATCCTCTTCCCACAATTGTGTTTTGGCCGCATCCTTATATCCCGCCCAGAGATCAATAACGAACTTGCCATTAAGGGTTGCGGCAAGCGAGGCTCCAATATCCAATCCAGATTCAAAATTTTCTGCAAAGAGTTTCTTTACGGTTTCAAACCGTTCGTCACAAAAGCCGTGTATCTCAATCGAATTTGACATAATAGGTCACGTCCTCATTTGAAAAATTCAGTTTTTTGACTGAATCAGCTAATTGACTGAATTAGATATAGATGATTGATATGTCAACTCCATAAAATTATCTACATCACTAGGCTCGAGCTTTTTTGGTAATTTGATCTCACTGAGATCACCTATTCGCTCCTTCCTCGATAACTCACTAAGCCCGGGCGAGAACTCCTCAGGAAGGTTTTCGATGAACACGCCTTCTGAAAGAAGTCTCGCCTTTATGAAAATATCCTTCTTTCTGACCATTTTTCTTTTTGGCATATCATTCACTACTCTCGCATCTAATTTATCTCGAACCAAAATAAAAATTGATCACTAGTCAAAGATTTTAAAAAATACCATTGTTCTATATGTTAAATTAATCACTTTAGGGAGTAAGAAAATGAGTTATGAAGTGCCCGAAGGGTATCAATTGGAACATTTCACCTTGAAATCAGGTGATTTTTCAGCGTGTACGGAATTGATTAATCAAGTCTTCACGGAAAGTTTCAGCACTGAAGGGGGCACAATATCTTTTACCCCGCAAACCTTTGAAATCATGTTTGGGTCGCCTATCATTAAACGGGACCTTTTCATTAGAGTCCGCCATTTAGAATCTAATAAAATCGTTGCCTTCGTGGGTGCAGTACCACGCAGGATAAAGTTTCCAGATGGAAATATATACAATTATGGCATTCCTGCCTGGATTTCAGTCCATGTTGATCATCAGGGTAAAGGCTTGGCGACTGCTATGGGATTCAAAATTCTAGAATTAGGGCGGGAATTGAACTATGATGGCGGTATATTGTTCTTTGAGCCTGAGCACCATGGTAAGACAACTGCAATAAAAGTTTTGGGCGATGATTTAAAACAGATATATTTAATAAAACGATTTATTGCGCGAATCTTAAATGTCGGAGCAGTTTCCAAAACGATCAAGCTGAAGTGGTATGAAAAACTATATTTAAAATTTAAAACTCGCCTTAATAAAGTCACTTCTGAGAGTGTAAGACTTCTGGAAGAGGGTGATATTCCTAAATTGTATGAACTCACCAAGGACTTTGAGGAACGGAATGAAATGTCCATTGTGAGAGCGAAGGAGGATTTAGAATGGTTTCTGAAACTTCCCTACATTCAAACAGTTGTACATGAGAGTAAGGATGGAACCCCAGATGCCTTTATTAGTGCTTGGCCGTTCAAAATGTCGGGTTTCGGAAATGTGGTGGATATGGGATGGATTGACCTTATTCATCTCTATAATTTAGATGTTGTGGAAGCGTCTAATATGGCTGCAATGCTGTGTATAATCGCGAAAGAGCAAGGTTGGAGCGGACTTCAAATGCCTTTAATTCCCTATTTTGATGCCACCCCCTTCAAGAAATCACGATTTATTCTATTTCCAAAAGATCTTGAAATTATGGGAGTTAAACTAAAAGGTCATAAGATCCCTAAAGTTAACTCTATTTATTTAGATTGGCGGTAAAATAACTTAGAATAAATCTATATACAGTGATTTTCAATATAAAATAAAAAAAGAGTTAAAGAATTTATAAAAGAATTAGGTGTAGAAGATGAGATTTGATGGCATTCAATATAGAAAAGACGCTGAAAAGAAAGGTGTAAGGGTTAAAATTGATAAGAGAGTACAAGCTAAAATTCCACGAAGAATTGCAGTTAAAACGGATACCAAATCTCTAACGGGCCTGACTTCACTCTCCAAAGAGCTTAAGAACCCAAAGTTTTTGGGTCAAGTAAAGGATAGAGCCAGAATTAAAAAAACCTCTGACCAGATTTACAATAAACTGAATAAAAGTTTTAGAATTTTGCAGAGTAAATATTCAAATATCTTATCAGCTAAACCAAGACTCCAATTTGAGATTAGAAGCAGACGTCCTCGCAAAAGAATCCAGAGATACTACGTTTCAGCTAATGCCTCTGCTGGAGGAGATGGAAGTCAAGAACAACCCTTCTCGACAATCACTCAGGCTTTGGAGCATGCCGCAGAGTACGGTGATCTTGCAATCTATCTAAATATATCAAGTGGTGAATATGTCGAAAATCTAGAAATTACTCGGCGAACCAATTTAATCGGTGATAATGTTACTTTAAGGGGTTCTATTGAAAATTCAAATCAGCATTTGACTATGAGTAATATCCACATTCGAGATGCAACGGGCTATGGGATTCGACAAACTGGTGGATCCTTGGTATTAGAATATTGTTCTGTGATGGGGACTACTAATGTAGCTTTTGACCTAGAAACCGGCACAGCAATCCATCTCTCGAATGGTACAGAAGCAAGTCTTAATAACTTTTTTCTAATTGAGAATCAGGGACGCGCGCTTCTCCTTAAAGGAGAAGGTACGATAGCAGAAGTTCGAAACGTATGGATAGGCTCAAATACTCTTGATCTACAAGCGATTGAGCAGCGATATAATAATGAATTACGGATCGGCACCGTAGAAGTTGCTGGTGGCGCAAAATTACTAATGGAACATTTCATTTTAACTGATAATTTCATTGGAGGTATTGTGATTATGAACAATAGTTCAGCCCACCTCCGATTTTGCGTTCTTGATAATACTACTGGTCATCAAGCAAGTCAATATGTAACTTGGCTTGGGCTAAATCTTGTATCGTTTCAAAATTCGGTTGTTGAAATTCGTAATTTTATCAGCCAAGGGGCAGAAGCACAGGGGCTACATGTCGATGGTGCCTATTTAACTGCAAAATACGGAGACGTTCGGGATTGCTTATTAGGATTATGGCATAACAATTCACCCGAGGATTACGATTGGTCCCATTGTATCGATGTCCAATATACTAACAATGAATACGACATTGAAGGCGACCCCTCCGCAGAGTTAGCGGTACCAGATACTCATATGCCACTACCTGGAGAAGAAATCGAACCAACACCTGAACCACCCCCTCCACCCCCGTGCAAGAAAGTGAGCTGGGGTGATGAGGATGCTGAGCCTCGACGAGGCTAATCCGCCTTTTTTTTTATTTCCACTTTTATAAAACAACTCTAAGAAGCAATTATATGTGTTATTTGAGGGAGCAAATCTATTCGTCTTATTTCGGAGAACTGGGCTTCAAGTAATAATTGTTTTAATTGTTTAAAGTCAAAAAGTCCTGCGTCTGGTGTTTCTAGATGAAGAAGGAAATTCAATAACATGTTAGATTTCGGACTTATTCGTTCTTCATCAAGTAACATCTCTTGTAAAATAAGGATTCCGTTTGGTTTTAACCAAGATTTGGATTTTTTTAATATTTTGAGAGCCTTTTTTGGGTTAAATGCTTGTAAAAATCCACTCATAAAAATGACATCGAATTTTTCATTCAATTTAAGTTCCAAAACGTCTGCTAATTTAATTTTAATCCTATTTTGCAGGTTATTTTCTTCTACCAATTTCCTAGCTTCGTAGACTATAGCAGCTATCCAGCCTCCATCCACTCCAACACCAGTTAATTCAGGATTTTTTAATGCAAAGTTTATCAAATAAGTTCCAAGGCCGCAGCCCAAATCTAAAATATGACATTTCTTTCTTAAAATGGATATTTCCTGCATTAAAATGGGAACCGCTAATTTTGCAATTGGAGCGACCGATTCCACTGTATTCATAGCGTGTTGCGTTTCCATTAATGGGCGATTTCCTCTAAATCTGGCTTCAAGGTCAGAGTGAGCTTCATAGATGATTTTTGTATATTTACATAAGTACCCAATATAAGTGGGTGAATTAGAAATGAGGTAATATTTACTCCACCTTGACAGATAGAATTTATCATGATCTTTTTCCAAATATCCACAAGCTGTAGCAGCTTCACACCAGACCTTGGTCAATTCTTTTTCAAAGCCAAGTGTCTTAGCAATTTCTTCTGCTTTAAATTTCTTTTTTTCTAAAAAATCAAAAATACCTAGCTGAATACCTGCCGAAATTAAATGAAATTCTTGAAACGTATTTAATATTTTAATTAGATGCTGCATGTCTTTTGGGCGCTTTTGTTTCTTTTGGGTATCCGATGTCAATTTAATCACCTGTGTAAGCTGGTTTTCTATATTTTTCAGATTTACTACAAGTATCTAATTTATTTATTGAGATTATTTAATAGCTCTTGGTTTGAATAACCAAATTTAAATACGCAGTGGTCCGTTTATGGAGAGGGAATCTCTATGCCATACAGAATCAGTATCATAGGCGCTGGCAGCTGGGGGACGACGCTGGGAAATTTATTAGCGGAGAAAGGCTACGATGTAAAAATTTGGGCATTTGAGAAAGAGACCGCCAAAAATATTAATGAGACGCATGAAAATCCCCAGTTTCTACATGACCTCAAACTCTCTGAGGAATTAATTGCTTATAATTTATCAATGCTTGTACGAAGACAAACCAATGGAAAAAGTCGTGAAAGATGTACTTAAATCGATTTGATTTCGCTTGATTAATGAGCGATAATTACAGTTATTTATTTTAAACGTGATTACTTTTTGAGTCAAATAGGAGTGAAATGAATGGTAGAAAAAAAAGAGACACCAGATCCACCTCCACCACTAACTGATCCTGCACCCTTAGGGCTGATCGGTTTAGCTGTAGCAACCTTAGTTTTAGGACTGACTGATTTAGGTATAGGATCAAGCGTAGCTAAATCTTTAATGATACCTTGGGCTATTTTCCTCGGAGCAACGGCTCAATTAATAGCGGGAGTCATTGACTTTAAACGAAAAAACATCTTTGGGGGAACCGCCTTCACACTCTACGCTATGCTATGGTATTCAGTAGCGCTTACATTATACATCCCTGCATTCACCGGTGTGGCATTTGATATGACGCACTATGCTGCTGGGCTCATTGGCTTTCTTATCTTTAGTCTACTAATGACTGTGGCATCATTGATGACGAATAAAGTATTAGTTATCATACTCATTTTCATCGATTTGGCAATAGGCGCGCTAGTTTTAAGCATATTAGCTGGCGTACCGACTGAGATTGTTGGTATCTTTCTAATTTGTCTTTCCGCAAGCTCCTTTTATGGGGCTGGTGCAGTCCTGTTGAATACCATGGCAGGACGCATAGTTTTACCTCTTGGAAAACCTATTTGGGATCCAAAGCAAACTTGAAACCGCATAGGGTCTTTTTCAGAGAACCTCCTCTAATCAGTCCAAAAGTCTTTTGCTATACGCCGCCGCCTATTCCAGAGACTATCCTTTTCAGTGAATCCAATTACACCTTTACCTCGGTCGGCATCTTTAATACGCCACTGCCCACTCACCGCTCCAGTTAATCCACCAGAAAGCGCTTCAAACCCTTGGGCTGTATAAAGATCACATTCCACTCCACGATTGATAATGAATTTCAGTTGGCGCATTCCTTGGTGATTTTTTATCCGAAGTACATCAAGTAATTTATTGACCTCAGCATCCAGTTGATCATTGGGAACTACGCGATTCCAAAGATTCCATTCGACAGCTCGTTGGGCGCTGTGTATTGCCCCAATTAAGTTAATTTCCTTCACTCTACGCCGCCCAATCAATCGGGCTAAACGGGTGGTACCACCCCAGCCCGGTGTAATTCCAACATCTACCTCAGGCATACCCCATTGAGCGCGCTCCGTTGCAATAACAAAATCGCACACCATAGTAATTTCGAGCCCCCCACCAACCGCATAGCCATCAACTGCTGCGATGGTTATCTTATCGAGTTCTTCCAGTTGATTCGCCATGTTTTGGTAATACCGTGCCCGACGCATGATGTCATTCGCGTTCCCCCACTTGATCATTTCCGTGATGTCATCCCCTACGCAAAAGTTGTCTCCCGCACCTTTGATTACCAGAAACTTTAGATCTGTTGATTGCCGTACTAGCTCAGTAGCTGCAACAATCTCATCGGACAGCTGCATACTCAGGGCGTTCATAACTTTTGGACGATTCAGAGTTATCCAAGCGACTTGATTCTTCTCTTCGTAAATTAATTGTTCGAATTTCATAAGCTACAGATGTTAAATTTCTTTAATAAAATTATTTGAGGAAAATGCTTTTTAAACTGGCACACAATCATCCCTCAAATAAGTTTATTCTAATGCTCAATAATTTATTCACGGTGAGTCCAAATAGAAGCTAGTCCTACAAAATACTTAATAGAATTCCTTTTACCCCAATTTTTCGGTTATTTTGCGGTGGTTGTGACTCGAATCTCTCCAGCTTTGCCATCATAAAACCTATACTGACTATTTCTTCAAATAAATATTAAATTAATTATACAAAAATGAAATATATACTTAAAAAGCCCAATAAAGGAATTTACATATAACTCATTTATTTATAAAAAGAGTTTAAAAAAGAATAATAAATGGAGGATTGTGAAGAAAAATGGGCGAATCTCCGGGCGAATCTCCGGGCGAATCTCCGGGCGAATCTCCGGGCGAATCTCCGGGCGAATCTCCAAAAGTAGACATCCCCGCACCAAAGCTCGTGGCATTCATTGGCTGCTTAATAATGATTTGTGAAGGTATCCGATATTTACAAGGCAATGGAATTGGACCATATTCATTGGAAATCGTTGCTGGAATAATAAATCTTGTAGCTGGGATCATCTTGTTTCTTGTGATTAATGTTGTTGAGTTAAATCTTGACATAAAGATCCCTTATGAATGGTGGTTATTGCTTGCTATTGGTGGCGGTGTGTTAGCAATGGATCTCATCTTATACGCTATTGGGAATCTGTCTATACTCGGTACTACCTTGTATTGGGGTGGCTTATTAGTCGCATTAGGTGGATTTATTGAATGGCATTTGATTCCTGAAAAATTAAATATGATTGATTCAAAGTTTATTCTACTCGTAGGTTCAGGAATGGGCATTGCCACTTCAATTCTAACCTGGGGTTTTTTAAGCGTCTGGTGCTATGTTGGTATTGGGCTTGCCGTACTTTTAATCCTTGCGATTTTTGATGTGGCAATTCCTTATGAGTGGTGGCTCACGTTGGGTGTTGGGTTGGCATTTTTCATGTTAATTCACCCTGCTAGCGGTGTCGTACTTCTTGTAGGCTACCTATTAGTACAACTAGACTACTAAAAGTAAATTTATTTTCTCTTTTTTTTTGTTTTTTTAAAGTATTACTGTTCATCAAACGGATGATCTCTATAGATCGAATAGATAATCCGCGTTTTAGAAGGTTTTTAAAGCACCAACAACTTAAATGTTTGAAATTGCGTTAAATTCAGAATAAGATCATAATAAGAAAAAGATATAGAAAATGGTGGTTTTTTATCAATCAAAAAAGCCGCGATAGAGATTTATTTCATGAAATCCTGAGTGAATTGAACCTCAAAGTTGATAAAGAAAGAAATGCAATTGTTGTCATTAATGAATATGGGACATTTAAAATAAATTTAATAAATGCAAATGTTTCTTTTACATCCAATTCTTGTAACAAGTGTTCTTTACATTGCGGAGAAAAACCGCGTAGTTTGTGTATTGTTCTTGCGGATAAATCATGTCCTGGCTGGACAAATAGCAGATTAACTAACTTGGATTTACTTATTCTTTCAAAATCGGTAGCTCTTGCGATTGATTACATTCCGTCTCAAATTCGATTTCAATTGGTTGAATCGCAAAAATGTCCTCCATCTATCCTAATCTCCCGTCTCCATCAGGAATTACATGAATATTTCCAAAAGAGGAGAAAAAATTTTGTATGAATTCTTAGCACGAAATACATTAGGAACTGGATGTATTATTATGAATCAAAAATGCGATGATAGAGATTTATTATATGAAATCCTGAAGGAATTGGATCTCAACACAAATTTAGAAACGCAAAAAGTTACTGTAAATAAGGATTACGGTAAACTTGAAATTGATTTAATAAGTGGAGCAGTATATTTTATTGCAAATCTCTGTTTAGATTGTAATCAAATTTGTGGGAACAAAGAACAGAAGATTTGTATTATTCTGGCGAGTTCACATTACTCTGGCTGGGCGAATATTCCATTAAGGCGGGCAGATCTACTTCTTTTATCAAAAATAATAGCGCTTGAGAATGAATACCTCCCAAAATTAATTGCAAACCAATGTAAGAAATATAAACAATGCCCCCCAGAAAACCTAAACCAAACCCTAATGTATGAGCTAAACTTATTTTTTCAATCTAAAAGGAGGATTAATGAACATAAAGTATGAGAAGGGGGATGGCATTTATAATCAACAAACTTCAAATGATTTAACCAAACACAATCGGATTTTATATAATTAAACTTTTAATAAATGCTAAGTAGACGTGAAGAAGATGCAAGTAGATTTAGGACTAATAGGAATGATCTTAGGTTTGGTAGCAACTGTTTTGGGTATCTACGGCTCATTTAGAGCAGTTCGCACTGAATGGGCATTGAGACAGATTAGAAAAGAGGAACTAATGACTAATATTGAAATAACAAAGAGTCATACACAGAAATCAGCTAAGGGAACTAAGCTTTTGCAGGGTAGCGCGATTTTCAGGAATATTGGACGAATGAATTTAATGATTGAACAGATCTCAATCGAATTTGCACCTAAAAGCGCCGATCTGAAACTAAACTTCAAATCACTTAAATTTTCCCATGAAAAACTGAAATTCTACGTTGCGGATAAGTCCGGTAAAAATCCTTATCTATACTTTAATTTCGCCAATATTCTGAAGACCAAATCAGAGGGTGGTGAATATGGGCTTTATTTTGATCCTCAAATTGAAGAAAAAAAGGATGCAATAGTCTTAATTGGTAACCCGTATTTTTTACATGGTTTACAGATGGCTGCAGGCGAGGAATTTTCAGAAGATTATCTCATCGAGTTTGAAGGTACCGGTCTATTAGAAGTCGAGATCACCATTACTTCATTTAAACGAGAACGGAAATCTTTCACAGAAGTGAAGGAATGGTTGGATTGGTGGATAAAAGATCCCGCTAAATATCTAGAGGAAGCCAAAAAGGAATCGAAAGAACTACACGAATTACCTTGGAAAGAGGGCATGGATCGAAAAATTGAATCATTCTTGATGTATTTAGAATAAATTCAAAATCTTTTCTCTTTTTTTATTTAATTCCACTACTTAGGGAATTAGAGTACTTTTATATTTGAGTGCTTTATATAGGTGAGAAAAGAATCTGCTGTTATTATGACAGAGAAATTCGTGTTCCCACCCGGGGATTATTGCCCTTATAACAGGAAATCCAAGCTTTTTAACTGTGAGATTCACTGTATAAGCATTTATCTTATTAAGTTCAAAAAGCTGTTCTAGTAAGCGTAAATCTTCTTTTACATTTCCTGATGAGAAATTAGGTAGAGTGGCCAGATCATACTCAGACCAAGAAAGCGAACTTGTCGGAAAATCGTGTAATAAGTTTTCTGTTTCAATAGCCCACGTGACATTAGGATTCAATTCTCCGAAAGCCCGAAGTAATGCCTCCTGCCCATCTAAACTAATTCCACAGGAGGTATAGTTCCTGCCATCTTTTGAATAAACATATAACCGATAAGAAGGTATCCCTAACTCCATTGTTATATCCCTTATAAAAACGGGGATTCTTTGCTTATTATAATGATTTAAAATTCGATTTACAAGAGTAGACCCGTTTGATTTTAAAATAAAAAGCTCTCCTGATCCCATATTACACTGTTTAGCATCTCTTTCCAATATTTCATAATACGCATGTAATTTTGCTTCCTCCAACGTATTTCCAGAGGCAAGTCCATTCGATAATCCCACCCGAAATCTAGGTTTGTCCTGTAGATAGGGAAAAAAAACAGCTTCTGCTAATACATAGATGGACTTACCTTTTGTATCACTCCCCCTAACCCAATATGTTTCCTCATTCTTATAAGGAACAACCAAGTTCATATCATTTGGATTTAGAACACTATAGCCCTCCATTTCACCACTTTTCTCAAGATCTGTAAGTGTACTTAAAGTATAATTTAAATCTTCAACATAACAATCGGGCCAATCTGGAATTCCCATTATTGCAGAATACCTTTCAACCGCCTCAGCAGCCATTGAAGCCCACGAAATTTCTTTGGATACCCCTTTTCCAAAAGCGTCAACGTCTCCATATGCTGAAATATCTAAGTTATCTATTTTTAAGTCCAATTTTCTTTTTAATTGATAATGATAGCTACCAAAATGATATTCTGTTTCTTTAATTGAACTCATTTTAGTCCCAATCTTTTCGAGAAGATTCTCCTTCTTAAATCGGCTTATTGTTTCTGTAATTGAAGCTTCTCTAATAGAGGTGTAATTGTTAAAATCTCTTTTTTCAATAAACCGCTTTTGAAGAGCTTTAATTGGTGTAAATTTTCGGTTTAACTCAGCTCCAGCAAGAGTTTTTGATAATGTTAATAATCTCTTCTTGTCATGCTGCCGCAATTGATGGATGAACTCGGTATCCAAACAGCCAACAATAGAATTAATAGCTTTAAGTAGAGCGAAAACTTCAATTGAATCCTTTAATTTTAAATCATACATTCTTCGTAGGGAAGGGGGCAAATATTGAAACCGTTGATCAGATGATTCTAATGATTTTCCGATTGAAGCACCGATCTCTAACAGAAACCATTCAATTAGTGAGATGGCTATGTAAAGATCAATACCTGATAATCCTAGAAACGATGTTAGTGAGTCTTTCATGTTTGGAACTTGATCAAGTATAATTAATTTATGAACTAATTCTTTATTTTCAACAAAAAAAAATGTTAAAAATTCACCCACCATCCAGCTATCCCATGGATTCGAACTTAAATATTGAACAATCGCTTTAAAGTCCATTTCTATTTGCGGTTCATGAATATAATATGCGGTACCTCTTGCATCAATTCTATTTGTAGAGATTTTGTATTGCATCGATGTATTCACTAGAGTTTTAAATAATTTAATTAACAATACCAATTATAAGTATTCATAGGAAATTTCTTCTAAACATAAGAAATATGCAGATTATTAGAGAGGTTTGATTTAGTATGGGTTTATTAGGTAGACTCAGAAGAAGAAAGGTACCAAGAACAAAAGTTAATCAATATAGAAGTAAATTAGCCAAAGGTAAGATTCCATCAAATGAGATTTCACCGATCCTTCAGAATTTAGAGAAATTAGAGAAAGTGGGTATGTCGCAAAGCGATATCAACACAGTAGTTAAGAATCTAATCAGTTACAACACTTTTAAAGTAAATTTCTTGAAAGATCATTCGGTTGCTATTGAGGATATGGATGGCAGAGTAGCTGCTAGAATAACAAAAACACAATAAATTGAGCCTTTTTTTTCTTTTTTTTACTTAAGATGAGTTCGTTCTGAACTTTCGTTTATCCCACTTACAAGTTTGTAATATATTAAAAACACGGTCGGATTCTAGCACTTATTTAATAATATACTTTGCCGAAAAATCATCAATAGTCCGAATCATGCTCAACCAGGATTCAATCCGGGTTTTCGCAATAATGGAGTTATCACTCGCTGGGATGAAGCCATTGAATCCCAATCCCCTTGTCAAGAACCCCTTGAGATGTCGGTAAACAAGGCGCCTTACCTTTTCTGGACCGTAGAATTGGAACCATTTTGTATCCATAGAACCTATTAATGCTAGCTTACCATTCACATGCTCCTTAATCTCATAGACATCATTTGCATCCATTTCTACCGAGTGCCATGCATCGATTCCCATATCAATAACGCAATCATCCACAAAATCCCAGCCCTCTTCCGTGGGATCTTCGGGGCGATTCGTTTTGAATCGTCCATCACTATGCATGATTATTTTTAACCCCTTAGAATGCGCATGTTTTGTCAATTCAGCATAGTGTGGTTTGAGTACGCTCTTATAAATTGGTGTACGGAAATACGGTCCATGTGATCCCGCCTGATCATCACCCAACAGTAACACCGGTAACTCGAGTTTAGCGAGATGATCCACATGCTTCTTTAGCCACGTTGTTCTCGCCTTCAGGAAGTTCCCATAGATTCCCATTCCCTCTTTCCTTCGGTATTCATCAAAGATGTAGCGAAAAAAATCTGACATTCTTGCTGTGGGAAAGGCATACAGCCAGTGGCTCATCATACCCCGAATGAAGAGAACCGGAACTATTGCTTCCTTTAACAGCGAACTGCCCATCTTTTGATTAAGCGCAGTTTCCATTGCCCCATAGTGCCGTTCAAAGTCAAAGGATTCCAGGAACTCAGTGTAAAATTTCATCATGAGTTCTTCATCATTATCATACAGGAGCCCTACCTCAATCATATCCCCGGTTTCTAGATCGAGATCCCAAATTTTCCCATCTACAAAGCAAATCCCATATTCATTGTTATCTTTACGGATTTTCTTCCCCAAATAATTTAACAATAGCGGATTGGGAAGCCCCCAGCCGTCATATCCCAGTTTTATTGGGATTTTAAACACGGTTTTGATAATATCGGTAAAATTTTCCTCAGATCGTCCTAGATTGATGAAATTAGTCAATAACCTTTTCGGAAAAACCTTAAACTTTTTCTGGGGTTTAAATTTCTTTAACTCTATCCCCAGATAGAATTTTTTCAAATAAGCTACAAATTCTTGAATTAAATTCAAGGAGCGCAGTGTTTTTTTTACAAAAGAGGGGTAGACATTGTACCTGACTATCATTTTGAGCAATGGGAGTGTAACTGCCCCAATCTCAAACTTTGGTAGCCGATCTATTGGCGCCTCATTATTTATAGCAGCTGAAAACCTATCAAGTGGTGAAACCATTAAAAACACCTAACTATAATAATAATTAATGTGGATTTCTTTAAAAATAGTAAGGTGACATAAATTGGTACGGGTAGCTGTGGTCCGAGGCTCAGATCCTTATGAAACAACGATCGAAGCACTCAAGTTAATTGCGGATGATATACGAATTTCCGAACAACCTCTTATTCTTAAACCAAACTTACTACTCACCAAAAAAGCACCACTAGCCGTCACAAACCCAAAAGTTTGTTTAGCAGTCGCCGATTTTTTCAGAGATGCAAAACAGATACTAAATATCAAATTGGGTGAAGGCACCACGGGCGGGGTCCCTCCCAGCACCTTTGAATCAATGCAAAATAACGATTATTTAACTTACTTTGATCATTGGGAACCAGTGGATTTAGCTCGAGATCCTCCTAAACATTGGTTCCCTATCTATAGTCCCGGTTATCCTTATGAAATGCATTTTAAATTGGGAATCTCCCAATCTATCTGCAACTGTCCCTATCTTGTCAGTATTCCAAAATTTAAAACGCATGATGTGCTGGGCTTAACCCTTTCATTAAAGAATCTTATGGGCACTCTTACCACCGCTCAAGACGTAATATTCAAGAAAATTGTTGCTCGAGAGACAACTAACGTTTGTGCCTACATGCACGGCTTTGGCAATAAAAAACCAGATAAATTGACGGATGAAGAAAATTTGGGTACTTCAAAGGTAGCTTTAGCAACTAACCTAATTCGCCTCGCAAGGACAGTGCAACCTTCTCTGGCTGTTATAGATGGGATTGAAGTCATGGAGGGGAAGGGTCCAGCTCATGGAACGAAAAAGAAACTAGGACTCATCATCGCTAGTTCTGATTTCATCGCCGCAGACACAGTTGCTACTCATATCGCTGGGATGGATCCCTTGCATTTTCAGTACATCCATCAAGCAGGCTTGATGGGTTTAGGAGAAAATAGTCTAGACCATATCAAACTTCTGGGTGAATCGTCCCTCGATTCTCTCATCTCCCCCTTCCGTCCCCATCATCTATTTGATCGTGCTAAATTTTCCGAGGATCAAATAACTACTCTAACAAACAATTTGGCTTGAAATGACCTATGATCATTATCATTTAACCTATATTTTGAAAAAGGTAAGAAAACATTTTAAGGCATTTTTGATCAAAAATTTATAAATTTTCTATCCTTTGTAAAAATAATTTGAAAAATTCTATGAGGAAAAAAAAAATGCCTTTGAAAGAAGATGATATTGTAGAAATAGCCTATTCTGAGCCAAAAGCAGAAGCATTTGACAATAAATATCCAGATTGTGTCGTCGACGTAATTAAGATGAAGCCGAAAGCCACGGAGGCATGGATAAAGAAGCATCCGAAGGCAGACGTTGGGAAAGATAAGAATGGAAACCCACCGAAAAATTTATGGTCCGTTGAGTTCGCTGAATTAGAAAAAGAGAAATTGATCCTTTTTATCAGTCCAATAACGAAAAAAGTCGTTGATATCGAAACGGAAAAGCTAGAACCTGAACCTGAGGAAGAAGACGAAGACGACAAATAATTTTACTTTTTTTCTTTATTTGTAATTGCCCTTTCACATTATTTCTTTTTTTACCCAGAAAAATCCTGTGCTTTCAATTTGTTTTTAAAACAATAAGTAATTTGTATTCTTTTCCATTCAAAGCTAATGGGATGGATTCTATTTCACGTCCATGATTATCACTTCGTTGAAAAAGGGTTTCATCCAATAAATCCTCTGGTTTGATGGTTATCCGCTTTTTGGAGCCCACATGATCACCCTTCACGAAAGTTGGAATCACTGATTTAATTGCCTCGATATCTTCTTTGATCTGTTTATTTAGCATTTCCATAATCTTGGGACGAGCATCCTTGGATACCCGCAAACCTTCATCAGTAAAAGCCCGATGCACATAAGTTGGACGCACATACGCATTCTTCTGAGCTTCAGTCTTTTCCCTTTTCTGCCTTTTCTTCTTAGGTTTTGCAGTTGGCTTCACAAGAGGCACTTCTTCCTCTATATATGTTATAAATTCTTGATAAACTGAAGTGAATTCCGATAGAAAATCATCGACCAAATTCTCTAATTCCCCTTGAATTTCCGTTTTAGAAAGGGTTTCTACTTGGTCAGCCAACATTCTTACTTTATTTGACAGTTGGTGTCGGAGCGTTTGTTTGGCAGTTTCGAGATTTTGATTTAACTTAACAAAAAATGATTCTAGCGTCATGCAAACATCCTTCTATACAGTACAAATTTTCTTAAATCATGAGGGATTTGAATACGTATCTGACTATTCAATGTAGAAATTTAGAATTAAAAAAGAAATTGGTGTTTAATACTACTGAGGTACTATTATGGTCCAAAAAATTCTTCTCATGGGGTTAGCCGGCGCGGGAAAGACGACGTTGATCCGGCATGTGCTCGAAGGAAAGGAATTGGAAGAGTTAGAAAGTCTAGCTCCCACAGAAGGGGTAAAGACTGATGAGTTTCGCTATCGAAGGCTAGTTGAAATCTCTACATTTGATTGCGGGGGGCAGAAGCAATTCTTAGAGGGATATTTTACAGAAAGTTTAGAACGTACAATCTTCACGAATGTTCGGGTCTTTTTTTGGGTCGTGGATGCTGCTAACCAAAAAAGATTAAATGATTCCCGAACGTGGTTCAAGCGCGCCTATAATTCGCTTAAATTATATTCACCGAAAGCGAAAATTATTGTTCTAGTTCATAAGTACGATTTGAAAGGACGGATTACAAAAGATAAATTGAAAAAATATTTCATAGAAGAAGAACCTTTACCGGGATGGACCTTCGTTACATCTTCGGTCAAGACGAAAAGCGCCCGTACTATTCTCTGTAAAGTCTTCAATAAGCTGATAGAGAAAACGGAAACCGAGCGCATGAAAAATTTGCAAAAAGTTTTAGATAAATTGAATAATAAGCTGAACTCAATAGTAACCATGCTTATAAATAAGGATGATGGGCTCGAAATTGCGTCAGCTCTCAGTCCGGAATTAGAATCAAAATTAATCACCAAGGAAGCAAGTGAATTTCTTCAATATCTCAGTATAAAAACACTTATTTATCCCCTTAATATTGCCCAGAAATTGGTTACTGAATTCAGAAACAAAAAATTTTTAGAATCAAAGAAGCTGAATGCAACGACGTTCCAATTTGATGCGGAATACTTGATTATAAAAGATATCCATAAATATATTTCTCTATTTCTTGCCACTCCCGTCAGAAACGTTTCTATCAGTAAAATAGAGAGTGAAATTTCAAAAGCCGCTCCTAAATTACTCGAGATATTGAAGATTAACTAATTTTTGCTTATATGATGGAAATAATGTCAAAAATCCAAATCGAACCTATCGCTGCTGAGAGTTTTGGCGTTCGATCCATGGCTACTTATGTTAAAACGCCAGATATAGCAATTGTTATAGACCCAGGTTGCTCCCTAGGCCAGCGAGTACGATTAAATCCCCACCCCAAAGAATACGAAGCGTTATTCCAAGCAAACCAGAGATTGATTGAACGATGCGAGAAGGCGGATATTCTCACTATCTCTCATTTTCACTTTGACCACCTAAAACCAACTTTCACTGACTATCATTTTATCCTTACCAATCGGGAACTGGCAGAAAATCTTTACTCGGATAAAATTATTATCGCAAAAGATTTTCGTGAAAACATCAATACCAGCCAACGACAACGGGGTTATTATTTCAAAAAATTTACAAAAAATTATATCAGAAAAATAATCTGGGCGGATTCACAAACTCTTGAATTTGGAAATACCATCATTCAAGTTTCCCAACCCCTTCCTCATGGAGAACATGATTCTAAGCAAGGTTTTATTGTATCTTTCAAAGTTGTATATGAAGACGAAAGGTTTGTGTTTGCAACTGTACAAGGACCCATTGTTCCAGACACTTTACAATATATCCTCTCTACAAATCCACAAATTGCATATATCGGTGGACCACCCCTTTATCTTAAAGGATTCCGGATCCTTGAAACCACTCTAGAACTTGCGCGGATTAATATGGTAGCTTTGTTAAAGAACATTCCAACTGTCATCATTGATCATCACCTCCTTCGTGATGCAAATTGGAAAGACTGGATGTCTCCGGTCTATCAGGAAGCGGAAACATCGAAGCATTGGGTGGGGTCAGCAGCTGAATTTATCAAGAAACTACCTGAATTACTGGAAGCAAATCGACGGGATCTTTATGTTAAAGAACCGCCTACTGAGGAGTTTATTAAATGGACTAAGCAAACTGATAAATTTAAGAAAGAAACACTCCCCCCAACGCTTCACGCTCCTTTTTGAGAACCTAAAAAACTATTAAATATCCACATTTTAACATTGTTATAGAAGGCGATTCTATGAGCCAAAAAAAAACATATGATTCCGTTTTAGATCTCATTGGGCGAACGCCACTAGTCCGCATCAACAAATTAAACTCTAATAAAAACGTCACGGTTTATGCCAAGCTCGAACGCTTTAATCCAGGTGGGTCCGTAAAAGACCGCATCGCATTATACATGATTGATTATGCCGAACGTGAGGGGCTCCTTGATAAGAGCAAGACTGTTATTATTGAACCTAGTTCTGGGAACACTGGTATTGGTCTCGCTCTAGTTTGTGCCCAAAAAGGATATCCAATCGAAATCGTAATGCCAGAAACCATGTCCATGGAGCGACGGAGAATGCTATTGGCATATGGGGCTAAAATAATTTTAACAGAAGGATCAAAGGGTATGGATGGGGCTGAAGATCAGTGCAATCAGCTCGTTAAAAACAATCCCAAAAAATATTTCCGCCCAAATCAATTCGCAAATGAATATAATGTCCTTGCTCACTATGAAACTACCGGAAAAGAAATTTTAGACGATACTGATGGGAAAATTACTATGTTTGTAGCCGGTCTGGGCACTTCTGGGACGCTTATGGGGGTTAGTAAGCGACTGAAAGAATTTAATCCCTCTATAAAAATTGTGGCTGTTGAACCTCTATCGAAATCTAAAATTCAAGGTTTAAAGAACCTTGATGATCAATATATACCAAAAATATTCGACTCCTCTAGGGTAGATGAAAGAATTAAGGTTACGGATGAGGATGCATTTGAAATGGCACGCCGGCTAACATTGCAAGAAGGTATTTTCAGTGGGATCAGTTCTGGAGCAGCTATGCATGTCGCAATCGAAAAAGCAAAAAGTATTGACTCAGGAACAATAGTAGTTATTTTGCCTGATGGCGGTGAAAAATATACTACAACCGAACTATATGCTCCAAAGGCCTGTCTTGCGTGCGCAAAGAAATGCCAGATCCAAACCGCATTAACCGATGAGTATATCGCCAGCATGGAGCCTTTCCTTTAGTTTTTCCAATCCCTTCCTTCAAATTTACCCTCTATTTGAATAATTGATTTTGCAAATCTTTAAATAGCTCCTTTCAAAAGCTTACATTGAGAGTCGATTGAAAATGCTGAAATTGAAAGAACTTACAGACACTCCTGAGTTGCGGAAACCCCTCGTCTTAATCGGAATGCCGGGTATCGCATTAGTGGGGAAATTAGCCGCTCTCAGTGTTATTAACAGTCTGAAATGCGATCTCTATGGTGAAATCTACTACCATGATTTCCCCCCTCACGTCATCATTAATAAAGCCCAAATTAAAATGCCTAAAATTGTGCTCTACACTAAAAAACTTCCGGACTCATATGAAAATGACCTAATTATCATGACCGGAGATTACCAACCCACTTCTTCACTAGGAATTTATTCACTATCTGATTTTATTTGTAAACTGTGTAAGAAGTTCTCAGCTCACCTCATTGTAAGCCTCGGCGCATTTGTGCCTGAACAAATGAACACCAAAAGGAATGTGTACGTTTCCTCCACTCAGAAAAAATGGATTGACTTCTTTCTCGATTCTCAAACAAAATCCACTGTCATTTTGAAGGGTGGATATATTAGTGGAGCCAACGGAATCATACCTGCATGGTCCGCCATCCATTACGATATCCCAGGTGTCTGCATTCTCGCGGACGCGATGCCATTACTTCAGATAGATCCCGCCGCAAGTAAGGAATTAGTCAAAGTATTGAATGCCTTATTTAAACTCAAGGTAGATGAAGCTCTGTTAGATCAGCGTATAGAAGAGATTGAATCAATGACATCAGAATTTCTCGAAATGATGCAAAAGAGGCGTGATGACCAGCAAAAACCCCAACCCTACATCGGTTGATTATTTCAACTCGATATCTAGACTATTTATGTTCTCTTTTTCTTTGTAAATATCGGAATTTTTCGTGTCTCACACCCAAGAGGTTAATTCGTATTAAATCCCCTTAAAAAAAGCCCATAAAATCTCAAAGAGTGGTGTGAAAAAATAAAGGATCAAGAAAAATGTGCCCCCAATCCCTATTATGAAACTTCCTTTATCAACTGCAATTCCTCGATCGAGTCCAATACAGACCAAAATACCACTTAAAAAACTTAAAACCGCTAAATCTGGTCTGATAAACGTTCCCTCAGGAAAATTCCCAAAAAACCAAATGAGGGTTACATCTCCTCCAAGCAGTTTGTACGTAAGAGTCACAAAAATCAGGACAATTAAACTGAAAAGAAAAATATTAGTGATTTTCAGGGTTTTATCCTTTTTAGAAATTATGGAGAACGTAAATACACCCAGTACAAACATAAACCAAAAAGAAAAAAATTCATAATGTGAAAAACCAACCCAAAACACCACTAAAATTGATAGTAGCATTAATAAATTTCGGGTGATAGTAAAACCTTCTGCAAAAAACCCCTCTGCTTCAATAAACAATTCTCCTGGTAACGCTGGGCGACTGTCAGTTGAACTAGACGATACCGACTCCGGAATTGGTGAATCGAAGACTTCTTGAGGCTTAAAACTGGAATTGTAGAGCTTTTTAATAACATCCGAACGACCATGCCAGTTTGAAACTAATTGTTCTGCAGATTCTCCTAAGATTCCCTTATCAAAATCTTCACTTTCCCCTGAAAATACCACTAGAGCATATAAAGTAGCTCCACCTCTCGCTTCAGTAACTGAGATAGAAAACCTTTTAGCTAAACAATGGATTTCTGGCGACCCATCGGTCTCTGAAAGGCTAAACGCTTGATATTCCACTTGGGTTCCAAAACCAATCGCATTTCTTGCTACTTCTTTATACAAATTTGTGTATCTACGCTTTCTGAGATTGGATGGGAAGACTGCGATCGGAACGTAACCGCGTTCCTCATCAAATTTTACGATCAGAACGCCTTTCACTCTATGTTACCTCAGGTTTCTATAAGTTAGTTCTCTTTTTTAAACTTTATTAAATACAGACTTAATTTTACTTACGGTAAACTCATAAAAACCTTTCTAAGAAATCAGAGACCTTAGTTGCCATAGTCCGTTCTTGCCCCATGTAAAAGTGGTCCGTTTCAAGAATGAAGAGTTCTTTCGGATCCAAAAGATGCTTAAATAAACGTTCGATTTTTTCTTTTGGCGCAAACTGATCATAGGATCCTACAATTAATAGTTTGGGTTTCTCTGATTTTTTAAGATACCCATAGTTCCAAAGTCCTACTGGGCAACTGAGTGCCACTAGTAATTTTATATCAGGATTTTGGTTCGTAACAGGTAAGCCTACATAGGTTCCCCAGGAGTAGCCAATAAAAATGATTCGTTTTCGATCGATAGATACATTCTCTTTTAAATATTCAATAGCGGATAATACATCTTTTCCCTCCTCCTTTCCCCCACTATGAGTTCCTTCCGATCTTCCAACCCCTCGGCAATTAAATTTTAGAGCGAACATAGAATTCTCAAGCTCTTCACAAACTGCATCGACCACGTTATTATACATACTTCCGCCAAATTGGGGATGTGGGTGTACTACAATCGCTGCAGGAAGAGGTTTCTCTGGAACTTTTTTTGGAGAGTACAAAACCCCCTCCAATTTTAATCCATCAGATAGAAAAAAAATGTCCTTTCTCATCGACATTCCTTAATCTGATTTTTCCGATTCGGGCGGCGGTGTTTTTTCTTCCTGAGCAGATTCTTTCTCCTTTATCTCTTTTTTGAGCATTTCATCTACAAGCTTTTTCCGATCTTCTTCACTCATACTTTCCATAGCTGCTTGGGATTGCTTTTGAAAGAATTGTAAAAATAGCATCTGCAACATAGGAAGGGTTGAACTGGTACGCGTTCTACACTCGAAATCTAATTTGGCTTGTTTTCGCATTTCTTTCAGAGCTTCTTTCGTCATGGATCCCTTCCCAATCCCTGAACACTCTTTATTCATCATATAGAAGTTGTTGCCATTAAAACCAAGGGGATAGGTCGCACAGTTTAATGGTTTACTATAATAAATATTGCAGGTATTGGTCTCCTTGTTGAACATCGCACATAATGTTTCATTCGGATACTTCCTTAATACCATCATAGGAAATCCACCTGTCATCGTGAATTCTATATTAGGATAGACTGTATTGATACTCTGATCCGTAATCCAGCGTTTTACATCTTCAAAATAGATCATAACCGGGGATCTATTGCAGCATTTCCTATCAGGACAACTACCTTCTAAGCATTCAAATACAAATTTTGGAGCCGAACTCATTTACTCACCTAAACCTTAGTGTTTTTCTTTAAAACAATCCTCATTTTCTTTAGCTATCTGAAGATATTCTAATATTCTAACATTATTCAATTTAGTTATAAAAATTTTTTAATGCCAGCTGTTATTTTTAATTCATGAAAAAATCAGAACTCATATTTTTTAAACAATTAAGTGAGTCTTTTGGGCCCTCTGGATTCGAACGGGAACCCCTAGGGCTTTTAAAGGATTTCGTTAGTTTTGCTGATGAAATAGAGATGGATAAACTTGGATCATTGTTATATACGTTAAAAGGGGATGCTGAGACCCCCCGCATTGCCATCCCAGGTCATATTGATGAGATTGGTTTCATCGCAACTGGCTTTACAGAAGCCTATGTGCAATTCGTAAATTTGGGTGGGTGGTTCGACCAAACTCTCCTCGGACAGCGCGTCCAAATTCGAACGAGCAAGGGAGATATTTTGGGTGTAATCGCCGCCAAACCTCCTCATCTTATAACACAGGAAGAACGTAAAAAAGTCGTGATGATGAAGGACATGTTTATTGATGTTGGTTGCAAAACAAAGGACGAAGCACAAAAACTTGGTATCAAGATTGGCGATCCCATCCTTCCAGTAAGTGAATGTACTTTTTTGCATAACGATACTATCGCGATGGGTAAAGCCTTTGATGATCGGGTCGGGGTTTGTGTTGCTGCATATGCTTGTAAAAAGTTGAAAGAGGCGAAAATCACTCATCCTAATACTTTGATTGGCGCTGCTACAACAATGGAAGAAGTCGGGGCCCGTGGCGCGCGGACCATGGCACATGTCTCTAATCCTGATGTTGCGATTATTTGTGAGACAAGTATTTCGGGTGCTGATGTACCCGGCTCGAAGGCAGGACCTGCTCCCTCAAGGATGGGTGACGGTGTCGCGATATATACATATGATAGATCTATGATCCCGAACCCAAAATTAAAAGATTTTGTGATACAGACCGCCGAAGAAGCCAAAATCCAATATCAACTTTCCATTACCGCAACTGGTGGGACTGATGGGGGATCTATCCACCTGTCGAGACGAGGCGTCCCCTCGATTGTCCTTGGAGTTCCCACCCGGCATATCCATTCCGCAAATAGCATTTTCGCTATTAGCGATTTTGAAGCCGCCATTAAACTCGTCATCGAGCTTATCAAGCACTTAGACTCCACCCTAGTTAAAAGTTTCACTGAAATCTAAAATAAACAGAAGAAAAACATTTTATACTCCCTAGTTGAATAGAGTTAAAGTAAGTAATTTTTGGGAATGATGAAAAAATCAAGGTGATATAATGAGTGAGTATCCATGGTTTTCTGAACTCGTGGCTCGATATTGGCCCGAGGTTGAGGCTTTAATCCAACCTGATGAAACGATTGCTTTCAAATTCATTGGAATTTTCGAAGGACTTGGACAAAGATCAAGCGGACTTTTCGTAATGACCGATAAAAATATTTACATGCGCGGAAAACCCAAGACTGGTGCTTTTACACCTGTTTGGAAGATGGCTGGTGGAAAAAAAACGCAAGTAATCCCTCTCGATGCCGTTTATGAATTGATTGACAAGAAGACGAAATTTATCCTCCGCATAACCCATGATTACCTTGGGGGCAAGTACATCGGTAAAAGAGGCAAATTTATGATGGCGCCCCATCAAGGCAAAGAAAAAGGGATTGGAAAAGAAGATAAAGCAGAATGGTTAAAACGACTAAGTGATTATAAAGCGTTCATCGCATCAAAAATAACTAAATAATTTCCCCTTTTTTTCCCGATACAATTTTGAATTATCTTATACTTTATCTAGTAGGTGATTGACTATGAGCTTCAAATTAATTGGAGACGGTTTGAGCGTTTCTAACAAAAATGACGTGGAAGGTATTTTTACCGTGATCAATGGAGTACAGGATGTTATTACCCTGATTCAGGGAACGGCTGAGGGTAAAATCTGCTATGCTGAGCAAGCTGGTACTACGATGCTTGCGCCTATCCTCGGTAGAATTTCTGGTGTGATCTGTCAGACTGGAAGTATTGGCTCTCATCTTGCCATTGTCTCCCGTGAATATGAAATCCCCGCTTTTATGGCAACCAAGATCAATTTTGACTTAAAAGAACTCAATGGTAAAACGGTCAAAATGCACACGGCGGAAAATAGTGATCGTGGTGAGTTGTTTTTAAGGGAAACATTATAGCTTCAAAAAGAAGAAGATAAACAATTTTCAACAAAATTAAACTAAGCTACTTCATTTTTATATTAAGCATTTTGCGCAAAAAGTCGATTTGCGCATTTAGATCAGACAGATTTATAATGAACTGCTATGTTATATACTATGATTTATAACTGAGGGTAGAATAGAAAGTCAATACGACGGGGCATCCCGTTAGATATGTAAACCCTCGATATACCTCACAAAAGTGCTTAAAATGTGGTAGAAGAACTAAATGTAGAGGAAAGGTTTTTACCTGCAAACATTGTGGGTTTTCTATTGACCGCCACATTCTAGCAACACTGAATATAGGTCAGGTATTTCTTACTACTCAGAATGTAGCGAGATCCGATCCCGCTGAAAGGTCTCGGATGACGATGATGGAGCGAGCACTTCGTAAATGCAAGGACACCATCATCCAAGAGGCAAGTCATTGTGATGAAATTTTGGGAATTTATCCAATTTTATCTATTTGATAGATCGGAAAGTTAAGTATACAACTCCAGATAAAAATCCAAATCTATTAAAAACATCATATACATTTTTATGGTAACCTCCAATGAAATAAGTAATTAATTGGATTGAATACTCCATAAAAAAAAGTGCGAGTTTGATGACATTGGGTGAAGAAGAAAAAAGTCCCGAAGAAATAAAGAAAATGATCGATGCCGCAAAGGACGTAGCAGATAAAAAACGTGAAGAACAAGCTTCGAAAGTCGGAGCATTAAGTACAGACGCGAAAAGTAAAGAAGAAATAGAGAAGATTTTGGAAAAAAAATTAGGCGGATAAGGATACTTCAGAATTTAGATTTCAATTAATTCATCTAAACATTTTTTCTTTATTTTATTTTTTAAACAGATTGCATGATTAGCTCTGAGCAAACTTTTAAATTCCTCGAAAGTCTATGTAACGCAAGGTGAAAAAAATGGAACGAGTCTGTAAATATTGCGGTGCTATTGTAATTAATCAGATCTGTCAAGTATGCCATCGTAGCGCCTTAGTAACTCCCCCAACGCTGATGAATGCCGCTTTATTTGATATAAATCCCTATTTAAAATCTCGTCTAGAATGGCAGGAACAGCTAAGACGAAATTCTGGCATTCCCAATCTTCCAGTTAACCCAACTCGTTTAAACTTAGAAAATCTTCCTCCTAAAAAGCTCCCGAACCATACTGAGTTACCAGGGAAAAAGCGGAGAAAGAAAGATACCGACCAGATCGAAATTTAATCTGTTTTTGAATGCATCTCAAATACCTGCAATGAAGGGAATTGGCTTCATAGTCATTTCATGCCTATTTCCCTCTAAATCTTCATAAATTAAAGTTGCGGATAATTGAGTTTCTATCTTTTCATTAGCGATAACCCGAAAGGTAAATAAAAATTCCTCATTGGGTCCCAGTGAGTGTAACTTTTTCTCTTTACTACCTTCTGATAATTCGAGTTCTTCTGGGAGTGTGAGTTCAAGACTTAGATTCATGCATTCACCTTTGCCCTGATTCTTCAAATTTAATGAAAGTGCAACAATTTCACCAATAGTCGTGGAAATTTCTGAGGAATCTGGCTCAATCGCCAGATTGGGCTTACCTGGAAGAACTTCTAAAGTCTTCTGGATTTTCAGCGGAAATTGAAATCCATCTATTTTGCAACTCAATGGTACCGGTCCAATCTTTAACTTACCCTGAATTCGAGGACGTATTTTAAAAGTAATTGTTCTATTATCCTCTGCCACTTGCTTTTCTTCCTCCAGATCAAAAATTCTATCAAAAACTAACTTACTTTCCAGAATTTCTAAATTATCGGGTCGCTTGACTAAAATTTTAACTTCTAATACATCTCCAGCCCGTATCTCTTTCTTATTAGTAGTTATTGCGATAATTGTGTGTACATAATAATTCACAATTTGCTCGACTGTCTTAAAAAGGCTAATAAGCCCTTTCCCAACCTTTATTTTGCTTCTTTGAATTTCTATCTCGTTTAACTTTTCAGCATCCTTCTTCAATATAGTATTGCT
>JAEOSY010000086.1 GCA_016840125.1 Candidatus Helarchaeota archaeon | reverse complement strand
CTACCCATTCACAAATTTCTCGGGATGACTTATTTTTTTGAGGAACCTACAGGAATTTCAACTGGAAAGGTGGTAGCTAGCATTACAATCCTTATAAGGGAAAACGACTATGACTTTTTCTATCAACATGTAGAGCGACTAAAACGAGATCTTGAAAATTACTCTGAAGAATTAAAAAATTCTAACAAAAACCAGAAATTAATTCTTTCACAGTTTTATTACGATTTAGAAGAATTCTTAAATCGCTACCAGAAAATTCAGAACATTACCGGAATCAAAGAACAAGTTGGGGGACCTGGAAGGCATTGTGTGTTACTCTCCTATTTTAACAATAAAATAGGGCCAAGTCCCTTTTATTGCTATCCAGAAAATGCCCTTTCACAAAAACAACAAAAAGAACTTAGCAAGGAATTGGATTCTGTTATAAAATTGGGGCACTCGTTTTTCGTCAAATCTTATTCAGATTTCACTGTGTTTCATTCTTATTTTGAGCTAGAATCCAATTTGGCTCGTGGTAGAATTGAAATGTGTCTTATTTCTTTGATTTTAGACAAAATGCCCCCCAATGAAATGATAGAATCTTTTTCATTTCGACTTTTTAAATTGATTGATAAAATACGTCTGCAATCGGAAATTGCTCTGGGCTTCCATGAGAGTACGTATGGTCTAAAAGCAAATCCTAATAAAATTAAACAAATGAGCGATTTTCTGCGTAAATGGGTTATCGAAGTTTATCAAACTTGCATTAAAAGCTTTTTTGAAAGATCCTCTGAAGCGGTTTTTGCGAAAATTTTGATGAATTCTAATCGAGTAAAACTTTTAGAAAAACTTTCTGAGGGGCCCATTGAAATGAAAAAACTCGAGCAGTGGATCCTTAAAAATTTTGGAAAGAAGGCAGATTTGAAGGGACTATTAACCCCATTAATTGATTCTGATTTTGTAATGATAAGAGATCTCCCTGATGGAGACTTCATTATCCTTCTTAAAGGACTGGATGTATATCGAATTCCTCCAATGAGAACCATTGAGAAACTTAAATCATTCAGCTCAATCTATCCAAAGATCTATCCTGAGTTAGAGAAACAATATACAACAGAAGTAAGTCAATTCTTTCAAAAATATCAAAAAACCCTTGAGGAAAAGATATTACTATCAAGTATTATTTACAATCAAAGCAATTCTTTAATTATCTCGATGCTTCGTAGTGGATTAATTTATTTTAAAACCGATTTTGAAGCAGCTTTGGATGAAAGAATTCATAATTTTACCACTTATAATATCGAATTCTTAAAACAGCATCATATTGTTACTGAAATTAAAGCGGCGCGTGAGCAATTCATTTTATTAAAAACTGATATAAAATTCGAAATAACTATCCCTAAATACATAGTTTTAGGACAAAAAAAGGAGGATTTATTACCCGAACCCTTGAAACAAGTTATGAATAATATTTCCAAAACACCCGACCGGGTTAAAGATATCTTTAAACGTTGGTTTTCGTGAAAGTTTCTATAGTATTTCTAAAACACCCGACCGGATCGATATCTTCGCTTCAACAAAGATATTAATTCAGAAAGTAATCGAATTGGATTCTATCCTGTAACTTACCCGCTAAACAATTGATTGACGATATTTTTGGGTAAAACTCTACTCTAAAAATTTTTCATAGCGTGCTTTTAGGATGCTGTAAAGGTAATAAGGCATGCGCCCTTCGTAAAATTGAATGTGCAGTCGTTGGAGGAGAACCTTTGCTCCCTCTTGGTTGAAATGGGGGTAGTTAGGTATGACATACGGTTCTCCATCCATTGGTGGAGAACCTCGAGGACAGTGTGATCGAATTTGCTTTAGAATTTGATCGGGTATAGGTTCGAACGCAAATACAAAAATTTTGGCAAGAACTTCAAGCTCGGAATGGGTCAACGCTAGGTTTGACCACCCATTATTCGTTGCCATAACACATAAACTTTGTTTAAGGTACCGCACTTTCTCTCGACAACCATAATCTGAGCAACTAATACACTCGGACGGTTGGAAAGCAACCTGATTATGAATAATATCTACTAAGATTAAGCCATGATGAGTCGAAATCTCAACTTCAAGGTTTCCATTCACTTGAAAGCCCATTTCATTTAAAATTAGTTGTAATTTTATGAGCCGTTCTTCCTCATAGGACACTTTCATCAATACATTAAGAACTACGTCGTTTAAATAATTCACTAAAATGTGATATTTTCAATCCTTAGCTCAGCCAAAAATCTCCTCAACAAGCCGGTTCGCAGGGCGAAATACCTCGGTTTGCCCATCCCAATGCGCGAGGACCTCTTGAAATAAGTTCTCAAATTGAGTGCTTAGGGATATTAGTTTAGGATAATAAATGCGGAGATTTTCATAGGTAATCAAAGCCATAGTTGTGAATTCTCCGTATTCGAAGATAATTTTGACGTCTTGATGATCCACAACCTTTAATTTTTGTTTACTTTCCATCATCTCTCCTAAAATTCCTTCCACTCCCGTTAACCCACTGGAGATTAAATCATGGTCTTGACTTTTCTCTTTTGTGATAAATGAAGAGTGAAATAGCGTTACTCCATTTGGAGCAATGATGAACAGTTCTTTTAGTTTCTCTCTCCATCCGAATTCGGTAAAGGTTTCAAAGCGAAGGAATATTAGTCCAACCCCAAGCATACTAATGGTCACCCCAAGAGTTGCAATAATAGAAGTAATTTCAGGAGCTAAAGGGATGAGCCCTCTACCAGCGTCTGTATCCAACAGAAAAAAGAAGATAAACCCAAAATAACATATGAACGCCACAATCATCTGCTTTCTGATGTCCCCTTTCGTTTTAACCAAAATAAAATAGAGAAAACTCACCATGATAATTGTGACACTTATGGGATTTGTCAGATAGGTAAAATTTCGCAGAGCTTCGGGTGTAAACGTGAAAAAAATACCGTAGATACAACACCCAATACTGAAGATGGTGAAAACAAATTTCGTTTTGGCGATGATTTTTTCACTAAAAAACACCATTGCAATTAGCGCAATATATGTTAATAGAATGGCGGCTCTATAAAGCTCTTCTGGTGCGGAACCCGTATCATACTTAAAAAAATGATAGTATCCCAAGATAATATATCCAGTTCCAAAAAAGAGAACGAAAAATGCCAACCCAAACATGGGTGCCAAATCAATTCCTGACCCCCTCGCACGTTTTATCTTTAGAAAAAACATGATCGCTAAATAATACGCGTATACCGCAAATACGACATATAAAAATAATGAGGTAAGTTCAAGAATAGTGATCTGCAAGGTGCTATCCCATAGTTATCCGCTATTATTTATAATTAAGGAACAATTCTAGGGCAAAAATAAAAATCTTTCTTAAAAAATGAGGAAATCTGCTCTAAGCTTCATTAAAAAAGGTTGAAACAAAAGCGAAATAGGAGCTTTCGGATACTAATCGAATGGTAAACTCTCCTTACAATGGTAGTTATGAACTCTTACGGGTATGAATACAAAATGAGTTATCAAATCAGTTATAATGAAAATAAGAGCAAGCAGGTCGAGCAAGCTGTTAAGGTTTTATCAAATTGGATTGGGGATCCCGGTTCAAATTCAACGAAAGGAATTAATTTCCTTACCCTAGATAACAATTCAAAGAAAATTCAAGATATAGCGTTAGATCCCACAGATACCCCAAAAAAAATCGATGACTTCCTCATACTAACGGAAACTAAAGAGGATAAAAAAGAAACTGAGGAAATTTTGATTATATCGGTCGGTGACCGCGGTCTTGCCAATGGTATCTACTATCTTAACATGAAATTGCGGGCCAGTCAGATACGAGATCCATTTTCGCTTAACTGGCATGACTTCCAAACCCCCCGTTATGAAACGCGTGGGATTGTGCTAAACTTTCCATTCCGGTTGGAGAAATTATCTACTGATACTTGGAGTTTTTCCGAATGGAAAGAGTATCTGAACCGGATTCGTTCCTTTAACTACACCCATGTTGAATACTTAATTGGTATGTACATGGTTTATCATCCAGAATTTGCAGAACTGAAAAAGAATGCGTGGCGGTATGACCTCACTGACCAAATCTTTCAGTACGCTGCGGACATAGGGCTTGAAATTGTGCTACTGGTTGTCTATAACCAAATCCACCCTGATTTATGGATTAAGTATCCCGAGATCCGAGCGACTATCTGGGGGTATCAAGGTATCTCTTATTGTAGCCAAAGAGGGAGGGAGATCGGAGAAAAGATCCTAACTTACACTCTGGATCGTTTTAAGTATGTCCCATGCAACTCGTTATTTGCCTTTGAGGGTGGGGGATGTAATTGTGAAGCTTGTCGAGCTAATGTGGTTGATCTTATTGTTGAATATTTGGAGTTGATGCGGAAAACCGCGGAGCCCGAACACCTCTACTTTGTCACTTGGTTTGCCAATTTTAAAGAGAATTTTGAAACCCCTGAGATTAAAGGGCTAAGGAAGAGATTGTTTTCAAAGCTTCCGAAAGATATTGGGATCGCAGATGTAAATAGGAAAACATTACACATGGCTGCAGACCAAGGTTACGAAATACTCGATTTCATCTTTTTTATCGATGCTGAAGCTGGAGTGGAGAACCAATCGGTTTTTCCTCGACCTTTTCTTAAGTTACTGAAAGAACGAATATCCGATTCGAATGATTACTTCGGATCGAAGTTGAAAGGTGCTTTTGGCTATCGCACTATACCAAAGGCTCGGTTTATGAATGACTATGCTCTTGCAAGATATCTCTGGAATCCAGAAATTGAGATTGATGAACTTATTAATGAAATTGCAGGTTTGTTATCAGCAAATAACAACGAAAAAGAGCAAATTTCACAAGCTATTCTTTTACTTGAAGATTTTTGGACTAATTTAGAGAAAACCAAATTAAAAGAATGTAAAAATATTCTGAAAGCGGTTATTAAACAAAAAGAAGAGGTACCAGAACCATTACAGAGCATACATGACGCAACTATAATTTTGAATCTCCTCTATAAATATTATTCCCATGACTCTAAACGACGAAGAAAAGGAATTCTCGAACAAATCTTCAACCATATGAAAGATATGGATACCTTCCATTGCTATGTAACGTATTCGTTCTGGCACGCGGTTGCGCATGAAGTAATAAAACAACGTGTGGGCTGGTGGACAGATCCAAAAACCGGCCTTTTCAATCCGACAGCTGTACCTTGGAACGCTCTCTCAAAAGCAAAATATCATTTAATCGATGATAAAAAGGATGTCCTCCAGTGGATGACGTTTTCAGAGATGGTTGATGCTGGAAAGCAATATGTGTCAGAGAAACTCACCAACTTTTTCAGGAAATTCCGAAAAAAGAGTTAAATTCATCTCGAGAACCTCGCCAATTTAAATCTTCTCTTGGATTGATTGAATTTTTGGATTCTGAAAGGTTCTATCTTTTTTTATAATGACGTGAAATATCGGTTTCACGACAAAATCGGTCTCAAAATTGAAAAAAAAAAGAATTGAGTAGGTTAAG
Source organism: Candidatus Helarchaeota archaeon (assembly GCA_016840125.1). Next base: position 10,013 of record JAEOSY010000086.1, on the reverse strand, counting down.
TTTCTTCTTCACCGACTGGTTCCTTTGAGGTTGAGAGGAAGCCACGATTTTGTGAGAAGTAGATATATACGGGTTTCTCGTTCCGCAGAATATCCATTGCATTCTGGAACTGATCAGAGGGTACGTGCATTGTAACTTTTCCAGCAGCCTCGGAATCATTTGGGAATGGCTTAACAGGATCAATGAATCGAACTAACCCTATTACCTTTCCAGTATTATCCCAACACATGATTTGGCCACGTGCTCCGCCATAACCTGCCTGAGTTCCATAGATTAAGGCTTGATATTTGGAGATTAATTTTACTGCCATTTTTTCACCTTTTCTATTAGTTTTTAATACTTATAAAAAAAAAGAAGACATTTACTTCTTAAAAAAGAAGTGATGGTTAGGATTTTTCTTTTTTTTAGGGTCTAGAAGAGCTGCCTTCTAACGATTTACCTTCCAATCCGGACAATTTTTTTAGCCGATCTTTCAACCTGCCTGTTCCTAGTTCCTTTGACACTCCACGTAACATTAGACTCATCTGGGCGACTGCATATTCATTGCTAATGGATTTAGCTTGACTGAAATGTTTTTCAAACGAGCTTTGGGTCTTGGGATCTTCGATTTGGTCAATTAATTCTGCTACATTTTGGGTAAGCCTGTCAATATCCAATTCTTGCCTCAGATCTTGTGGTTTATTGAGCCTCCGCAGATTTTGTTTCACCTCTGCCCACTCCAACCACTTTCCCATTTCGCCCTTGACCCGTTCAAATCGGCATCGGAAGACATCTTGAAGGTATTCGAGAGTGCCTGTTTTTGTGTGACCATTAAAGAAGATAAATTCGAAACCTGACGCCTTTACTCCTTCAACATCCGTTGCTTCTGTTTCGAGGTAGAAGAAAATATTCCCATCATCTGGATCATTTCTCAATTTAACCGTATCCCCATTTTTATTGTTTTGTAGGGGATTATGATTAACTTCATATTCCAAGGTACATGGTCCCGATGTCCTGTCTTCTTGGCGGCATTCCCCATTACTATATTCCTTTACCAAAGTTTGAGTCACTGTACCACTAAGACCCGTTAAAATAGCGTCATCTGCAACCACTCCAACAGGGGCGATCCACCACTTATACTTAATAGGTCTCCCTAATAGGACTGGGATTGCGAACGCTTCTACCTCATATGTCGACCAAATATCTGATTCTGTATATTCCTTTCCTGCAACTTCTTTACACCAATGATCTGGGTCGCTATAAGTTACGCTATCCACCGTTCTGTCTATCAATTTATGCTCCCAATCTACCTCAATATCTGGAACACCCGCGGGGGGTAACTCAAGACCTTCAATGGTACCTTTAATAAAGAAGTGGTCTGGAGCTAGATTGACAGAGTCAAAGGAGATACTCATATCCCCAAAATTTGCCTCTAATCCCGACATTCCTTCGAGACTTGCTGCCAATTGATCATGAAATTGACTCTCCGCGTCTGGTGCAAATACCTCATCCGCAAGCCAATTGATAAAAACATCAGCAACTATACCAGCAACGGGAATCCAATCTAAATACCATTCTATGTCGACATCGGGGTCCACATCTACTTCCGCCAATATAGGTTTAAGATTGCCATCGTCGATTTCAAGCTCTATTCGCGCTACGAAATCGGCTGTTATTTCATTAATAGCTGCATCTATCAAGCCATCCAATATCAATTTGCCAACATTTTCCCACCAGCCCGCATCTCCCCATTTGAATTCTAGTATTTCAAAGATGTCGCCAAACTGGATTACAACCTCACAACTCCCATTAACACGCATTTCATTACCACGAAATTCTAAATTAAGGGAGTCAATCACTATCCCCCCAAAGTCAGTTAATTTTACAACCTTATTACCTTCCGCTCCACAGCTTAAAGGGAGATCACTAACTTTCAAGGTGCTACCTTCCTCTGAAAAAGCCTCTGCTATAGCGGGACAGAATGTCAATCTCATAAATGCTTTCTTGGAGAGATGGATCCTTATATCCTCACTAGTAATAACTCTATTTTGAACTGCCTGTTGTAAATTACCTTGGCTATCCTCCAACAAAGTGGCATAGATGCCGAGCGCTTGATTCACTTTATTCGAATGAGGGATCGTGGACATTTCAAGGCCGGTAAAGATCATCTCCTCAAGCGAACCATTTTGACCCGGTTTGACTGTGAAGGATGTCAATAATAATTCTCCTGCCTGTGTTAGTTTTTCCGTAACGTTGTTAGCGAATCGCACTTCTATTTCAGGGACGGATGGAAAGGTAATGGTACTTGGCATTTCAAAATCAAAGGGTAGGTCTGGTATGTTTGGGATGTAGCTCGTGAGGGTCTCGAGATCATTTATCGCATCAGATATTAGATCTCGAGATCTTGTGTCAAAGGCAAAATTGACCGTTGATCCTGCTACATTTGCAACAATCCCTTTCTGATTCTCCTTTCCCTCGATCTCTACATCTTTCAGCAGTACGGGTACTGTAATCTCGAATTTTCCCCCAATGCGAGAGACAAAAGTGTGGTTACCAAGGCTGATGGAACCCTTCTTTAAGATTATCTCAACCAGAATTTCGTTATTCGCTTTTAACTGGAGGGTTGGAGTGTCTACTATGATATGGAAGATGGCCGTAAAATCCTGATAAATGGGAATTTCTTGATAAAAATCAAAAGGTAGTGTTAATTCGCCGATTTCTTCGAATTCTTCACCTTCGGCTTCATTCACATAGTTCAATATCTCGCCTAATACCATTTTTTCCAAGACAGATTGTGCAATCTCGATGATGAAGTCATATCCACCCAAACTCATTTATCTTTACCTCCTTTTTTCTTCTTTAATCGACGCAGAGGTCGCTTTATTACAGCCCCTATTTTTTTCGGATCTAGTTTAGTTTTTATACTTGAATCCTTCTTTTTTTCTGATGGTTTCTTCTTTGTTGGTGCAGCTTTTCCGCGTTCCGGGGTTTTTCCTTGAGCCTTTGATGCTTTGTCTGAAACTAATGCCGCTTTCTGAGCTGCTTTCACTTTTTGACGCATCACTGTTGCTCTCCTAGCTCGCAGAATTTTCTGACGGGTAGGTGTAGTTTTCCCAGAAGATGGTTTTTTCTTATCAGTTGTTGTTAATTTACGGGTAGATGTTTGAATACGTGAGGTTTCAGGTTTCCGAATAGGTTTTTTTGCCGTGGTTGGTGCTGGCTTTCGGGTAGGTCCTTTAGTACGTATTACTTCTGGTTTTCGCACAGGTTTTTTTGCCGTAGTTGATGCTGGTGTTCTGGAAGGTGCTCTATATTGTTCCGGCTGAGTTATAGTTGGAATGGGTGTTTTCTCCGCTCCAGCCGAAATTTTTTTGGGGGGCACCTTAAAGCGCATAAACTTCGACTCCCCTTTAAAGGTAACTTCACCACGTGGACGAGGGGCATCCGGTTTTAACAGATCTTTTTTAAATAACCCCTTAACCCTTATCTTCACTTTCTCTTTTCCTTTATTTTTCTTAATGGCTTTATATAGATGAGGTTTAAATCCGCGTCCTAGTAATGGAATCCTCTGAAATAGTCCTTCGCGTACTTGTACGTCTAATACAACGTCGATATCCTCAAAAAGCATAAATGGATGGGCAACAAACAGATTTCCTCCATTTGGTACCTTATTAATGCGTTCGACGATTTCCTTTTCCTTAGCCATCAGTTCCTCGATGGTTTCTATTTTCAACGTTGAAAACTTCATTTTAATCATCTTATTACTATAAATTAAAATTCCTTTTTGGTACCGAAATGATACTTCAATACTCTTTATGAGGGATTTCGATAACTCTTATAATACTTTCTATCTAACTGGATATTTCCACTAATTTCTAATCTTCTAACCGTGGGACGATTAACGCCACGCTACTGTAAATTTATATCCCGTAAAATCGCCTCGGTTAATAGGTTCTGATTCGAGCGATAGCAACTGATTACCAAATAATTGAACTATCCCTTTGAAATACCCTTCAATTAAAGCTTTCGGGCGGCTCCCACTCACCTCGATAATCGCCAATCCTGGTTCATAATGTATAGTTTTTGGTTTTTCCAATTGCATCATTTGTTTAGTGTTCTTCTTTAATAATGGGTCATAATCTCTAAAAATCGCGTCGGGTGAAGTCAATCCTGCGGAGACATAGCCTTCCTTTAGCCCCATAATGATCTTAACACCAATCGACCGTAACCGCTCCGCACTTGTTACTTTCTCCATTTCTTTTAGAAATTCGCAAAATCCCTCCCACGAATACCACTGATTCTTTAAATCTGCGGCACTCTTCAAAATTCTACTATATTGGGGGAACTTCTCAGTCCCAATTATCTCAAGTATCTTCCCCGTTATATAAAACTGGTATGCGCCACGAATTTTCCCGCCAAACATGTTATCACACCAGAAACCTATTCAAAAAACTCTCACATTTTGATTCTTTCTATTATTTATCTTTCATTCTAAATAAAAATAGAGACGAGGAACCTATTGACAAGAGCAGAATTTGATAAGTCTGCAGAATTCTAAAACTTTTTATTGCTCATTGAACAGGTGACGTAAACTTTTAACACAATTAAATACCGGATATAATCTTGCAATATCAAGTATCGTCAGAAGATCAATCCTTTCATTTAAAAATTCTTTCCAATGTTTCGGAATCTCCCCATCTGGTTGTGATAACTCTCTTCTCAAGCGATGAATAAATTCCTCCAACCTGAGCTGAAGTAGTCCCATTTACATAACCACACCTTTACTGATAATATCTTCTCTCTTTAAACTATTTTTAGAAAATGCTATTTAAAATCCACAAAGCATTTACAGAAAAGGAAAGCAGGGCGTTACAGAAAAATAAGATAAGATTTACAGTTGATAATGCATGAATTGGCGGACACGATCGGATTTGAACCGACGAAATCCAACTCCGGAAGCTGGTGCCATATCCTAGCTAGGCGACGTGTCCCTCAAACTTACAAGAATAAATATAATAAAATGAAAACTACTGGGAGGGCGGCTATTAAGATCCATTGCAGCCATTTATTTCGTTTCTGAGATTTCGCTTTTTTTTCAAGAACTACACCGCATTCGCTAGAACAATAATAATCAAATCCTGGATAACCTTTCTGATTAATCTGTTTTTTACTAAATTCAGTTCCTCTTTCAATTATGGAATCACACTTTGCACAATGATAGTGGGGATATATATATCCTGATTGAGACTTTCCTAAATGTCTGAATTTCCAGCTTTTCCCGGTTTTAGGGGTTTTTTCTCGTGAAATTTTATATCGCCATGCCCAATTTTCTTTTAATATCTGAAATTATACCTTAGAACTATTTAAATTTTCTTTCCTAACTTCTGTGTTTGAACGAAGGAGAGCTAAATTCTTCCTCAATTCAACTCCAATATCTTCTGCAACGGAGGAACATTTCGTTCGGAAAAGATAGGCGATAGGTTTTGGCAGGTTTTTTTCTGCGAGCGTTTCGTAATAACCCATTCCTTTCGCAATTATAAATCCTGCGTTTTCAAATATCGACTGAAAGGGATCTGAGATTTCTTCAAGGATTAATCCCACGTGATCGGTTCCCGTAGTGACAACCCGAAGGCTAGAATCATGCTCACTCAGAGAAATTAAATTTGCCACCTCGGCATCTTCGAGTGTTGCGTCATTTAAGACTGGACTTTCTTTAACAGCTACAATCACTTGTACCCCAAGGTTTAATAATTCCTTTATAAGCAATTTATCAAAAACTATTTCCCCAGCATTATCGGTGAGGAAAAGAATTTGCTTTACTGACTGAGCTAACTGGAATGTATCCTGAATCTGATCAATCGCAAGATCCTGCTCAGCAGCCGCTATAAGCGTTTGAATATAATCCGGTTTTTCTAAGTCCACCGTATGTTCTAGGATATCAAATTCGAGAATATTCCCTACAATGGCAGCAAGGGTTGCGAATCGAAACCGTTTATAGGGATCGGGTTCTAGGTTGAGGGAGTGTTCCAAAGGGGGGATCAATTTTAAGGCGAGTTCGTTGGATTTTCTCTTTTGCTCTTTATAGGGATCAGAGCAATTTGTGAGACGTCTAATTATACGATCCCGTTTCGTACCCAAGACCGCCGATACAGCATTCTCGTTGAGTTCCTTCGCGAATAAATCTATGATAGCTTTGAGAACTTTAAATTGAAGTACTGGATCATCAGTGGCAAGCTGAATTTCTTTGAAACCCCGATGGAATAAACACACACTGCATCTAGGTCGGATTCTCATACTTTCAATGCGTCCAATTGCTTACTTTTCATCGAGGTATTTTTTAATCCCATTTATTAAATCAATCAAAACAAATTCAGGATCGGTCGCTTTTGCCACGGCAGATGCAACCAATACTCCTTGGGTCCCTAAGTTCAAGGCCGCATAAATATCCTTCCCATCCGAGATTCCTGCTCCGCAAAGAGGAACAACATCTGAATTGGTGTCGAGTATTTGCTTTACACTGGATTCCACTAACGCAGGTTCTGTTTTTGAAATTGATTGCCCGGTTCCAATAAGTTCTGGTAATTCAAAAGCGACGTAATCTGGATTCAAATCGGCGGCTTTCGCTGCGACTTCTAAATTTTCAGCACAGATACAAATTTTTAAATCCAATTTTTTAACTAAATCAACAGTTTCCTCTAAAACTTCAAATGACATTTTTCTTTCGGCATGATTTAAAAGCGTACCTACGGCGCCTGCCTCTTTTATACTTTCAGGTAGGATCTGACCTGTATGGGAACCTGGGGTGATAGGATCCACATGCTGGGCAAAAACGGGAATATCAAACTGATCCGCGATTGGAGAAATATCTACGAATTGTGGCGCCACAACAATGTTCACTCCGCGCTCTTTTGCAAGTCTATCTGCACTTTCTGATAAATTTATTGCTCGCCATCCGGTAGTCTGGTAATACGTTTTAAAATTCAATAAAATGATTGGTAAGGTACTTTTCATTATTTAACCCTCATTTTTATTAATCTAATAAATTATGAGATAATTAGACTTACTTTGATAATAAATTTATTGAGGTAAGATTCTTCATATTTACTATACAAATCTGCGAGAAAATTACTGAAATTCAGTATAATAATGGAGGAAACCTTCAATGGAGCGAAGAGTAAATCTTATAGTCGAATCCTTATTTGGTTTAGGTGAATTTTTCTGGATTAACCGAGAAAATGCAACAAAACTAGGTGTCGTAACAGGAACTGCGATTTATTATGAAGATGCTGTGAGCGGGATTTCCGGAACCCGAACTGTTGAAGTAAATGATCAAGTAGACGAATTCAACATTATGGTTGATTCCACTATATTTGAAGAATGGGAACGAAACCAGAAATGGTTTGGTGCGTTAGATATCTATCCTGAGAAACCATTACAAGCTTCTAGCACACCTCAAATTCATTCATCGACTTCCATACAACTATCTCAGGCGGGAACTTACAAAATTTCGGATGCTCTACTTTCAGAAGCCACTTCTATTTTAGAAGCTACCAACATTCCTCAATTAACTACTCCTAGTCCTAGTGTACAACTCAAATCTGAGGCAATCTCTCAAAAATCTGATATTGAGCTTACTCTCAAGATAAAATTTTTTTCTAATTTATTTGGTAAAATAATGATTAGCCGCGCTTCTGCGAAGTATCTTGGAATCACTACTGAAGAACAACCCATTATGTTTGAAGACCCCCAAACAGGTGCTATCGGTGGCGCTCGGGCCTTAATTTCAGACACAGTCCCAGATGATATTATCTGTATGGAGGAAGAAACATATGAAACAACAGATCTTCAATCTTCTCAAGTCAATGTGTTTAACCCCAAACCCGTAGAAAAGCCTATTGTAAAGAAAGACAAATTAATGCTCACGGTTGAGATTTCTTCAGAAGGGCTAGGGAGTACCATTTCTCTAAGTAAACGAAATTGTCTTTCACTAAATGCAAAGGATGGCGATATACTTCGATTTGAAGATGAGCTCACTGGCGCTTGGGGTGCTTGTCGTGTTATGAGTGATCCATCAATTTCTGATAAAATAATTCGCATCGAGGATGAAATTTTCGAAGCGACAGGGATAGGGGCCTCTCAAGTGATGGTCAAGCATAATACTACTCCAATCATTCCGCTTCAAAGTCTTACATTGGGTATCAGCCCCTTGACAGGGGAGAACTTATGGGATGTTATGTCTATTGTCCGAAATAATGAAGTCGCGTTAAAGGAGTGGTTGGTTCAATATTTAATCTTTAAAGGTCTCAAACTGCGTTGGAAGGATGCAAATGCGGCTATTAAAATAATTAGCTCTGTTCCGGATTTAAAGGGGGAAATCCTAGCAGAACCGAGACTCACTTCGACCTTAAACCTGCGTTCTGAAGGTCTAGTGACATTTAACGCGATATTGATGATTGATATTTCCTCAAGTATGCTTGCACGTGATATGGAAGTAAAAAACATTGCACCCGCAATTGAGGGTATTCGGTCTGCCATGGATAATGATCGAATTCGCGGCTTTCTAAGACAGTTTAAAGAGGGCGTTATGGTATCTCGACGCTTAGGAGCCACTTTTGCGGCTCTACTATTCCTTGCAGAAAAGGTGGGACGGGGTTTCGGTGAAAAGGTTTCAGTAATTCGATTCGCTGATATTGCAGAAATTCTTGATTTCGATGGACCATACTTTGATAGCGCCTCGGGGAAGCATGGCGTATTGGAGATGGCTGCAAATCGCATCGTTGAAAAAATTGGTGAAAGTCAAGGAACTGCGACAAATATGGGCGATGCTATCATTGGTGCTGATTTTCTATATAAACAATTCGAGGAAATCGAAGGTGTTGGGAAGACAAAACCGTGCATGCTCGTTCTCCTTACAGATGGTCACCCAACTGATGGTAATAAATTCATAGATATAGTTGAAACACATTTCATGAATAATCCTAATGTAGTTTTCTATATAGTTGGGCTTGGTAACCCTGATCAAAAACTAATGAAAATAATTGCTAATCGTTGTGGTGGCGAATATTTCGAGCCGGAGGATATGGGCTCTCTTCTCATCTGGTATAGCAAACGGGCTCGTGATCTCGTCGTTAAATTGAAAGGCGGAAGAAAATAACAATCTAAACATTTAATTAGGTCCTCTTAATTTCATATATAAAAAGCAACGACTAGAGATGAGCATGCCATGGTGGAATCAATACCTAAAATCGGTCTTCAAATTCTCGAAATACCCACCACCTTAGTCATGCTTGATAAATCCTATGAAATTTTTCTTCAAATTCAAAATATGAGTCAAATAACTGGACCCTTCAAGGTTTTTTATGAAGGTAATGGACTTGAAATAAAATCATCCGATCTCATGAATAAAGAGTTAACAATAACCCCGAAATCGTCCGAGATAGATCGAATCCAATTTATCCCTCGTCAAAGAGGAACGGTATCACTCCAAGTTAAAGTTACTTTCTTGAAAGAAGTAATTAAAGAAATTGTTCGCGTTATTGAACCTCCCTCTCGACCCATCCAACCAGAATTACCATCCGAAATCCCATCCGAAACACTTTCCGCCTTGCAAGAGACTGAATCCTTATTAAACAAACTTTCAGACATTCTACCCTCCGAAATGTTGGAGGCGACTGGTGCGGATACTTCAAATCTACAAGAATCCCAAAAAATCGTTGAAAAAGTCAAGGAAATTGTTGAGGTGGAAATTTTCTCAACTCCAATTTACATCAATACGTTAGACAAAGAGAGTTCTGGTACTCTTAAAAGATTCGCAAAGAAAGGCGATTCAAACATTCTCACATCTGAAATGGGACTTCCTCTATGTATCTGTTATTTTTACTCTGAAATTCAAGATAAAAAATGGAAAATCCGCCCGGTATTGATTCGGAATTTATGTATTCGCATGAAAGAAAAATTTGGGAAATTCTGCTACTATCTTTCCTATCCGCTGTCAAAAAATTTTGATACGAATGAAATCCCAGTTATTCAAGAGG
>JAEOSY010000682.1 GCA_016840125.1 Candidatus Helarchaeota archaeon | reverse complement strand
GAGATGCAGCATGGGACCAACCCTCTCCTTCCTGATACCGATGGGGACGGTTATCTCGATGGAACTGAAATTGCTATGGGTACAGATCCCCTAGACTTTAATGATTTTCCTAGTCAAACTGGGACTGGCGCAATTGATACAATGACACTTCTGATTTTAGCTATGCTGGGACTTTTACTCATTATATCAGTGATCCTAATTTTCCGCACACGGAAAACCCCCGCCCCTCCTACACCACCCCCAAAACAACCTCCAACGCCTAAAAAATCTAATCAAGCGAAGAAAAAATCCTAATTTACCTCTTTTTTTTTAATAAGTACAGGATTCCTGTCAGCATTTCTCAGGAAACATCAATTCTTGGTTCAGTCCAAGAATTTGGATAAAAAGTCCATTATCTGGTTCAATTAAGAATGAAAATATTCTTTAAGTAAAAAAAAAGTTGGGTTTTTTTAGGTTGCTTTAATAAGCTGTAGTGAACCCAAGTGTTTCGTTAAAAAGCCCTTTTGATTTAATCATATAAATAATAACTCCTTCTCTTCGTTTTATTTTCCTTGGTTTCACATTACCTACAACTTCTACTTCATCACCTATCCGAACATAAACAGTGGAACCGACCACGTTCACTACTATTGAATCACCCGTTTTTAATGGCGTATCGGGAATACTTTCTTTTAGTTCCATTGAAAACATTGCATGTGTATATCGCTCAATTTCAATGGTTACCAATGGTCCATTAACCTTACCTTTGATCTTATTTTCACCCAATTTATCACCTCCAATTCATTGATTTTTAATTACTTTTCACATTTGTATGAGAATTCTAGATAATTACTATTTGATCTTATTTTTATTAGCATCAGGACTAATTTTTTACAGAGGAGCTTAAACGATTTTTTTGAGACTGAGGGGATTAAAATCAGCCGTACAATAAACCAATACTTGAACTTCTAGAAAATTCTGGAACCATTGAAGGGAGTAATAAATCAGTTCGAGGCTACTCCTTAGTTATCGGATTCAATCGGATATTGCCCATATTTTTCAATGGCATTTTGTACTGCCATGATATTTGGGAGTGGCACATTCTTGGGTAATGCACAGATAGGGCTCACTGCATATCTCCCTCCGGGAGCGAGCTTGAATATATTCTCCTTCACCAGCTCTTCAACATCGCTCGGGGTTCCCGTTAGCATCTCCCGAGAAACATCGATGGTCGCTCCCAATATCGAAATATTGCGATACTTTTTCTTGAAATCAACCCAAAAGTCGAGATCGAGTGGGTGCGAGCCATTGACCGCAACGACCTTGATATCATCACATACATTCCAATAAGGTTTCATGCCGCAGTTGTGCAGAATGAATGGGAAGGGAACTTCTTTCTGATAGCGCTTAATGAAATCTCCTTCATACCTCATTGCATCCTCATAACTCATCATAGTCGCATTAAATGCATAGCCAGCATAAAAAATAAACGGAGATCGCCCCACCTTTTCAATCCAATTGTTATAGACATCAATTTGGGACTCATAAATTTTCTCGCATAAGGTCAGTAATATTTCCGGATTTTCACGCATATCTCGAAATGCTTGAACGCCTCTTAACTGTTGTACGACACTCCATATACCCACACCGACACATTGTGGAAAGCCAGTTTTTTCGAGAATTATTTTTGCCGCCTTAAAGGTTGAATCCCAAATTTTGATTTGACTATGATCTGGAATTTTTAGATTCTCAATATCTGCTTCTGTTTTACAGATCGCACCTTGTTCTATATAGGGTGGTCTATCATCAAAATACTTGATAGCAGATTTCTTGTCATTTGTTTCTGCCCATGCAATGGCCTCCCCCGGACCCGCGTAGACTGTTGGACATGCTAACATGTCATTATTGAAAAACTCATTCACCATTATAACTGCCTTAGCATAGAGTTTGGGTTTACTATGAATCACTTTAATATTAAATCCACCAATTCTGGCAATCATTTGTTCTAAAATGTACGCAAAGTAGGGAACTTTGTCGAGCTTCTTTCTTCCCGCCATCATTTTAAACAATCTATCAACCGAAGCCTTCCAATCATGCATCCTATTCAACCCCTTCCACTATTTTTCTAATTTTTTTCAAACCCTCCCAGCCATCCGTAGCGAAGTCGTCCGCTCCAACCATTTCACTGGATTCTTTTGTCAAAATTCCTCCTCCTATAATAATTTTCGATTGAATGTTTTCTTCTTTAAGCATTAAAACCGTCTTCTGCATCATTGAGATACTTGTTGTCAGTAATCCACTCATGCCAATTATAACGGGATTTTTATTTTTCGCTTCGTCAACAAATTTTTCAGATGGAACATCCGTTCCTAAATCGATAACCTCATAGCCTTGTCCCTCCAAAAGCGCAATCATCAAGTTTTTACCTATGGAATGCACATCGCCTTCCACTGATCCTATCAGAATTATGCCTTTTGGCTTTCCGGTGCCCCCATCTTTCAATTTAGGTTTAATTAATTCCATTGCTTTTACCATGGCATCCGCAGCGATAAGTAAATCGGGGAGATAATACTCCATTTTCTCAAATAAATCTCCCACAACCTCAGAACCCTTGATCAAGCCATCAGTCAGGATTGTTTTTGCGTCAATTCCCTTATCTAAAGCTTGCTTTGTTAATTTAATTGCTTGATTCTCTTCGCCTTTTACAATTGCCTCTTTCAACTTCTCTAATATCTCTTCAGGAGCCAAATAACCAACTCTTCTAATGCTTTTAAGAACAACAATTCTAAAACCAATATAAATTAATTAGCTAGAAAAGAGTATGTCAATGTATTGCCTCTAAATAAATACTTAGGAGGGTACTTAGAATTTCAGAATTTCAAGAATATTTCAATCATGGAACCGATTTTCACCAATATTCATATAAACCTCTTGATACAGTCGCCGTTTGTAGAGTTCCCGATGTGGGAATTAATGTTTTAGCACAGCGACATAGATATAGAGAATTTTATTTGTTTGCCGAGCTTGAAATCAAAAGTTTTCCCAACTACTGTTATGTTTTTCATACTGTAAACAAAATATTTACTTTTTCCTTATTGACCTCTGAACAAAAAACCAAACTCATTAATACCGATTTTTATGATAAATCCACAAGTCCCGTTGCATTATCCAGGTATATCACAAAAGGGTTTAGAAAGGGCATGAAAATTTGTTGGCAATTACATCTGGAAATCACGAAATACCTTAATGAACATCCAGTTGATTTCGAAGCAATGGACAATACAGTAATAAAATATGGTAAAAAGTTGGAGAAATATTTTGAAAAGATTACATTAGCAGATGATTTATTTTCATTATTTAATGAACTTGAAGATTTGAATAAAGTAATGATAGCGGGTATTGATAAGGTCCTATTTGGAGCTTTGGATGCATTTGATGTGGCCGCTACTGGAAAAAGTTGGAGCAAGCATTACAACCTTCGTGATATGCGTGTATTGTCGGAGGATATTCATCTTGGCCCCTTAATAATCTTCCCCAAGGGTAATACAAGCATCCTCTTTCTTAAAATTAAAGAAGCTGCGCGATCTTCTATGGAATTCAAATATCTGGAAACCTTTTATCTTCTTACTAGGAAATTTTACAAGCTGTTGAATGATCCTAAGTCCTATTTAATAGAGTTAACCGCAGATCTGAGTGCTTCCAAACCACCTTGCCCCATTTGTAATAACTCCGGTATTTGTCTTAAATGTGGGGGCGTAGGAGAAATTGAGGGCGAAAAAGATGACTTAATTCTTTGTCCCAATTGTAAGGGGCTTGGAAGTTGTGATTGTGAGAGGGCCTGATAACCAGAAAAATAATTTTTATACCATCAAAAATCAATTAGCAAGAAAAAAAATGCTCTCCCTCAGTAATTAATATGAAAATAATCCGTTCTAGTTTATACCCAATTCGAAGAGGACTTGATATGAAAAAATTCTCGAGCTCTTTCAAAGATTTCGTAAGTTTCAACCCCTGCAGGACATTTAATCAAACAGTGCCCACATAAAGTGCATGCGAACAATATTTCACGTATTAACCCATGCTCTTTAAGATTTAATTCACCATATACCAATCCATTTATTAAACTAAGCCGTCCTCTCGGGCTATATGCTTCTGATTTATAATGGACTTTCGAAGGACATATGACATTGCAGAATCCGCATCGCATACAGTTAAAAACTAATATTTTACCTGGTTGATTTTTTAATTGTCTAATAGATTTTGATGTAGGAAATGGTCGATTATCCCCCTTACCAACGCCTGGATTTAAGATCATATTTGGGTCAAATAACTTTTTAATATGACACATTAACTCAACAACATCCGAACCATGTTCTAATTCTAGATAAGGGGTCTTTACTTTCCCAATACCATGTTCTCCAGTAACTGTGCCCCCGAGAGGAATAATTATTTCTTTATATAAGTAGTCAATAGCTTTATCGAAGTTGATTCGATCTTTCGGAACGTTTTCGTTCAAAATAAAGGTTGGATGCAGGTTACCTTCCATATGACCTACCATAATCATTTCAATGTTCTGAATATCTATTTGATTAGGGAGATCTTCAAATTTCTTGATGACCTTAACCAAATCTGTGATTTTGATGGTGCAATCCTCTGCGCATGTATTAGGCCCAATTGTGGAAAGGGCTGGGAGGATCGCTTTTCTGGCTCCAATTAATTTTTCCCTTTCCTCAGAAGTGTTGGCAATTTTATAAAAGATGGGATTATGATTTTTCAGGACACTAAATAAATTGAAAAATTCATCATCTACCGCTGACTCGTTCTTACCGTCAATTTCAGCTAAAAGTGCATAACCTATGGGATAATCTAAAAATTCATCCTTTAAATAATTAAAACTCGCCTTAACCGTAAGCTTGTCCATGAATTCCAGCAAATTAGGAATGATTCCCTTCCTTCTTAGCTGCAAGACAGCTTCTAATAATTCTTCTACATCTTGAAATATAAAGAGCCCTAACTTTCGATATTGTGGTAAAGGTCTGATTCTTAAACCAATTTTTGTTATAACCCCTAAGGTTCCCTCCGAACCTATAAATAAATCCTTAATGTTATAGGAGGATACAGATTTTAAAACTTTTGATCCTAATGTCAATATTTTACCGTTTGCTAAAACCACTTCTATATAGAGAACATAATTTTTGGTCACGCCGTATTTAAACGCCTGTAATCCACCGGCATTTGTAGCCACCATTCCTCCAATAGTAGCCACGGAGCTTGAACCTGGATCTGGAGGAAAGAAAAAGCCATTTGGTCTTAACTTCTCATTCAAATCGTCACAGATAACCCCAGGTTCCACTTCGACCATAAAATTGTCAATATCTATTGACAATATTTTGTTAATTAAGCTGAGGTCTAAAACAATACCTCCATATGGTGTTAAAGGACCGGCAGATAAACTCGTTCCACTGCCTCGGGCGGTTACAGGGATTTTATTTATGTTAGCTAACTTTAAAATCTCTGCAATCTGTTCCCGATTCTGGGGCATTAGAACTAAATCTGGAACCCAATCTGGCTCGATCATTGTACCTCCAAATACATAGGGCCATCGGAGTTCTTTATCTAGAATTGAATGCTCTGTACCTACGATTCTACTAAATTCTTGAAGCAAATCCTTGGTTAATTTATTATATGGTCGCATACTTTCTTTCTAGGAAAGTAAAACTATATAATTTATGTATAAAGGATTTTCAATTTTTCCTCACCAGATGGAACTCGATTTTATAATTTGTCCTTAAAATATTTACAAGAATCTTCCAAGCTTACTTCAAGATTCTCTTTATCTATCCTTTTTACCCGTGTGAATTTCCATTCGACTTCTCCAGCCTGCCACTGTCCGGATTCTCCAGGACCTAGTTCCACTTTCATGACCATACCGTGATGATATTTCCTATACCTTATATCAATACAAAAATCTCCTAAGGAGTAGGTTACTAATCGATTTATTGAATCTATTTCATAAGTGGTTATTGGCTGTGGGCAATGAGTATGGTGTCCTACTATCATATCCCAAGTTTCAAGCAAGCCTTTCGCCATTTCAATCCACTTAGGATTTGGATAGAACTGCAATTCATATCCCCAGTGGAGATATAAAAGATTAAATTTTGCATCTGAGTTAAAATAATCCGAAGCTTCATCAAAATACATAATATAGGGCGTATCACTTTGATTTGTCCAATAGGTACAACAGACAATG
>JAEOSY010000681.1 GCA_016840125.1 Candidatus Helarchaeota archaeon | reverse complement strand
ATCGAGGTTTGATACCTCCGCCTTTGATTTTCAAATTTATTTTCTAACAATTTTCATACCAAATAAATTAAATACCTTTGTTTGCCGAATATAGACAAATTTATGCTTGAGGATGTTAGTGTGGATAGCGTAGAGGGCTATCTTTTTTGTAAACTTTTACACAGGGAGTCTGTAAACTTCTAACGGAAAATCTTTGTAAACTTCAAACAAATTTTCTAATATAATTTTCATTTATGTGGATTTGGGGGGTACTGCCTAAAAGTTAGAGGAAAATAGAAAAGGGGGGAGGGATTCAAAGTTAGGAATAAAGGCAATACCTTTCCCGTATCAAATTAAGCCTACACACAGTCAAAATAGGTTCCTATTAGATTTGATATTTGATTTTTTCTGTAATATTGTTACAATAGTTTTTTAAGGCAGACTACCAAATAAAAAACATATTGTGAGAAGTTTTATAATTGAGTCAGGGGCAGAAGAAGTGGTGGAAAAAATAGATGAAGCGAGTGGAAAACTAGTTTTATCCATCTACATCAATGAATTAAATTTTGAAAAGGGTAGAAAAACAGCTTTAGAATCGAAATCGAGCAGCCAATTACGTTTAATTAGCTTAATTCTAGGTCTATATGGTACCATGACTACAATATTCTTTGTATCAACAAACAGTCTTATAGCCAGCGTCAATATAATTCTAATTCAAGCCTATACTATCTTTGCTATCGTTGCTACAGTCTCGCTGTTAGTCGCTCTTCTGTTCGTAATGGTCGCCCAATGGATTAAAGAGTGGTTACGCCCCCTTGACTATTATCCTACGTCTCAAGATACCGAAACCATAAAAGGTCAGGGAGATCAATACAGTAAAAGCCTTACAGAAGCAAAAGCTCTGATTTATCAAGAAGAGAAGGTAATAATCGACAAATTGTTAGATAAGATTGTATCGAGTTTGGGGGATTACTGTGAGAAAAACAATCAAAAGGTTACTTGTATCAAGTGGGGTTTTCGTTGTACTTACACCGGTTTATTCTGCGTATTAGCGTCACTAGCAATTTTAATACTCATTGGAGGACAGTTGTGGGGGTTTTTTTAAAAGAGGAGATGATGATAAATGGAAGAATCTAGTTGTATTGTCTGTACAACCCATCGGGGACTTAAAAGAAATAAGTGTCAGATTTGCAGGAAAGATATGTGTGACATTTGTACGAATGACGGTATTATCCATCATCAAAAAACACCACCAAACAAGAAGAAAACGTATACACTAGAGTTAGTAAGATGAAATTTAGTACCCCTTTAATTTTGATCAAATCAGAGTAGCGAAGGTTATATATTAAGAGGGTTTGACTAGACTGTGAGCTTTCAATACTACGGAAGTATTTTATACGATTCTAAGCTACTTGTAAACTTCTAACAGTCAGGATTTGTAAACAAATAACGTTGAGGTCTATCTTTCTTGTAAACTTCTAACGAAGACCTCTACCTTTTGTAAACTTCTAACGAAGACCTCTACCTTTTGTAAACTTCTAACAATCGCATTTTGTAAACTTCTAACAATGCGGGTTTGTAAACAAATAACGTTGAGGTCTATTTTTTTGAAGAAATCCTTTCTAATTTGATCGCAACTTTAAGAAAGCACAGCTTTAAAATAGACATTGAACAAAAAATCAAATTATTTTTATCTGAAAGCTTGGCTTGTTTTAGAATCCCTTTCCAAATACAGATAAATAAAAGCATTTTCCAATTAAACTTAATGTAACATCCAATAATAAATACAGATCATTGTTTAAGGCTTAATAAAAGCCATACAGAAATTTTCAATCTCTCTTAAGTATTGTTTAAAATTCTCCTTACAATCATCTGCAAGCGAGTAGGAATGGATTCCCGTTTTTCTTAGAAAACTAATTTCAATGACTATGTCTAATGCATGTTTAATAATCCTCTGCGAATAGGGTAGGGCACCTTGTTTTCGCGATCGTTCCAGCTCTAGGAGGAAATGATTATAACGTAAATTTTTACTCTGATTGGGCGAAGATGTGAATTTAGCTGCGATTTTATCCAGAATATATGTCCAATGCTCTTCAGAAACATTTTTGCAATTCAGAATACTCTCATTATGCGTCTGGGCGGCCCCTAAAATAGGCAATACTAGTTTTGTCTTCTTCCGAAGCGTTCCTAGAACCCAATGGTCCATGAAAGCGTACAGGAGAATGAGTATGTAATCTATTGCATCCTCGACAGCCTCCCGTTTGATTTCGTGGTTCTTGCCATCATACCAATAGAGTCGTCCCTCTCGTTGGGTTAGCATGTGATGGGCCTGCTTATTGCGAAATTGCTTTATCTTGAAAAAATTTTTATGAATTTTTATGAAGTTTTTGTTTCCTCCGGCAAGTTTATGGAGAATAATTCCGAAAGGCGTCCCAAATTTTAATTTTTTGTTCTGAGGGTTTAACTCCATCGCCATAATTGTCAAAAAATTTTCATAATATGAGATAAAGTTAAATAGCAACTCTAATTCTTGCTTAACTGAAAGTTTTGGTTCATTCTGAATCGCTGCTAGATCCCTTACAAATTGAGTCAATCGAATACATAAATCAAGTCTTAAATCTAGTTTTAGATCCTCCAATTCTAGATCTATATCACATGAAGCTGCTATCACCTCGTAAATTTTGCCCATCTGGTCATATAGATTTAAATATTTATCTGACCAAAAACCCTTGTGTTTATCAGGATTCAATAAACCAGGAGTACTTTGATCATTGAATGCACCATCCACAACTATTGGCTCAAAAAGACTAATAAATTCTTGGAGCGTTTGAAGATAATCTGAAGGGTTTGATTGGGCAGTCCTTTTTGCCTCAGCACTAAATTTCTCCAGAAGCTCGTTATATTGAACTTTTACTTTTTCAATATCAGCTGATTTTAGCATCTTGATTATATCCCAGACAATCCCAGAAAGTGGATCCTCTGGTCTTCTTAGCTTCTCAATATTAATGTTTTCGTCGGACTCTAACAACGAGTCTTTTAGCCGCTTCAAGAATGAAGAATAATCCTTTTCACACATTGCCTATAAAAATCAGCTATTCCTTAAAAATACCATGCAAATTCTCAATTCGTATATTGATCCTCTAAACTTCTAACGAAGACCTCTACTTTTTGTAAACTTCTAAGAGAGATGAAAACTTTTAATGATTTTGCCTGTCTCCAGAACGAACCTTGAGGTATTCACGAATTCCTTCCATGATCTTGAACCTGCCGGGAGACTCATCAAGGATGTTCCACAGCATGTCCGGGAGTGGATTAAAACCCAATGTAATGATCAGGTTGTCGGGCAGGTTTCCTATGGACTCGGGAAGATCTTTCAATTGGTTGTGAGAGAGATCCAGCGAAGTCAGAGAAGTCAGGTTGCCGAAACTGTCGGGTAATGTCTTTAATTTATTCCTGGAAAGATCGAGCGTCTTAAGCGAAACAAGGTTCCCAAACGTTTCAGGCAACTCGTGGAGTTGGTTACCTTCCAAGTCAATGCATGATAGCTTTTTACAATTTCCGATTTCGGGACTGATCTGTTTGATATCGTTATTCCTGGCATATAATTCATCAAGGTTCACGCACCCGCCGATTCCGTCAGGAATCTCCACGAGTCGATTCCGGTCCATACGAAGTCGTTTCAATGCAGACAGGTTTCCGATTGAATCGGGCAGATGGGTGATCTTGTTATCCGCGATACTAATACCTTTTAAATCACGCAGGTTCCCTATCCAATCAGGTAAAACCTCGATTTCAGTTTTAACTAGGGATAAGGAGTTCAATCGGGGCAACTTTGATAGGAATCGTGGCACCACTCGTAAAGGACTATCGCTCAAGGCAACAGAACCTAATTCTTGTAATGATTGTAACGATTCAGGAAATTCAGATATTCCAGTTTTCCTGATGGTTAACACCCTTAAATTCACGCAATCAGTAATCCATGCAGGAAAGGTGTCCAAGGAGGGCATGGACCAGAAACCCAAACGCTTGATATTATTGGGGTTTGAAAGGATGGGCGGGATTTCCTTTACATTTAATCGTTCCAGGTCTAATTTCTCGAGATTAGGGGAGAGACGAAGGTTTTCAGGAAATGCATCACATTCATGATGGTAGAACTGCAAGTTTCTCAGGTGGTACAATTTCCCTATCGATGCATGGAACACTGGCTCCTTCACCTTCCCAAGTATTATCAATTCCACCAAGTAGGGAAATACGCTGAAATCAAAATCAGGTGGGATATTCTTTTTAGGTTTGAGATAAACAACGTGTCCTTCATACACGATGCCAGTTCCGCTTGGATGTTGGACATCTTGGATGTATTTATCCTTGAAACCCAGTGTCTTCAACCCCTCGTGTTCTGCCTTGCTTAGCGTGGTACCATTTTCGACCACGATGGCATCGTCAAGCGGAGTCACGTCGAAATTAGCCGGAAGTTTAACCATACAAGCTTTCGCCTCGCATAATTACGTTCTCTTCTTATATCGCCTTTTTATTGTATTATTCTTGCAGCTTTTTTATCTTTTCATAAAAAAAAGCATTAAAACATTAATTGGACAACCCGACGCTTTCGTCTTGATAAATATATTTTTTCATTAATGATGTTCAAGCTTTCCTCAAAAGTCATGTTATGTCATCTCTAGCTATTTTACCTTTCCAACTGAATTACTATCTATTCAGTCGCCCTTAAACTTCTAACACTCGGAATTGTAAACAAATAACGTGGAGGTCTATATTCTTTGTAAACTTCTAACAGTTTTGTAGACATCTAAAGAACCCACAAAAGTTTAAGCTAATCTGTAATGATAAGTCTAAGGTTTTATTACTCTAGCATCCAGATCGGCGAGTTAGATCCCTTCACTTCGCCTTCAATCGGAACGATTTTTCACAATTTTCACATCGGAAATGGTCTCTTTGGTTGATATCAATCAAATCTTTCTCACAGTATGGACATAGGCGGGTGAATTTCTGACGGTTGTGGTGGAGCCAAATTGACGTCATCAAAAGCCCCCAAATAACGCAATATGGCATTAAAAAAGGTGGATAAAATGAAAGAAATAAGCCAATGGAATATATGATGAGAAGAAATGAGCCTAGAACTAATTGGCTCTTCTGTGACTTTGGAGGATCGAACCTAACAATCTTCCCAGAGAATTTTAAGGCAAGGTACCCTACCCCACCCGTAATAAGTAAACCCGCCACTATCCAATCAAATATGACTATCCTAGGATCATAATAGGGAATTATAAATGAAAGGACCAACCCTATTAGTCCAGGTATTATAAAACTGAACCCAATTAAAACGGCTTCTTGTTTTCGAATATTAATTTTTCCGTAACCTCCTTATGATTACTGGTAGCTCTCCTATATTTTTCTTATCCCGATGAAAAGATGTAAAGTACCTACGCAGAGAGCAATTATCTGAATAGAAATAAACATATGGATGTTAAAATTATGATAATTTTACTTGATTATTAAAGAAAAGTAATCTGGTTTTTAGAAACTCTTCATATTGGGGTAAACGGACACCCCTCACAACTGAAAAATAAAACAATCTGGAAGGTTATGCGCCACTTGTAAACTTCTAAAGGAATTGTAAACTTCAAACCATTCGCGGTGATCTTCCAATAAGTCATCTTATCTGTCAGGATTAGATAGAATTTAATTATCTCTTAGAGCTCCGAATCCTTTTATAAACTCTTGAAATTTCAAACATAATTAAGATATAGCTTTTTATTTTGAATTTACTATTTTAGATTGGAAGGGATGTCTAAATGAGGAAACGTTGGATTAAAGTAGTAATCCTTGCATGCTTCTTAATATTTATCCTGAGCGTAATTCTAACTCCCTTTATTACACCACTAAGGAACGAATCCATCTATAATGGTGGAATACGGAAAGCTTCCCTTCCCTTCTCCATAGTTGGCGATGCGGAGCTCGCATTAAATGCAACATTAGGTAATGGCACGATGGCTAATCCATATATACTTGAGAATTATGATATCAACGTAACTGTTCCTTTTACCCATGGTATCTCAATCTGGCATACTTCGGCTTACTTCACCCTTCGCGGTTGTAATATTACAGGAACGTCTCCGAATGGTTATGCAGGGATCTGGTTAGTTAACGTGACAAACGCAAATCTTTCCTTTAATACGCTCACTGACAATCATTATGGGATTCAATTGACATCTTCTCATGATAACATAATATCGAATAATATAATAGCAGATAATTATGTTGGAATCAGTTTGAACGATGGAAATGCAAATAATCTCTCAAACAATGTTATTTCATCGAACTCACGTGGAATTGCGATTTATAATTCTATACTAAATCACATCTTCTCGAATTCTATTGTAGTTAATAATGGGGGAATTAGGCTTGAAAAAGCAAACAGAACTAATGTATTTTCGAACACAATAAGTCATAACATTTATGGTATCGAACTATATTTAGCACATTCAAACGCAATCAAATGGAACACTCTTCAAGGTAATTCAATTTCTATTAGTGAGGAATCTAGCTCAAATAATATTATCACAGATAACTACAGTTCAATTAATACTAGCACTATGGCCATAATTATTCTTCCCTTCGCTGCCTTTGGTCTAATGGCATTTGGGATAATACGTGAAACAAAGGGACCAAACCGAATTGTATTATCGATTTGCTTTACCATATTCATTTTTGGGTTTTCTGGGTTCATGCTTTTTACAGGTTTTAATATCTTTCCTTGGGACAACACTCTTACTCTCGAGTCAGTTTTCATCTCCCTGTTGGTTGGAGGTGCTTGCACAACGATATGTCTCTTATATATTGGAAAAAATAAAACCCCTATGAAAGAAATGGTGAGTTTCTTCACAGCTTATTCGATAATTCTCGCAATTATTTCGATATTGGGATGGAATCGGGAATGGTGGATTTCTCTTTTACTTGGATCTGCCATTGCGATCATTTTCCTTGCTTCTTATTATTGGAAACGAGTTAAATATGAAGCAGAGTCATAGATAACCAAGGTAAGACCACAAAAGAAGACGCCTCCATAATTGATTACGTTCTAACCGCTGCAATGTTCAGACTCAATCAACTCTCATGTGGATTTCGCAAAAGAAATTTTCAAGTGTGTGATGAAGTATTTTGAAGGTTCTAAGTTACTTGTAAATTTCTTACAGTCCTTTTTGTAAACTTCTAACTAGGGTTCTAGTAAAGTTCTAACTAATTGGTAAAATTCTAACTAATCCATTGGTAAACTTCTAACGAAGCCCTCTACTTTTTGTAAACTTCTAACTAGGTAGAAAAAGAATGAGAGATATCTGGACGTGGAAGAAGATTATTCTCAAATTATTAAATATCGTCTGTCCTTTTACAAGAGTCATTAACAGATTTTAGTCGATTTTCCTATGACACAAATCACATTGTAATTCTTCCGTCAAAATAATGCGACTCCAATTAATAAGCTTAGAAATAAACCCAAAAAAATCGTTTTTCTACAATGATTACTGTAAACGACTTTCTTATCTCATCTTTTCGGGAAAATAGAAATATTTCAGAATGTACCAGAGGACTATAAAGATTTCAAACGGTATAAATAGTGCCACCAGTAGGATATTTATGGGAACGTTAAATTCGCCCAAATACAAAACGATATCCATTAAGATCAAGCTGATTACGATAATAAGTCCTCCCCTTCGAGATAAGAAATTCGCCCAAATACAAAACGATATCCATTAAGATCAAGCTGATTACGATAATAAGTCCCTCCTCCTTACGATAATAAGTCCGTACTGTAAACGACTT
>JAEOSY010000085.1 GCA_016840125.1 Candidatus Helarchaeota archaeon | reverse complement strand
TCTTTTTCTTCCCGCATTATCCAAAATCCCCAAGTAAAGATTGGATCAGTTTCACTTATTCTATTTACTGGAGAGTCATAATAAATTCTCCCTTATGAAGTTGATTTGATCAATCAAATTATTATCACGAGGAACTTCAGGAAGGAGAATTGTCGGTTTATTCATAATGTTATATTTTAGCGCCATCAAACATCGAACCATAAATGGTATGGTTTTAATGGGAGTTCTCAAGCTTAATTCGATGTTATAAGTTTTCTTTTTATCCTTGCGCAGAATTGCCGCGATATTATCATAATCCACAAAGGTGTAAGAGTTAGCATACTTAATGATCAGTTGTTGATTGGTGAAGATGAAGAGCGAATTCTTGAGGATATTTTCTCCAAAGAACTCCAAGAAATTGAAAACGAAGAGCACTATGGACATTATTATTATCATGGGTTCAATGCCATAATCGGAAATGAACTCAAAAGGTTTAAACATGTAAAACAGAATTCCGATTACCAAACCAATAACCGCTATTTCCATGTATATCATTCTTCTTGTTAGATTCATCTTGGGAGTATAGGTAACCTGAACATCCTCATCCGGTTCTAGAACTTCATAAAGATATGAATAGAGGTATTTCTGGTTTTCAACGGGTGCTTCCGTTAAATCCACGGAAGGGAGAATTGCAGACGTTTTCGTCGCAAATTCCTTTTTGATTTCTACTGTGATTTTATCTATTTCTTGCTTTTCCAATCGGAAGAGCTGCTCTTTTGATAGTAGATAATTCTGTTCGCCCTTCCAGTTGATAATATAACAGAATATGAGTTCGTAAATGCTGGGAAAGGCATCGATGGGACCAAATTGAATTCCAACATCGGACTCAGGAGAGGGTTTGATTTCGAATGTTAGGTCATCTTCAAACCATTGAATTTGCATGAATTTAGGCTCTTCCCTTTGAGCAGAAAATTTCCCCATTATTTTGGTGATCTTATGAACATTTAAGCACATTTGAGGGGTATTTCGGATTGTCTTTGGTCCCTTCCCTGTCGAATATGAAATTCTCTGGGGATCCAAGGTCAGCGTATCAGGAGGTGCAGAACTCCTCTTCCTCAAAACATATTTCTCAGAAAGGGATGGAATGGAGATGATCCCCCCCATAACAATGATTAATCCAGAAATGATTACTTTTCCAATTACAGCAATATTGGTAACATAAAGATTGAAAAAGACGACAACAAGGAGGGTTATTCCCCAAATAATGCCAAAATAAATATTTAAATGCCAATCTCGCCGTGAAATTCGAGTTAAACCTTCCTTCGAAACCTTACAAGTGTAGGGGAACTCGAAATCCAGGTTCAACTTAATCTTGTCCCACCGATCCTTGAATCCCCCATATGTGTACAGGATGGATTCAATGATTCGCTGGCATTTTTTGAGTTCGGGAACATTATTGATGGAGAATTTTGCCGTTTTGTGTTCCTGCGAGATAAAATCAATAGTTCCGACATCTCTTCCCCGCTCCAAGATTTTTCTCTTTCGGTATATCACCGCCTTTAGGTCCGAAAACTTCGCTGAATCGATGTTCTCATAACTGTGTCTCTTTAGATAAAGATACACCCGATTATTCGTGAGCACGAGTAGCTGCTGGCTCTTGAATAATGGATTTTTCCAAAGGCAAAGGGAACCTAAAATCAGAACTGGGATTATAAAATATAGTAAAGATGGAACCCCAAACGCAACTCCCATAATAAGAAACATGACAACAAATGCTGCTATAATGGGTACTCCAAAGAGGAGATCCAGACTCTTATCTGCCACACTCCTTATCCTGAACAGCGGGGCTTCATCAGGTGAAAAATACAATACTAACTTTTGTGGAAGTGATTCATTCGCCCTTGCATCGTCATTAACCCGCTCCATTTCAAAACCCTCACAACTATTCTGAAGTTCTTTAAAAAATATTCACTTTTAAACTATCTTATTTGATTCACCAGTATAGATTACTTTACGCGTGTAGGGGAGAAATAGTGTTGAGCCTCCAGGAATTATCAATTATTACAAGGGAGGAAGTTGTTCTCGTAAAAGGAAAAAGAGAGTAATGAAGAAAAGTGAAATGAGTCCTAATAATACAAAACCAAATGTATTTTCTACGCTCAACACTAATTCTAACGTTCCCATTTCATATTTCACGAGCAGTGCATCATTAGCACCTGTGTCCCAATACCTTAAACGGCCAGCAATAAAAATGTTGTTATGACTATCCACTGCTAGGCATTCTCCGTTCTCGGAATGAAGCCCGCCTGTTGAATGGCTCCAGAGCTCATTCCCCATGGTATCGTATTTTACGAGAAAGAGCTCATAGCTAGCTCTGATGAGAGTCCCTGCCAAGAAGCAATTATCGTGGCTGTCAATTGCAATATCATTTAGGTCCGTGAATGGATCTTCCCCCCGAGTTCGGTTCCAAATTTGGTTACCGGCAGGATCGTATTTCACCAGAAATGTACTCGCCCAGGATCCCGACATGAAGCTCTCGGTATAACCGCTGAGGTAGCAATTATTATTGCTATCAATCACAATATCATCAATGGTCTCATCTGCAGCGCCACCCCACGTTTGATTCCAGAGTTGGTTTCCCATAGCATCGTACTTCACCAGGAATGCATCATAGGACCCTGCCCCAAAACTGGAGGTTCTTCCAGCGAGGTAGCAGTTCTGATCATTATCCTGCCTCACTGCATAACCGTATTCAACTTGAGGCCCACCCCACGTCCGATTCCATACTTGGTGTCCTGTCGAATTATATTTCATAAGGTTCGCATCTGCGAAATACCCTCCCGCGAGGTAGCAGGAGTTGTTTTCACCAGCGACAACACTATTGTAGGTGGAAATAAAACTACGATTCCATTGCTGAACGCCGGTACCAT
>JAEOSY010000084.1 GCA_016840125.1 Candidatus Helarchaeota archaeon | reverse complement strand
GGAAGGAATTTCGGATAAATTCCGCAATAAACCTGTGAAGAGAAGATCGTTAAACGTCAATGAGTTAAAACAACTTTTATTTGATCAAAAGGAAATTGAGATTAGTACAACCAATCTTTATTTTCATTTAAATGTATTGGAAGAGGCTGGAATGATCAAGGTAGTCACAACGCTGCTTGAAGGTCCATATAACAGAAATAAGACAAAATACTATGGCCGTACTGCAAGACATCTCTTTATCACTGATCAAGAAAAAAGTCTTTCAACGTACGAAACCCAGTTTAATGAATTCAAAAAATTAGCTAGTCTTCTAAACATACCTATTGAAGAAAACATCATTAATATTGCTAAACGTTTTGTGGATGTTAATCACGAACATAATCAACGAATAGCTGGATGGCTCACAAATAAAGAAGATTTGATTGAACAGGAAGAGCTCAGTACAAGCGAAATCTTTGAATTCCTAAAATTTATTGATCGATTTGACCCAGAATATGCTAAATTATTTGAGAGTATTTCAAAAGTAATGAAAGATGAAATATCAAGAGAATAATCCTTTGTACGTCGATTATTGATAAGACTGAATATAAAATTTTGATACAAGGTTACTAATTGTCAAAGATTCACTTTATATTACATCTAAACTTTTGTAGGATATAGAATTGCATGGTTGAACTACCATTTTATGCCTCTCAAGTGAATTAATCATGACTGACTTTGTCAGACAACTTGCGGTAGCAAATTCTGGACAGGATGAGTCACACATCCACTATCCGGCAGGATCAACTTCTGCGAAGAAGAAGACCCTCTAGGGACTACTTTTTTGGTAACGAGATACCGGTGAAGAATGTTGCGTGCAGCATTCAAATCTGCATTAACCAACACACCACAGGCACTACATACAAACCGGCCACGTGATTTACGATTACATTTATCGACATAGCCACAGAAACTACATTGTTGAGAAGTATACGCCTCAGTTACTCGAATAACTGTGAGACCAACAAGTCTGGCTTTATAAGTAAGCATATGCACCAATTTAAGAAAGGGAAGTTGCACAAACGATTGAGTCGTCTTTTTTCCCAGGTTACAATGTTGTTTCCACTGCTGATTATACCCAATGACTAGCGTAGCGATATTCTGCTGAAGACAGTAAGTAATTAGTCGGCGAGAGATCTGATGGAAGAAATCGGTTAATTTATTCAGCCGTCTTCGGTGAAGCGATTGAATCCGACGAGTGATGACTAGGTGGTTGTTTTTACTTGCTTTTGAGCGATAATGGGCTAGCTGCTTGTTGTACCATTGATTAATAGTCTTACAAATTCCGCCTTTGACGAGTCGGCCGTCTGACGTAGTTACGAGATTAGTAAGGCCAAGATCAATTCCCAAGGCGCGAGAAGGCGCCGCCAAGGGAGGAAACGCGTGTGCTTGCACTTCATAGAGGATTTCCACGACAAACCGATCATAAAACGGAACGAGGCGGGCCCCTACACACGTTTTCGCCGTGAGTGGGAGCGTGCCCACAGAAAACCTCGGAAATCCACGATCCATAAGATTATTAGCAAATAAAATCTGATTATTGCGAATTCTCACCTGTGGACGGGGAAACTTCAGCATCTGCAGACCATTTTTGGGTTTATAGTAAGGGAGGCGGGGTTGTGCCTGAAATTTTTCCGGCTCCTTTTTCCAAGCCTTTAACCCATTAAAAAAACTACGCCAGTTTTGTTCGACTTGGCGTAAGACCTGCTGAGGAATGTAGCTATCTGAGATCGTTTTTAATGCTAAGTATACCTGTTCGTGCTTGAGTCGATGATAAAGCTCTGTATACTGAAGCCATTTTCCTTTTTGAAAGAATGTCTGTCTTACTTCATAGGTAGCTCTATTATACAGATTCTTGGCACAGGTACATAAATCGGTAAAAATTGGCCGTGCTTTCATCTGCATTCGAATAGCTAATTGCAGGTGAGTTGCTTTTCTCGTGCGCATTCTTATTTTAGGGGTAGCTTTCATTCTTTATAAGTGTGGGAGAGAGAGACCTGAGCGAAAGTAGTGAAAATGACGCCTAGGAGCGAATCAGAGCGCATTTAACTTAGGATGCGATGACGCCTGTCTTTTTACCACTGGTCTCCGTTTGCTTCTAGGTTGTCTGACAAAATTAATCATGCCTACAAACATGGTCAGGCGATTAAAACATATCTTTGGAATAATTCAGGATTGAAAAAGGATTTTCTAAGAACAGCTCCATAAATGAAACTTAAGCTACTTAAAGGATCAACACGGGGAATTACTATCATCAGGTTCTAGGTAAGAATTTGAATCTCTTTCATTAGAGGGGTAAAATACCTATTTAACTATTAAGCACCAGTTAATAT
>JAEOSY010000680.1 GCA_016840125.1 Candidatus Helarchaeota archaeon | reverse complement strand
TATTGAAGAAGTTTTAGATTTAGAAGAAGTATCAGCATTAAGTTTTCTGGTAAAAAATTCGAAAAACAGTAATTTGGATGAAGTTGGAAAGAATAAAAATGATTCTTTTGCACAAAAGGCAGTGAATTGCTCTATTTTTGTTATAGATCGTTTGAAGAAATTAAAAGAATCAAAATTTTTTGATAAAATTGTACTTTTTTTGAAGACTTCTTTTGTAAAAATCTTCTCTTTAAGTTATTTATTAAGTGGAGGGGAAGGCTAAATAAATCGCATTTTAATTTTGAAATATAAATAGGAGAGTGAATGTAAATATGACTGAAAAAGATGATTGGGAAGCGTATTTAGAGCGTTTTCATAAGGCGTTTAACGCGTTGCCGGAAATTCCGGATTTGTTGAAACCTATTGCACCCTTGGTATTCCAATATCAAATCACTGATCGGCCAGAAATGAGTTACTGGCAGTTAATTGAGAAAGATCAAATGGCTTGGGGATTGGGACAATATATGGGCGCAAGAGTTGTTCCGACAGTTGTTCATAAGACAAATTTTGAGACGATCAAGAAGGTCAATTCTGGAGAGAGTGATCCGATTCAAGCAACGATGGCTGGGACATATGTTGTCGAAGGCGATGTAGGAAAGCTGATGTCATGCGCAGCGTTACTCCCACTCAACCCTAAGGCTCATGCCGCTGCCCAAAAAGCAAAATAAATTTGATAAGGTGAAGAAGTTGGATTGGGAACCAGGAATAAAAGAAATGTTTGAGAAAATCACAGCGGGAATTCCAGATATGTTTCGTAAAACGGTTGAACCTATGCTTCTTGAGGCATCCAAGAATACAGCGCAGCTACGAAATTCTGGATACATTAGTCAAGATGATCTTTTAACCTCTTTGTTTGAAATAACACCGGCTGCCTTTAAACCTACGGTAGTGGACGACCTCACAAAATTGGGAATTGATGTATCCAGGTACATTAAGCTAGCAGAGATTCATGAGAAGTACAAAAAAGCCTGGGATGAAATTGGTGAGGCATTCCTCCCAGGGGTCTTCCATTTTACCATGTATCTGACAGACCGCTGTAATCAACGGTGTCTTCATTGCGCGGCAGAGGCAAAGACCCACCGCCCGGAACTTTCCACAGAACAGTGGATCCAAATTATAGAAAACGTGGAGCAATCCCTCCGAAAAGAAGGGAGGCGAGGTTGTTACATATGGTTTGGTGGTGATCCGACACTTCGTTCAGATATCCGTGATTTAATCAAGTACTGTGGAGAAAAAGGCTATTTTAACGCAATCTCAACAAATGGGTTACTCTTTGATGAAGATCTTGCCAAATTTTGTGCCGAATGGAAAATGCATCATGTGTTCATTAGTTTCGATACCACGGATCCTGAAAAAGCAGCGTTAATTCGGGGTGTACCTAAAGCGTTCGAAGCTGCGGAGAAAGCCATTAAGGCATCTGCAAAATATGGGCATTTTACTATCTGTACAGCAACGGTAATGAAGCAAAATCTAAATGAGCTTGAAGATATCAAAAAATTACTCGAAAAGTGGGGTGCAATTCCGTACTTCAGAGCGGTTATAAAACAGAGAAATGCAGCATCAAATTGGGATGAAATTGGTCTAAATCATGAAGAATTCAAACAATTCTACAAGTTTAAGTTCGAGCATGTCGTGGATGCTGTTAGAAAGGGAGAAGCTACTTCGCTAGCTAAATTCTATACCTATGATATGGTCCCCTTCATGGAATGTCCCATGAATGATGAGGAAATGACGGCTCTACAATGGGGTGTTGGTTGCCAGGCTTGTCGAAGTGTAGCTGGGATTGATGTCAACGGTGACTTCTTTCCTTGTGATTATCCATCGGAATTAAGGTTAGGGAATCTTTTGGAGCAGAGCTTCACGGAAATTATGAATTCGCAAACTTTTAAGGACATTCGCGATAGGAAACGCACCGGAAAGTGTGCTTCATGCCATCACCTTGAGCTATGTGGTGGAGGATGTAGGGTTCACGCCGAATGTGAAACTGGCGATTTTTTTGCGTCCTTCCCGTACTGTTGGCATGTTATGGACCATGAGCACGAAGAGACCGATCAGGGAACTCAACAAAAGGTAAGTCCTAAAACACAAATAGGTTGATAAAAATGGAATGGGAAAAAGAGACTGAAGAGTTATTTGAGAGAATTGCAGAGAAAATACCAGAGGGTTTTCGACCCTCGGTACAACCGATGATTGTTGAAGCAGCAGAGAAACGATGCCTTGACAGAAACGGTTCATATGTGAATGAAGCTGACGTTATAACTGGAATATTCGATATCATCCCAGAAGCATTTAAAGCAATGATGGTAGAGGATTTAAAATCCCTTGATATTGATGTGGAACGGTATATTGAACTCAAGGAATTGAGAGATCGGATCATGCTCTCCTGGGATAAAATGGAAAAAGCATTCCATCCCGGAAATATTCATTTTGCGATGTATGTAACAGAAGAGTGTAATCAAAATTGTCTGCATTGTGGTGCGCCAAAAGACGATCGACCCATACTATCAACAGACCAGTGGTGTAACATTATTGAGAATTTAGAAACAGGATTGCGAAGCCAAGGGAGGCACGGGACGTTTATTTGGTTTGGAGGAGAACCGACCCTACGAGATGGGATCCATGATATTATGAAATATTGCGGAGATCGGGGATATTATCATGCTATAATAACTAACGGAGTCAATTTCGATGAAAAGTTTGCTCAATCATGCGTTGATAATGGGATGAGCCATGTCTTTGTAAGTATCGACAGTGCTGATCCCGAGAAGAACGATATGATTCGTAGAATGGAAGGATCTCTGGAATTTGCGGAGCAAGCTGTAAAAAATTGTCTGAAATATGGCCTATTTGTATGCACATCTATCACTGTAATGAAACATAACATTGATGAACTTGATGAGCTAAAGGCTTTATCTGAGGAGTGGGGAGCACAGCCCTACTTTAGGGCAGTAGTCAAGCAAAATCGGGCTGCAGATTACTGGG
The DNA here is from genome assembly GCA_016840125.1 of Candidatus Helarchaeota archaeon. The sequence continues at coordinate 3,067 of JAEOSY010000680.1, read as the reverse complement.
ATGAAATCGGACTAAGTCAAGAGGAATATAAGAAACTGTATAAATTCAAATACACGCATGCTATCGAAACTATCAGAAAGGGTGAAGCAGGTACACTCCCAGCTTACGAAATTTACGAGATGACACCGTTCATGGAATCACCTAAAGACGATAAAGAGTTAACCGCGATCGAGTGGGGTGTTGGGTGCTTAGCCTGCAGAACTATGATGGGTGTAGATGTTGATGGAACGATTCTCCCATGCGGATATCCTACAAAATTGACTTTAGGAAATGCATTAGAAGATAATTTTGAAGATGTACTAAATTCACAACTTTACAAAGACATCCGGGATAGGAAAAAGCGGAAAGGCAAATGTGGAACTTGTCATCACCTCAAATTCTGTGGTGGCGGCTGCAGAGTCCATACAGAATGCGAAACAGGAGACTTATTTGAGTCCTTCCCGTATTGCTGGCATATGAATGATCATAACCATTGAAAATCGGGATGGAATTACATGCGAGTTCTAATTATTTCGGGCAGCCGAGAAATCGTCCACGTGATCGTACCGCCTATAGGAGAATCCTATCTTGCAGCCTATCTCCTTCAGCTAGGTCATGAAGTAAAACTTCTAGATCTTACACTAAGTGATGATTATAAGCGAGATATTGAAAAGACTGTTTCGGACTTTAATCCCCAAGTTATTGGCATTTCGATTAGAAATATCGACTCAACCACATACCCTGGGAACCTCTTCTTTTATATTCCAGTTCGAAATATCATTTTATATATAAAAGAACTCGTAGAACCTGAAATCCCGGTCATTCTTGGTGGGGCAGGTTTTTCCCTTTTCGCTGAAGAAATATTACGGGATTTAAACCACGATTTAGGCATTTTTGGTGAAGGAGAATATGCATTTGCAGAAGTGATAAAACGACTCGAAAAAAAAGAAGATCCTCGAAAAATTGAGCGAGGGGTTTGCTTTTTAGCAAATGGAGGTGAATTTCATCAAAGACAACCCTGGCGAGTTGAGAATTTAGATAAATTGCCTTTTCCGGCTAGGGAATTATTAGATAATGATGATTATCCACTTGACCCCATGGAGAAAAATGGAGCCTTATGGGGAAATATTCAGACTAAGCGAGGTTGTCCAAAAAATTGTATCTATTGCAGTTATAAATATATCGAAGGACCACATGTAAGATATCGCTCGCCTGAGAAAATAGCAGAAGAACTCGATCTCATGGTGAATAATTTTGGCATAAAGAATGTCTTCATCGTTGATAGTGTGTTTAATTTAGATTATACCCATCTGAAGAAAACCTGTCAATCCATCGTGAAGCGTAAGATCGATGTAAAGTGGGGATGTAATTATGTCCCCGGTAAGGAGTTCGTCGATCTTATGCCATTGATGAAAGAAAGTGGAGCTATACATTTTGCCACGGGGATCGAGTCACTCTCGAATGATATCCTTAAAGAGATGAAGAAGGATCGGTCTGCAGAGGAGGCAATATTGACTTCTAAGAGATGTATGGAACTTGGAATTGAACAACTGATCCATATAATTGTGGGGGGGCCTGGAGAGACCCTTGAAACAGTTCGTTTATCATTGGACCAATTAGAAACAATTGAGAGTTTTAGAGGGAACATATGGCAGGGAGATGGGGACGTAATTATCTTTACTGGTATGAGAATCTACCCTCATACTTTGCTGCAATCTATCGCAGAAGAAGAGGGAGTTATTCCAAAGAATACAAATCTTCTCAAGCCAAAATTTTACATATCCCCTAATATTGCAGAGGTTGACCTCTGGCAATTGATTCGGGAATATTGTGATGCTAATCCAAGATGGATGGTACCAGGGCTCGGTCTAAATAACCCAAAAGGGTTTGCCGAATTGAGTCAAATCCAATTCGCAAAATATCAGCATTAAAAAGATAAGTAATGAAGAAGGAAATGAAAAATGGAATGGAAACCAGAGATTTATAACCTATTTATTAAGATAACCGATAGGATCCCAGAAGGATTTCGTACTTCGGTGAAACCAATGCTTCATGGTGCTGCGGAAAAGAAGTGTCAGGAGCGGCAGGGAAGCTCTGTTGAGGAGAGCGATCTCATCACAGCATTATTGGAGATCACTCCTGAACCGTTTAAACCCTCAGCTATCAGTGATTTAGAAGCATTAGAAGTTGATTATAAGAAATATCTTGATAAGAAAGAGGAAGAAGAGGCAACTCCAACAGGATTTAAACTCAATACTGATCTCGACCAAATGCTAGAAGATATCATAAAGGCCGCTGAGCTAGTCGAGGTGTCTTATAATAGAGAGAAAATCTGGGAGGTGCTGCAAGCTTTTAAGCCGTTTTTTAGTGGTTCAACCATCAGCTTCGTGACGAATACCAAACCCAAGGAGAAGCGGAAATTATCTGTGAGATATGTTGAAATTGGGGTACCGCATGATGCCTATGCAATTGCGTTGGAAGCGGGATTAATAACCAAAGGGAACCACCCAATTTATGATATGATCCTAGAAATTCAAGCGAAATATCCCATTATGGGGTATGGGGTTGATTTGGATGTGCAACATGGATTGGCAAAAATTTGGGCGTTCTTTCAAATTCCACAGCCACTGGAGAAAGCGTATTCAATGGTATCAGCTCCCAAAGCCATTAAAAATTACAAGGATTACTTTTTAAAATTCGACCTAAAGGATTTTCACCTCTTCGCGCTCGATTTTATACAAAAATCCGCAAACGTTTATTTCATGGTCAAAGATCCTAGCCTTTTCCCTCCGGAAAAGATTGCGGGGATGATTGGGGATTTGGGGTTGACCGTTCCCTCAAAAGAGGTTCTGGGATATTGCTCCAATGCAACCACAATCTACTACTCCTTCACCTGGGATTCGCCCAAGAGCGACCGGATTTGCTTTGGGATGGCGGGACTTGAACCTGGTTCGGTTCCAACGCATCTAGATCCATTGATGGAACGCTATTATGCAAATGCACCAATTCTCACCCCAAACCGGATCTTCATCTATAGCATAACACCTTCTCATAGTGGGGATTATTTCAAAATTGAAAATGATTATAC
>JAEOSY010000679.1 GCA_016840125.1 Candidatus Helarchaeota archaeon | reverse complement strand
AGATATTTAAAGTCAGACGCAATAATAAATCTTGTTGGACAGGAGACCTATGATTTGGGGCTTAGGTGTCATAAGGCAATTTCAGAACAAGATAAGGCAATTTCGGAAAAGGAGCCGGATTGTTTTGATCACAGAATAGCATATTTTCCAGGTAAATTACGCCCAAAATTGTTTTTTAGATTTCCGGATGAACAATATTATGAAAAAGCCCATGGTACAGATACTTTAAGTAAATATTTTAGCGAATTCAATAAATACTTCAGCCCAATAGTTGAACAAATCAGGGAATTGTCACCAGAATTTTTAGAAAATTATCATCAATTATGGTCTGAACCCATTGAATTGTTAGTTATAAAAGACGAATTTAAGACGTCTTTTTTTTTCGAGATAGCACTGATTGAAACCTTGAAGGATGAGTTTGAAGAGAGAGGGATTAGTAAGGAAGATGCTTTCAAATTATTCTTGAACGAGATAAAATTTTACTTTTCTGAAAGTACGGGTTTAGGCTCTATCGAATATAGTACTATTTTACAGAATAATATTAAATTAAAGTTCATGTTTGATAAGAATCACAGTAATTTCTTTTATTTATTTGATGATGAATGGGAAAAGATTGGAGATGAAATTCTTGAGAATAATCTATACATGAATAATATAATAATAGTAAAATTGAATAGAAAGGAACCACTTGGATGGGTTCATGTAGGTGAGATGCCCAAATATACAGGTAGTTCAGTTGGTGGTTGGGAACATTTGGGTTATAGATTCATACTAGAAGATTTAATAACTGAAATTATCCATGAATATGGATTTAAGCGTGATAGAATATTAAAAGTAATGGATGATATGATTGAAAAATCCAAAATACCATATTATATTATCTCAAGATATCTTAGACCGCCCCGTAATCTTAGGAGAAGATATGGTTATTTATTTCCAACCCTTTATGATATAAAAAGAGATAATGATGACTTTCGGATTGCTGATAATGAAAGTAAATACATTCTTTATGATGAGGGAGTTGCCCAGTGTCTATTATATCAATTAATAAATAGGTATATTGTATTTAAGGAGTTATTGAGGAATTTATCAAGTGATGAAGTTACTGTCAGAATTGAGGCAATAGAGGTATTAGGAAAATTAGGTGATAAAAGGAGCATTGAATCCTTAATAGAATGTTTTTCGGATGCAAACTCTATCTTACAGGAGAGGATTCACAAAATTCTGCTAAGTTTTGGAGATCAAAATGCAATAGAAAAGATAAAAACATTAATTGAAAGACGTAATATAGTCGAGGTTTTCGTTAGCTACGCGATGGCTGATTCCAAACGGTTAGAAATCCCTGAAATTGCAAGGAAACTAGCGAGGAAATCAGTTCGGATCAAGGTCCATTACTGGGAAGGCTGGGATGGCTATCCGGATGGTAATATTGTAGATTTCATGGAAGATAATATAACAACATCCGATTTCTTTATCCCATTCTGTACTGAAGCTATGTCCAAGTCTGAAAATTGTAAAAAAGAGCGGGATATGGCATCTTTCCAAAATAAACAGGTTATTCCCATTTTCGAATATTTTGAATTCGTTCCTGAAATCTTTCAGCCAAAAATGGGAATAAATATCAAAGGTAAAAGTACGATTCAGATTGTAGATGAAATTTTTAAGTTAATCACTGCCCAGAGGCGATAGAGAATAGAGGGTTTAATATAATGAATAATGAAGAATTAGAAAAATTGAAGAAAAGAGTGACGGAACTGGAAGCAATAATAATAAAAATGGATAATGAAAGGATAAAATTGGATAACGAAGAAATAATAGAATTGAGAGAGACAGTAATGGAATTGGAAGAAAGGGTTAGAAGGTTGGAGAGAGAATCCATAATTTAAATCGTCCAGTCTTTTTGGTCAATAACAGTTTTTTTCCAAAATATTGAAGTCATATCTGTTGTCAGTTATTTGGAGAAGAGTTGATATTTGTAGCATCTATTGTCGGTATTATTGATAAAAAAATATCCATTGTCATTTAATTTAGAAATTCTATTCTTTAAGAGGATGGCAATAAATCCAAAAGAAATAACTGGAATGCTTTATTTTAAAGAGAATCATTGTCATTAATTCTGAAAATACTCATAAATCTAACTGTTTTACTTTCATAAACATCTATTTCAGAAAAATATATATAAACTCAACGTATTTTGTAAGTCATAATAGCCCTAAGACCGCCGAAGCAGCTTGATGGGGTGTGACATAAGGAGATTTGAATGTTAAGTCCTAGTTGAGATTACATATCTTTTTCAGAAAATGCTGACAGCCATCTCTCTGGAGCTAAGGAAAGTTTGACCTCACAAACGGACTCCCATAACGAAAAATCTGATGTTCTCTCTGTAATGAAACCCTCATAAAAAGTAAGAAAAGTTGTTTAAGGTGGGGTGATTATAATCATATTTGTACTTTTATATGGGCGGGAAGTGGGGCGCTATCCTGCCAGAAAAGGAATTCCTTGAGAGATTTCCCCTTTAATGTCACTCCCCAATACTTAGAGCGGATTATTGTAGATGTTTCAATGATTTGTTTTTTCTTTCTGTCAAACACCCATGAGTGTTGTCGCCAGAGTCCATCATTTTTAGTGAATGCCCATCCAGTTTGAATTTTTAAACGCTTTGGATAGGCTATGTGAAGGTCGGCAGCGTTCTCATGGCATTTACTTGTTCGCATCTCTAAAATCCGTACAGGTACTACGATCAACTTTCCATTTTTGAGAAGGAGATCTAGGTCGTCTTCAAATTGAGGAATGACTATCGTTCCAGGTATTAAGCTCTCCAATTTAGTGATTAAAGGCTGTAATTCAGGAAAATCTTTTTGACGCAACCGCATCCGTTGAATATACTCTGATTTGTGATTAAGCTGCATTTCTTCTTTCATCAAATCTCTCCACTTCTTGTCAATCTATTAAATTCACTTATCATCCAAAGACATTTGCTTATTTCACTTCACTTATCGTTTTCCAATCTACCTAACCCGATTAAAAAAGTTAGAGAATATCACATTGTTTGGCTATTTTACGGTAGAATTCTCGGTTCGTAATATCATGCCACTGGTTAGAGCCTGTATCTCCCCACACCAGCAGCTGATCCTCTGAGTTGAGTGCGAGTGTTAAGGCAACTTCTCCAGGAAGGTTAGTGTCTTCAATTTGATAAATAAAACCATGTTTTACTTGTTGTTTTTTCAAAATCCGGTAATGAGCTGGAGACGGTCTTTTCGGTGCGATGGTATTAGTTGAATTTGTTTTTTTAATTGGATTAGACATAACTTTTTATTAGGTAAGAGAATATTTAAGGACAACTAGTTCAATAACCAACCTTGGCCATTTGCGCAAAGAAAAACTCCCCATACATTAATCCCACTAAGAAAATACTTTTAAACCTACTTTACTCGCGGGAAAGTTTTTTATGTAATGAACACTTTTCTGGACCTAATTGAAGTTTAAATTACACATTGGTTATGGATAAGTGGAGTAAAATTGGCTCAGAAAACTTCCAAAAAAATCCGGAAAACTCGTAAAAGTGCATTACCTATCCCAAACGAAAATGAACTGATTGAGAAGATTAAAGAACTACCCCACTTTTTTGAAGGTTACTTGGTTGAACAGGGTCAAGTTTTTGATGATGCTGACCTCATTAAAGCAGTTAAATTGATAGATGGGGGGTTGGATCTCTGGACATTCTTTTGTGCTATAATTAATTTTCAATGTCCGATTACCAAAGTATTAATCCCGATGCTTTCAGCGTTGGCAGGAGCGATTCGAATTTACTATAACCGGGATTTCCTCTCCTTTTTAAATGAAACACAAACTAGACAAATTGAAATCCTCTCCACTTTTCGATGGATTTATACAAACGTTAAAGGCGAAGGGATCAAAAAGATCGGGTGGTCTATGCACCGCCTAATTCAAATTCCTCAAATAATCTGTATTTTTACTAAATTAAAAAACCTCAACTCCAAATATAAATCGTTTAAAACCCGGATTAAATCATTATGGAATACTGCTGCAACTGATGAGTTCAAATCCTTCCTGGAGGAATTCATTAAAACCTTTTATGAACTCGATTTCTGTGACGGGTGTGAGAAATGTCCCAATACTGATGAAAAATATGCTATGACGATGAAAATCTTCTCAGGTAGGCATATCAAAGCATGCGCAAAGCGGTATCTATTATTTTTGCGCTGGATCGCGCGAGACCTCCAACTTTGGCAGTTCATCCCGATAAATATATTAAGGATCGTAATAGACACCCACACCCATCGCGTTTGTAATCGGCTAGGCATTCTAGACGGTTCTAAAAACTGTAAATGGAAACACGTTGAAGATCTCACCAACTTTCTTAGAAAGATCCATCCAGAGGACCCGACGGAATACGACCTCCCCCTAATGCTGATGGGGGTGTTAGAAATTTGCGTGAAGGATTTAAAGAAATGTCGGTGTAGTGAGTGTCCTCTCTCAGACGTCTGCCATACTTGTGCTAGTAGCGATCTTAAACTCTCTTAATAAATTTAATGTTAAATTCCATTCCGAGGTTTGACGGATTCAATATACTTCTTTTCAATTGGCAAGTCGTCAATTTTTAGTTTAAAAATGCTTTCCATCTAATTACATTCCTTATCTTAAAATATAATTTGCTACTTTTCTTTCTTTAATTTCTTGGAATATTGTTCCGCACCTTTTTTGGCGATATTCATCGCACTATTAGCATGTCGAGGAATGACTCCCTCTGGATAAAGCCACTTTCCAGATGTAGTAAAGTCCTCCATAACCTTTTCATGTGCTGCACACCATTTGAGCGCCTCATTTACTTCCTCTCTTTTGTATTTCCCTCGATTGTTGCGGATTTGAATACTACTGCTCCAAAGAGGGCAAACCTGTACATCATAATCTAACCCCTTAAATAGAGATGAGCGACTTCCGGCAATTACTTTTTCTCCGCAGACAGCGCAGTAGGTACTTGTCCAACGAGGATCAACAGATTCATACCATATATTCACTCCACGATCTGTGGATATCCGGCACGCAGCATCTACAAAAATTCGAACTCGCTTGGGCATATCTGTAACAATTTTAGCCATTCTCTTCCAAGTACCTCGAGCAGTCATCTGGAGATTCTCACTAGCAAAACCTTGTGCATTGAACCGTTTCAAAATT
>JAEOSY010000083.1 GCA_016840125.1 Candidatus Helarchaeota archaeon | reverse complement strand
GGGGGAAATATTTTGCGTTTATCTGATGTGATTAACTCTAAAGAGGGGAAGGTATGTCGCTAATACCTGCGTTTGAGATTGGGGTATGGAATGCGTGGATTCTACTCATTCCTATGTTAATCATCGTGTTCTCTGATATGAGAGCGACAGGTGTTAGGGAAACCGGATAATCAAGAGATTTTTAACTAACGAGACGGGAGAACAGTGTATGAGAAGACCCCTTTGTATTGGGTTGGCTATGGATTATCAACAACAGGTCTAATAATTCTGATAGGTGGAGCTTTTGGCATCCTCTTAGCGTTCATTATGGAAATTCTGGACCACCCAAGTTTACCTGCAAAATATTATTTTTTTCTCTTGCTGCATCCCGTATACGTCCGGTAGCGAACGGGCTAGGTTATGCGATTCACCTGAAAAATTCAATGATTTTTTGGGCAATATAGTCGATTTCCCATGGAGTTCGAAATCGAGGCTCAGGTAAGGAAAGCTCTTCTTGCTTCTCTTGTTCAACGTATGGAAACTCGCCTTCTCGGTACTGGAATTTTCTCTTATATGTTTCTAAAAGATGAGTTGGTTTAGGGTACAAAGTATGACAATCTATTCCCTCTCGTTTTAGATATTCCATGAGTTCCTTCCGTCGCTTGGTTCGAATGGCATAACGTGCATACGAATGATACGCCCACTCTTTCTCAACAGGAGTGATGACAGGCGTCCTTTTCAAGGTCTCTGTTAAGATTTTTGCGGCTTCTCGCTGCATTCTAACATACTCACCTAGATGTCTAAGTTGAATTCTGCCCACGATCGCAGCTAAATCAGACATTAAATAGCTATACCCAACTACCTCTTCTCCATGGGGACTTTTATATAACTTGGCTTTCTCAGCAACCTCATGATTATTTGTGACCAACATTCCACCCCCAGAGGGAAGCCACAATTGCTTTGAAGGTCCCAAACTGTATATTCCGATATTATCGTCACCTCTCACCGGTAATCGTTTCCCTTTATATTTACTTCCTATCGCGTGAGTAATGTCTTCAATAACGAGTAAATTATGTGTTTGTGCAATCTCCATAATTGGATCCATATCCGCTGGATGTCCATACGTGTGAACTGGAATAATGCATTTCGTTTTTGAGGTGATTTTTTCTTCAATCTTGGTCGGATCTATGGTTAAGGTATCATCAAAATCAACCAATACGGGCTTGCAATTAAGATATTGTACAGCATTTCCAACCGCATAGGTTACGTGAGGCGTGAGGATCACTTCATCGCCAGTTTTCACATTGCAAGCCAGCATTGCCAAGTGCAAAGCAGCCGTTCCTGAACTGCAACTTACCGCAAATTTCTTACTCGTCAAATTGGCAACTTCTTTTTCAAAAAAAGTGCATTGTTCTTGTCTTCGATAAAAATGCTGATGTCCGCCGCTTTCCAAATATCTCGCGAGCGCGTCTATCATTTCGGAATTATACGGATTCTTTTTGTAAGAGATCAGATATGAGTATTCAGAGGGCATTTTATACATTTTTTTTTAAAACTCCCTATAGACAAAAATTATAAATATTTTTTTTTATATATTTTGTGCTATATCACAAAAATATTTTTATGGAGATTAATAGTCTTGAAAATAGTTGATGTAGACGTTTTAATTATTGGCGGGGGAAACGCAGGATTAAGGACAGCCATTAAAGCCAGAGAGTTTCCAAATATAAAAGTGACAATAGTTGCCAAAAGCATTATTCCTGGCGGATCTAGCATAATGAGTGGAGGCCACTATAATGCACCCGGGTTAGGTCCAGAGTCTGGACCTTTTGAGGATCTTTTTAATGACACGATTAGAATGGGTCATTATTTAAATGATCAAAAGTTAGTTCGAACAATTCTATTGGAAGTGGCAGATGAAATCAAGAATATCGAAAGATTGGGTGGAATGTGGGCTCGTCAAGGAAATCCAAAGCAATATAGTATTGAACAACGATGGTTACAACAACGGTCCCATCTCTATCAAGTATACAATGGATATTCTTGGGAGGTGGCCCATTCTCTATATGAAGAAGCAATAAAACGCGGAGTAATTTTTTACCCAGAACTAATTGTAACAAACCTTCAAACCCAACAAGGAACCGTGGTAGGCGCTACGGGAGTGGATATTAAAACCAGCGAATTTATCGTGTTCAAAGCGAAGGCAACGATTTTAGCCACTGGAGGTATAAATCAATTATTTAAAAGACATGCTTGTGAAAAATCAGGAACAGGTGACGGTCTAGCGATGGCGCTTCGAATAGGCGCAGAATTAATTAATATGGAATTTCTCCAATGGAGTTCCCAACAACACGCTACTCCATCCACGCTAGCTGCCACTCGAGGAGCCCTGACCAACATCTCTGGTTTAAAGAGATTGGAACAGATTAGACAAGTGAAATTTCTTAACAAGTTAGGCGAACGGTACATGGAAAAGTATGACCCCGTTTGGATGGAACTGGCTGAAAGACATCAATTATGTCGAGCGGCATTTAATGAAATTCGACATGGTCGAGGAGGAAAACATGGCGGCGTCTTTATTGACTACAGTGGACTGGGAAAAACTGAAAATGAACGGGGGAAAAAAGAAGAACTGTCCTCAGAAGGATTGAAACGACTGAGAGAAGGGTTTGCAGAAAAAGAGCTGAACTGGGAAACTCCTAT
>JAEOSY010000678.1 GCA_016840125.1 Candidatus Helarchaeota archaeon | reverse complement strand
ATCCCAATTATTCATACAGAACATATTTATTACCCTTGGATAACCCCAGCAGTTTATTCACTTAAAAAAAGATTAGCTTATCCATTTGAATTAGGTTTAGGAAAATTCATGTTGCAGAATGCAGATAAGATAATAGTTGCGAATAAATTGATGAAGAAATCCATACAGATAAACAATCCCAAAGAAGCCAAGAAAGTAGAAATAATTCCTCAAGGAATAAATGAAGATCTTTTTAAATTGTATTTAGATTCTAATTTTATTCAGAAAAAATTCCAATTTTCAAAGGAAGATAAAGTACTGTTATTTGTAGGGCGAATTTCACCAGAAAAAAATATAGAATTCTTAGTGCAAGCGTTCAATGAACTCAAAAAACGATATCCAAACCTCAAGTTACTCTTAGTGGGGCCTTATTCATCAAAATTTCCATTAAATAAGAGGATTCAAAGATATTCGAGATATTACAAAAAAATTTGGGACTGGATAAAACAAAAAAAATTACAGAATTCAATATTTTTCACAGGGCCAGTTCCATATAAGCAGGTTGCACAGTATTATGCGAGCTGTACTCTTTTAATCCAGCCATCTAGGATTGAAACCTTTGGGAGGGCGATTTTTGAAGCTGCCGCAATGGGAGTTCCCTTTATTTGCCGCCAAATAGGTGAATTCATTCCCAAATATTTGCCAAACGCAAGTGGGATTTTTTTAAAACAAATCACACCTACAAAATTACAAGGAGCAATGGAATCAATAATCAATGATGAAAAAAGATTCAAAGAAGACGCCATACAGGTTGCAAAGGGAATTCAGAAACAGTATAACTGGAAGGCGATTGCCAACAGATATATTGAAGTCTATAAATCAGTTATAAAAAATTAGAAAAAAAGGGAATCTCACGCTTCCCATTCATGATTGCAACTTAGGCAACGACGCTTTTTTCCATAGATCGGACGACCAGCTGCGACGTATAGAATTTTCCTTTTATCACTTTCTTCGACAACCCGATGACTGGTGCATTGGGGACAGTTCCAAGTCGGTTTTCCGGTGGCGCCTTTTGGTGCAAAATCAGTTGTAGGAGCAGGAGCTGCGGTAGTGGATGGTCGGGGTTGTTGTGAAATGAGTTGAGCAGGGCTCTGTGCAGGAGCAGCGGTAGGCGCGGGGGCGGGGCGGGATTGTAATTGTTGAATTTGATTATTCAACTCTTGAATTTGTTGATCTTTTTGTTGGATTGTTGCCTGAAGTTCTCCAGCTTGTTGGCTACCAGCTTCAACTTGACCTAATTTTTCTTGAGTTTCCCTTAATTCTGTCATTAAGTCATCATTTTCTTTCATAAGAGTAACCGCTTGGTCCTCTTTTTCGTTAAATTGTGCTTGAACTGTTTGAATTTTTTCTTGGAGTTCACTATTTTTGCTGGTTAAATCTTCCACTTGACCCTTTAAACCTGAAATTTCGCCTTCGATACCAGCTAATTTCGTGTTCAACTCAGCTTTATCCTTAGTCAGCTTTTCTAGTTTCGCTTTTTGTTCCTCTATAGTTTGACCTTGCTCAGTTATTGTATTTCCTAAAGTTTTTGAAGTTGTATCAAATTGAGATGTTAAAGAGTTAATCTTTTCTTCTGCTTCGGTTCGTGCGACTTTCTCTGTTTTTAGATTCTTTTCCAATTCTTCAATTTTAGCTCTTTGATTAAGTAAATAATATCCCTCGACCTTGAATTTCTTGTCGGGCTTAGCTTCAATCTTATCCCATTCATCTTCCAATTTCTTCACCTAATAACGTAAATATTCGTGACTTTTACATTACTCTAAGAATTTTGAGTTCTCCAAACCCATACTAGCGTTTAGTCTTCGCTTTCTAGGTATATCTCTAATAAACTGGTGGTATACCTTTATTATTAGAAATTTAAAAATATTCCCTTAGCTAATCCAGATGAAAAATAAAATATATCTTAAAATAAAAGAGAGTTCTTTAGATATCATGAATTTGATGAGGACGCAGTTGTGATTAGAAAAAGATATCTCCTTGTGATTTTTCTAATTTTCACTTTTCTCTTCACTCTGTGTTATAATGGCGAAGGATCTCAATCAAAATTCATTGATAAGCTGAGTAGCGCTAAAATTCCTTTTCAAGTATTAAATTCTCCAGAATTACCAATAGGAATCTTTTTTGATGCGAAATATACTGAACCATGGAATTTTAATGCGCAACAACTTAGTATTAAGCTTAATCAGACGTTAAGCACATTTAATTTAACGGTCTTTATTTTGAATGCAACTGAGCTCAGAGCTTTCATGGAAAACTATTCGATTGGAATAGTTATAATAACTATGGGAGTGGCTCCGGATACAATCTGGAATGGAAGTGAAATAAGTTTCGTAGAAACATGGTTGGATGAAGGAGGAATCATGATTTGGACTGGATGTGAAGAATTTTATTGGATGGGAACGGAAGCAGGTCTAAATGTTCCGGTTGGGCATATAGGAGCTAGTTACGTAATGGATATGGACTATATTAAAACGCTTTCAGATTATTATATAACACCCACAGCCTTGGGTTCGGATTTGTTCTGCAATTTTTCTACGCATAGCACAGATGTTTTTTGTTCGATTTCATCTTTGACAGCAGCAGATGTACATTTTGAGGTTTATGCTAGAAGTGGTGATTATGCAGACCCAATTCTCTTTCAGCCAAAGGATGGGAAAGGATATTTTATAAGAATTCATGCAGATTACAACGACCAACTTCCAACCAGTAACTTATCAACGTGGATCTCATCATTTATTTTTAGTCGTTTTTTCAAACTACCGATAATAACAGAGATTACTTCTATAAATGCAATATACTTTCTATCAGCAGAACAACTCTTTATTAATGTTACAAATTTTTCAGAATATTTTGGATCAATAACCATTAACTCGAGCAGTAATGTTTTTACACCTTTAGATTCAACACTAGTATTATCTCCTAAGGAGCAAAGAAGATTAAATTTTTCAATTAACCCATTGACCACGGCACGTTTCCAATACTATGATTTGCAGATAAATTTCTTTTCGAATTACACTAATTCTCAAAATAATTCCAAAATAATACTTTTCTATACCATAAAGCTCTCAATTTCAGTCCAAGTACCAATTCTAATCGAACTACTTGAAATTGATTCTGGGATGTATCCTGGAGAGACCTACACACTGTCGTTAAATATTCAGAAATATATTAATGACTCAATTAGTTTAAATGTATTTTTATTTTGTGAGGGCTGTATAAATGAATTAATAACCATGGTGAATTTAGGGGAAAATAATACCAAACTTCTAATTAATTTTTCAATTCAGATGATGGCAAATGCTGGTTTATATATCCTATATATTCGTTCGTACCAAAATAATGTTCTTTTCTCGAGTTCAGAGTTGCCAATCCAAATTTTATCTATATTTCAAAATCCAGAATTCCTTTTAATTTTAGTTCTTCTAAGCGTAGCGGTTATTTCATTGCTTACACTTTATTATTACCTTCAAAGAAGAAAAAGCCAGGAAGTAGATGAGGAGACTTCATCTCTAAAAGTTGAAAAAAGGTAAATTTAATTCAATGATGAATATTATGAGTAAGAAAAATCGAGAAAGTGAGGTCTTTACAAATAGAGCACCCGAACCTAGTTTTTTATCAAAAATACGGGGTGCACTATTATTTTCAGGAAGATCGTTCTCTCTAAGTTATAAAAGTTCAAAATTATGGCAGGGGTACCTCATCTCGATATTTTGCATAAGTCTCCTTAGTTTAGTCGTAAGTACAAGCACATATCCTTTATTTACAGAGATTTTTCCTTATTATGTTTTTTCAATAACAATTCTAGGGTTAGAAATTTGGATTTCATTCTCACCCCTATTATTTGTAATTGCTTTTTTTGCTCAAATTGGTGTTTGGCTTCTGATAAGCTATTTCCTTTCAAGAATTAAAAAATTAGAACTGAAGAGAGTTGCAGCCGCCCTGGGATTTGCGCTAACGCCTTTCCTGATACTTATATTCTATTTATTAAATAAATTCATCCTACAAAGTTACAAAGCTGAATTGGGACCGCTTTTATTAGGCGTTAGTTTAGGGTGGAGTTTGTTGAGTGGTCTCATTGGATTAGCAAGTCTAATTGGCTTTGAATTTGCTGGACTTTTCAATTTTGCGATTAAATCGATACTTTATAGAAGAAGGCGAACTTATGCAGCAATAATTGGTATTACAGTTGCGGTTGGATTAATTGTCACACCAATTCCAATAATTAGTGGATATTACACACAATTAAATAGTCTAGCGCAACAATACCAATATGCACAATATTTAATTCTGTTAGAACAGGGTAAAGATGATTTATACTCAAGTTTAATAGATTCTACGGTTTTATCGTCTATAGATCATTCAAATATTGCAA
This sequence comes from Candidatus Helarchaeota archaeon, assembly GCA_016840125.1. The sequence goes on along the minus strand of JAEOSY010000678.1, from coordinate 21,963 downwards.
CTTTATCTCCTGAAACGTACTTAAGTCTGAATATGTCAAAAAATTCTACCAATTATAATATTAACATGCGTGGTATTAATTATTCCATATTCAAAACACTTCGTAGCTCCTTGTCTTTTCAAATCCTACCAACTAAATCATTTTCTGATACTCAACTTCTAATAGGTTCATATTTAGCTTCTATGCTCAATATTTCATATGCATCCTTACCAATCAATATTAGTTTAAGTTTTAATTTGGAGATACGAAATGTTACGATTATTGGATTGGTCTCATCGAATATACACTATGATACAGAACTTTTTTCGCCAGTTAATTTAACGCGCGTTTTAAATCCCGAATTGTCAGATAAATTTTCTTTAATTGAAGTAAAATTAACAGATGCCTCGTCAGTCGATTCGACAATACAAACACTACAAACAGAAAATCCAGATTTGAATATTAAACGGGAAAATCAATTATCAGATTTTGTTTCTGGGATTATATCAAGAACAGTCCAAAGCATGTGGTTACTTTCTATTGTAGTTTATGTTGTAATGGCATTTGGAATGTTTCACGTGATTAATACGATAGTAAAAGAAAGCGAACGTGAGATTGTAATCTTAAAAGCAATTGGATCAAGTAGATCTCAATTAATTCGTATTTTTCTTTACCAAGGTGTTTTATTATGTTTATTTGGATGCATCTTAGGAGTATTAGGGGGAATTTTTCTATCATATTCTGCGTCATTTCTTGTTTCAAGTATAACAACAATCACCGTTCGCCCTACTTTTGACGTCTTTACAATTTTTATCTCAATTTTATTTGGCCTAACAGCGGGTATTATAGGGAGCTTATATCCGGCCTATACTGCCTCTAAAATAGCTATTGGAGAAAAGAATAAATGAGTAAACGAAGGTTATACCAAGTTAATTTAATACCGAAAAGGCGATCTATTTACGCATTGGTAGGCCTTTTGCTTGCTTCTATTTTATTTGCTACATGTGCGACAGTTTTTATTGGAGTCTATTCATATATTAGTACGTATTTAGGTGAATCAGATGATACACTGATTTTAACACAAAGTGGCAGTGGGAACTTCATAGCTACGCGTTATATTTCAATGCAAATAGCAGAAAGTGCGGAATATGTTCAAGGGGTAACATTAGTTAGCCCAGAAACCTTAACACCTTGTATGATTAGGGAGAAAACGTGTTTTGTTCGTGGAATAGAATGCAATAAATTCTATTTAGTGGAAAATTTGGTATTGGAAGCTGGGAGATTGCTGACAAATGAGGATATTCATGGAGCCTTTATTGGGAATCGAGCTGCACAAAGATTACAAATTTCGGTTGGAGATTCATTTTTAATATATAGTGGATTGCGTGATATATCCCTGCAAGTAACGGCTATAGGGATATATTCCTCCGAAGATACTGCGCTCAACGATGAAGTCCTTATACCACTTAGTATAGGACAAATTCTGTCAGGAAATTACCCTGACAAGGTCACTTACATTCGTGTGGAATATAATGATTCAGTTATCTCTCGAAGTTCATTAGAAGATAGTTTGATTTCACAACATCTTCTAACAGTTCAGATTCTCTCAAATGAAACAGGAGAACATGTTCAAAATGTTCAAGTCGAGATTTATGATATTCAGGGTACTCTGATCAAAAGCAGTATTTCCGATTCAGTAGGAGAGGGTTCATTCGGACTGGATTTTGGAAATTACACAGTAGTAGCTCGATCTGGTTCGAGTCAAGTTAATAGGTCGGTCTTTCTTGAATCTGACCAAACAATTAGCCTGAAAATCACGAGTCCTCCAGATCTCTACCCATTAAATGTTAAGGTTTGGGATATCAATCAAATAGGAATTCCATACACTACAGTCATTGCTTGGAAGGGATCGGAGATTATTCAAATGCGTCAGACTAATTCTATTGGAGAAGCGAATTTTTCATTACCAAGTGAAATTTTTCAGTTCTCTACGTTAATTTGGAATAATTTTACGCAAGAACCAGTGGAATTTAAGCAAACTGCAAATCCTATTCAGAATGAAAGCTTAATATTCTGGTATCGCCATTTTAAATTAGGGATTCGTACTAATGATCCGTATTCGGGAGTGTTGCTCAATTCAACAGTTATTCTATCACTTATAAATGGGACAGTTCTCAATTCTGGAACAACTGGTGACCTTGGATACATTGAGTTTGATGATTTAACTCCCACTTCCTATAATGTATCAGTCGATTACAGCACAATCTCACAAAACCGGATTATAGACCTTCGTTCAGATCGGACAGTCAATTTTGAGATTCTACCTCAATTTGATTTGGAGATTCATGTTTTCAACGATTCTACTAAATTACCAATAAATAATTCCAATGTGAAGATACATGACGAAGCAAATAATCTTTATGAGAATTTTACCGATGAGAACGGAATCGCTGACTTTCTTTTACAACTAAATACATATAATATAACGGTCAATTCGGAGGGTTTTATAAAAAATCGAATTATTAATCTCAATTCAAGTCGAAACGAAACATTTTGGATGCCCACTTATAACTTAACAATAATAATCGAGAACATTTCAGGAATTTTACAACAAAATATTAATGTGAGATTAATTTCAGCTTCATTAAATGATTCAAAACTATCTGAAAATGGTTCAGTTACCTTTTTCATACCTCCTGATTCTTATACCATTATATTAAACTGTAGTAATGTTTTTCTCAATCAGAATTACGAAATTACAGGTTCAATTGACCCAATTAACTTTATCATCCCCCCATACAACCTTACAGTTTCGGTTTTCAATGGAACTGATAGTGGAACGCCACCCCTTTCGGGAGTTAATGTTACAATTTATGATAATTCCTCAAAAGAATATCTTACAAGTACAATGACTATAGCAGGGATCTCCAATTTTTTGATGAACCCGGGCGTTTACAATGTTTCAGTTAATCTTTCTAATACATATTACCATGATGTAATTGAAGTCGTTCAATCTAACGTCAATGTTTCATTTTATTCGTATCCCTTTAACTTATCAGTAATTATCTTCAACGGAACAACGTCTGCGCCTCAAGAGAATATTCAAATCCAGTTATTTGATTTACAGAATAATCTCATCGCGGGACCGCAAGTAACAGATTCAGGGGGGTATGCAACTTTTATGGTCGCGCCGAGGATATATAATATTACTTTAAATAACACAGACTACGTGTTATCTAAAATTAGAAATCTCGTGGCACCAAATACGCTCTTAACTTTTGAGTTTCCCCCCTATAACCTAACTATTACAGTATTTAATGCATCAGACAATGCACCTATACAAAATGCACAGGTTGATATTCTGCAATATCAGGACAATTCTACACTGTTTTCGAAATTTACAACGGTTGAGGGAATTGCTCAATTCGCGCTGGATCCAGGGAACTATTACATAAACCTCTCTTATCAAAACTATAATTTGCTTCAATTTAAAGAGATAATTGCAGATCCTCTTATTTCTTATCACATTCCTCCCTACAAATTGGACATTCAAGTGATTGATTACTGGGGGAGCCCGATAGTTGATGCAAATGTGAGTGTTAATGGAGGTGATCCGTATCTAACAAATGGGTCAGGGTTTGTCACTTTATTTCTTGATCCGGATATTTATAGTATAACGGCAACGTACGATAACTTTACTGAGGTAAAATTAGTTGATATGACCGATTATCAAGAAATTTTCCGAGTTTCACTTTTGCTTACTCAAAAATATTCTTTAAATGTCAGTATTGTGAATGCGATTAGTGGTCGTTATTTAGAAAATGCAAGTATTTCAGTCTTAGATTTATCAGGGGATCTTATAGATAAGAAACATAGTGATTCAAATGGTTTCAGCCAGTTTACGCTTAACCCCCAGTTGTATAATATATCAGTAGAGTTTGATCAAACACATGAATCGCAACTGTTCAACCTTTCAACTGATGAAGCTATTATTTTCTCGATTATTCCATTCTATCGGTTAACCATTTTCACTTTTGATGATTCTACTACGCATTATTCTAAGGATGTAAATGTGCAAATTTTAGATTTGGGGGGCCAGCTATTATTTCAAGACATTACAAATGATAACGGAGAATGTACGTTTGACCTTGAATATGGAACGTATAATATCAGCATAAATAAAGGGTTGGAGCAAAAATCCGAAATTCTTGATATTTCACAACCTGAATTTTTAGCATTCCATATGGCACCTTATAAAATAATTGTAACCACCATAAATTCAACAACATTGGGACTGGTACCCAATGTTTTGATTACAATAAAAACGCTGAATGGTACTGAAATTGCATCAGATTCTACAAATGCGTTAGGTGTTGCAGAATTTTTAGTCGATGCAGATCAATATTACATTTACGCAGAACATTCCGGTAAATCTTGGAAAAAACAGGTGGATTTACGCCAAAAAAATACTTCATTGCACCTTATCTTCTCAATTTCAACAGCTATAAGCTCAAACATCGATGTGGGAGATCCCATCGAATATTCAGCATCACTACTCGAACAAACTCTAGGTTTGACAGAATCAATTGTATATGTATTAGCAATTATACTTACAATTCTAGTGTCATTTAGCATCATGAACGTAGTTTCAGCAAGCATTTCCGAATCACGACAGCTCATTGGAATAATTAGATCTATAGGTGCGTCGAATCGACAAGTATATTATCTAATAAATTTAAGAATCATCCTCATTTCCGCAGTATCAGGCACTCTGGGAGGATTTATTGGAATTTTCTTAGGAAGTTTCATATCAATTGGAGCTCTTGAAATAAGTCTGACTCAAATTGTAACGTTAGAGCTCTTTTCCTCTTTACTCTTATTAGCTTTGGGGATAACTGTATTAATCGGGCTAATTAGCGCAAATTTAACGCTTTTCCGTATCTTAAAGAGACCCATTGCCATAACAATCAAGGAAATACTCCCACAAGCAGTTTGAATTATTTTAAATATATGAGATACTGTTATTATTTAATTCAAATGACTGAAAAGAAAAAAGAAGGTTGATTTATTGTCAGAAGTTTTAATTCATCTGATCATTCCAGCTGCCGCCTTGATAATAGCAGGATATGATCGTAGGTTAGTTTTACTATTTTGTCCTCTGGCTGTAATTCCGGATATTGATGTCATTTTTGGAGCACATCGATCATTTCTGCATTCACTCATATTCCTTGGAGCCCTTTCAGTTGGTTTTGTGATCTATACCATCCGTTATAAACCAGAGTGGAAAAGCCAAGCAATAATCATCTCACTTCTCCTACTCTCGCATCCAATTCTTGATCTATTTACTGCCCCAGTTCAACTGTTCTGGCCATTAGATAGCTATTATTGGGTGGAAATTCAGGCGCCAACCTTTGATGTCTCTACGCTCTCAATTGATTTTGGAGCATTTTTTATTATCTTCCATATTTACACCCCTCAAGCCGCAGAAGTAGTACTTGGGTCAGGAGGAGCGTTTGGGCTCTTTACCAATGAAGGTTTAATGGCATTCCTATTGTTAGGAATTGCAATAACTTATTGGTTAATTAGATCACGGAAAAGTGCGGATTCGCAAAAGAGTTTAGTAATTCAACCAGCGGAGGGACATACCTGAAGATTCTGCTTATCCCAGAATTGGATTGGATTACTGCATTGCAAAATAGGGTTCATAAAATTTTTGGACGATTGTTAGATAATAATGAAGTTCATGTAGTTTATTTTGAACATGAACGTAAGGGGATTAAAAAATCATATCAGCTGAAAACTAACTTATTTTTACATAAACCCCCAACCGTTTTTATGAAAAGCATGCCGATGTTCTATTTTTTTAATTCTATCCCAATTTATTCATATATTAATCAGTTAATTCGTTCATACGATATTGAAATCATCGTGACCACAAATTTTTTATTCGCACCGCTTGCCATCCGCGCAGCGAGAAAGAATTCTATCCCCATAGTCTTTGATGTCGTAGATTTTCAACCGTATCATATTAACTATATTACATTTTTACCAGCTATTATTAAAAAGATTGGAAACTCCTTGCTTACGTCCATCCTAAATTTTAATATTAAACATGCAGATTATGTAATAACCACGGGATTACCATTATCGTGGTATGTAAAACAAATAGGGATACAAAATTCAAAGATTATTTCTAATGGGGTGGATGTTAATCTTTTTAATTCAACCCATGAGAAGACTTCCATCCAAAATAAATATAATATCACTTCACCAATTATCTGTTTTTTAGGAGCGATGGAATATTGGATTGATTATGATAAATTATTTCAAGCGCTGTCACATTTAATTAAACAGTATCCGACATTACGCTGTCTTTTCATCGGACCCTCGAGACATTATGGGTTAACTAGAATTAAACAGGTAGCAGCTAAATATAATGTTTTGAAATCCATTGTTTTCACGGGACGAGTGCCATATAAACAATTGCCATCTTATATTTGTGCAAGTGATGTATGTATACTACCTTTTACTAAAAATTATTTAACTCATTGTGTAGTTCCTATGAAACTCCTTGAATATCTAGCGTGTGAACGTCCAGTAGTTTCAATACCGCTCGCAGGAGTGAAATCTATAGCCCAAAACAATATTTTTTATGCCGATAATCCTGACGAAATATCAAATAAAATTCATTATATCCTCTCGAATAAGCAGAAAGTCCAAGAGATGGTAATTAAAGGACGGAATTTATCGAAAAAATATAATTGGACACATCTTGCTCAAGAATATGAAAAAATTTTAAGCCAGACACGTTCTCAATTCATATCAAAAAGCTAAAAAAAGTGAAGAATTATAGTTTTGAATTATTCTTTTTTCTGACGTTCCTGAAGCCGTTTATTACGGGAGATATTTCGTACATAGGACCATAATTTAAGTTTTAATTTTTTGGCATCATCCAATCTTTGTTGCGAAATTTCCGCTAATTGTTCACTAACAAGCTCAAGCACGTTTTTATTGTGCCCAGCTGCATCAAAGATCGTAAAAACCCCAAAAAATGTGCCATCCTGCAAAATTGGAACCGCTTGAATTCCTTTTTCCAGCATCTGTTCAATAACCTCTTCAATTGAATCATCTGAATCAACATACAGAACATCTTTAACCATAATATCTTGAACTCTTACCATAAGAGGGTCTTTCGCTTTCAATATGACTTTATTAAGAATGTCATCCTCATCAAGAATACCGACTGGTTTTTTATCTTCCAGTACTACCCCTATTAATACCCTCGGACTTGCCGCGAGTTGTTTTGATGCTTCAAGAACTGTTTGTTGTGGTTTAAGTAGCGCAAATTCATCCTGGAGATTTTCCTCAGTTTCGATTATTTCACTATCGGTAGGTATTTTTTTTGCATTCTCGATAATTTCTTGAATTTCAGGTATGAATCCTTGTAAAACTGAAATTATTTCATCTCTCTTAGCGAGGATTGCGTCCCTATCAGACGCATCTCTGTGTTTTAAATGAAATGCCATGTAGGCTTTATCTATTTGTTTTAGAGCTTTGACCATCTTTTCAAGTATTTCCTCGAAGATGAACAAACGACTAAATCCTTCATCCACCAGAATAATACTTAAGAGAACCATTTCCATATTCCCTCGCGCCCATTCACTTGGAATTTTAGTGTAAATATTTGAAGTTTTAAGATGCTTAGAGGAAACATAGACGAAGAATTTTAGCTCGATAAATTCTGAAATGTTCAAAAGGCTGTTGGTGTACTCTTCAATCTCGGCTTCTGGAGGAGAGGGAAGAGTACAAAAGGTCTGAGGACCCACTATTGTGTCAAAAAATGATAGATTTATGTAAATCATATGTAATCCACTCACTTCAACGACTGAATACCTATAATTGATTTTTTTTTAATTCATTAAAGATAAAAACTAATTTTGCCTACTCAAATATTAAGATTATCAAAATGATGGATTTTATTTGGTATGAACTTAAATGATACAAATCAATTGCTTCGACGATTGAGTGTAACCTTTGATAATTTATTTCTCAAGAGATTAACTGTAGAATCCAAGCTATTTCCCGTAAATGAATATATAATTATTGCGTGCTTAAATTCATACGCGAAAATTTATAAACAATTAAAAATGGTGAATGAGAAAATCTCACCAGAACAGATCAGCCAAAAGGAAAGGAAGTTATTTACTGAAATTACCCCTCTTCAGCTTTTTGACCTCCAGATGTTTCCCCTTTTTGGTAGAACTATATTTTATTGTGAGCATGAATATGATCCGAGATGTGAATCATTAGAAAAATTCCAAGAAATTCAATTTATTTTGGATTTTTGGACTCGGCTATCGAAATCATACTATAATACAGGAGCTCTAACTATTGAGGAGATGGCAGGGAATGCGAGGATATTGCCGAATAATCATTTAAAATTCATTAAGAAACATTTATTTACGCCAGAAAAGAGCGAATTATCTAAAATCAAAAGGACTTCCGCACAATTAGAGGTTTATTGTTTCATGGATGAATGTGAGGCGCGCATGAAAATAAGCGAACACGGTCCATATGAGATGGACAATGGGGAAATACTCGTAATAAGAGAAATGATTCGCCTCAATGATGGTAAACAGCCTCAATGGCCATGGTCAGATACAAAAGCGAATGCACCCACTTCAGTAATAGCATTTGCTTTTACCCTTAAAGATATGAAGAAGGTTTGGTTCAATGATTGGGGGACCATGTTCACAGATCCTGTTGACTATAGTAAAAATATAACATCTACTGCAATTTTGACACAGGAAGAAGGCAAAAATAAGTCACTGGGATTGGATGAGCTTAAACCATATGAACTATTTGCACAACAGGCACTTATAGAGTTATATCGGAAGATGACGAAATGGGATCGGGCTGAGCAAATTAAAGCTGGCGCATTAGTTTATAATAAGAATTTCGACCGCTTCACAAATGTAGTAGGGCTCACTAATCAGATAGATTGGAGCCTAACGAAAGAAATTGAACAAAATGAATTTAGCGACCTCGTAAATAAAATTGGAAAAAGCGTATATGGACCATTATCTTGGATATTTCGTGGGTGTAAAGCAAAATTAAAAAATCCTACTTTCTTTTTACGTCCGAATGAGTGATAAAAATGATAACGGATAAAGATGAGCATTTACATACCCCCGAGAATAAGCCTTGGTGGAGAGAAAGCTATTATTTTAATGTAATGGACTCCAAAAATAATATTTTTAGTGTTTCAACCATGGGTTACATGCCGTACGAAAATGATAGCCACTATTTCTCTATTGTCTATGTAGATGGAAAACTATATACACACATAAATTATAAGAAATTGAAAAATGAAAACGATTTGAGGGAAAATCCTACGGATGGACAACAGAGTTTCACTATTGTAAAGGAAAATAAGGAGTGGGAGATTCAAATTCAAGAGCGGAGGTATCAGTTGAATTATACCTGGGCCGGGAGATTCCCTGTTTATGAATATCCAGGAGGGTGGCAGATTCCTAACATATTGGAACAAAAGCATTATGAGCAATCTGGATTTGTAAAGGGGACTTTTACGTTTAAGGATGGAACCAAGAGACAAATTGATGGATTTGGACATAGAGATCATAGTTGGGGTGTAAGGAACTGGGTTCACATTGATGAGTGGTATTGGCTCTCGGTTCAATTTGAGAACGGGAAAATTGCGTTGAATGCTTGGTTAAATAAGATAGGTGATAAGAAATATATCCATGGATTCATTTCTTCAGCAGACCAAAATATCGCCATCCAAACTATTGAAGCAAAAAAACGATCCCAGGATGAAAATTCACGAAATCCAAGTTCAGCAGTCTTCAAACTAGAAGATAAAAACGGAGAGAATTATACGCTGAAAGCGGAAACCATCTATTTAATCACACTCCCGCAATCCAGTAAAGAAGGGATTTGTAATATCTATGAAACCATTTCAAAATTCGATTTGAATGGTGAAGTTGGCTTCGGAGTTGCTGAATATTTAAAAAGCGAGAGAAAAAAATAAAGTTCCTTTTATTTTTTCAATTATTTTTCTTTCTTCTTTTCTTCAATTCTTTATGCCATGTCATCCCAGGGTAGTAGGGTTGTTTTTTCGCGCCTTGGATGTCATTTCCAAATAAATAAACTCGCGGAATATCTGGGAGAGCGGCCATTCCTTCATCTGTGATTTGATTGTTAGAGATGTCGAGAAATAAGAGATTTTTGAGTGCATCTAATCCCTCTATCTTTTTAATTTTGTTTCTTTGGATGGATAATTGTTCGAGGGATGTAAGAGCGTTCAATCCTTTTATCTCTGAAATTGCATTGTGATGAAGACACAACACTCGCAGATCCTTGAGGGTGTCTAATCCCCTTATTTTTTTGATCTTATTTCCATAAAGCAGTAGCACTTTAAGTTTCGTTAGCTTGTCTAAACCTTTTATTTCTTTAATTGGATTCCCCTCAAGGTGTAAGACTTGTAAGTTAATTAAACCATCCAGTCCTTTAATCTCCGTGATTTTGTCGCTGTAGAGATCCAATTCTTCCAGAGCTTTTAAGGAATCTAATCCATTTATTTCAGTAATGGGACACTCAGAAAGAAATAATCTTTTAAGATTGAGGTTATTTAAACCCTTAATTTCCGAGACCAAAGTTCTATGAAGATTTAAGAGTTGAAGTTGGGGGAGCGCATCCAATCCTTTTATCTCCGCTATCTTATTCTCGTAAAGATGCAAGGCCACGAGATTTGCTAACTTTTTCAGTCCCGTTATCTCCGTAATTTGATTTGCGGAGAGATCCAAAGCTTGCAGATTTTGTAATGTGTGCAGTCCTTTGATTTCTTTGATTAAATTATAGCCTATTTTTAATTTAACCAAGGTTACAAGATTATCTAATCCACTAATTTCGGAGATTTGATTGAGACAAAGATTTATCGCTTGAAGATTGGTAAGAGCATCAAGCCCACTGATTTCTGTTATTTTATTCTGTTCAAGATCCAGATTTTGAAGGTTTTTGAGCTTATTTAACCCCGTAATTTTGAGGATATTATTATGACGGAGGTATAACTCTTCCAAATTTACGAGTCCGTCCAATCCGTTAATTTCGCCTATTTGATTATAACTAAGAATCAAGGTTTGAAGATTCGAGAGGTAATCTAGCCCTTTAATCTCCGTAATGTGATTTCCAGAGAGATCCAACCATTTGAGATTCGTTAAACCATCTAAACCGTTAATTTCTATGAAACCATTACCACTTAATTCTAAAGACTCAAGATTCGTAAGCGCATCTAAACCCTTGATCTCAGTAATTAAACCACCTTTAAGAACGAGATCTGATAGATGCATAGGATCTTCAGGTCCTAGGAACTTAGCCATTGTATTTCCAGAGAGAATTAACTTTTTAAGATTAGTGAGGGAGTCTAATCCCTTAAATTCTGTAATTTGATTTCCAGAGAGAGATAATATTTCAAGATTCTTGAGGGTATCCAATCCCTTAATCTCGGTTATCTTATTCCCGGAGAGATCCAACTCATTTAGATTCGTAAGAAATTCTAATCCTCTAATCTCTGTGATTTGATTTCCAGCTACAGATAAGGTTTCAAGATTCTTTAGAGCATCCAATCCGTTAATCTCTGTGATTTCACAATAGCTGAAATCCAACCATTGGAGATTCACAAGCGTATCAAGGTTTTCAATGACTTGGATTGGATTTGAAGAGAGGTCTAATCTCCATAAGTTCGTAAGTGGGTCTAGCCCCTCGATTTTCTTTATTTTATTATCCTTGAGTGATAACTTTTGTAGGTTAGTAAGCGTATCTAAGCCTTCAATCTTTTGTATTGCATTCCAACTAAGATCTAAATCTATTAAGTTTGAAAACTGTTCCAGATTTCTGATTCGCGTTATTGAATTTTGGTCTGGAACGGTCATTATAAATGAGGAATCATCTCTTGAAGGATCGCGCGGACAACCAGTCCTTAAATCTCCGAGATAGAGAGAAAACTCTTTCAAGCTAGATAATTTTTCCAATCCCTCAATTTCACTGATGTCTTCAATTCCAAAGTTATTTAAAAATAGTTTATTCTCTTTCAAGTGAATAATTTCATTGTAGAACCTAACAGAATTCGTTCCCATTGCATCACTCTACTCCAATCACTATAAAAAAATATGGGGAGGTGGAATATCTTATGTCAGCTTAAGTTCGGCGTCTATGTCTACGGAATAGTTGTTGAAGTTCTCGCATTACTGCAGCTCGTCTATTGTAGGGAGGGTGTGCTCGAGGAGGATCAAGTCGGTAAGGGGGGGGATTAGGTAGATTAGTATCATTTTCGCCCCGCATTATAGATTGTAATCTTCTGAGCTCTGCTAACATTTCGTCTCTTAGCCCCATGATTGTTGAGGGGGCACGAGTTCCTGGGGGTCTACACGTTAAAGCCCTATTAATTTGATTTTTAACATGGTTTGGAATCAAATCATGTTGAAGCGCAATTACTTTAGAGAGAAGAAGTATATCAGTTTTTGTTACTCCGACATTTGCCCAACCTGGCTTTCCAGAATCGGATGCTACGATGCAGATATGCCTTTTCCTGTTTGGACAGTTCCGGTTACATCCTAAACAACGGGAGGGAAAAAAGTAAACGTTGGTGTCGTTAATCCCCACTTCAAACATACCATACTTCTTATGGACGAAAACTACTTGCTTTACTAAACTGAAATGGAGATCCATTTCTTCCAAAAGTGTATAAAATAGAGTTTTATCCCGCTGAAGGGATATTTTAGAGGGGTGTTCCGGACAATCATAAGCACGAACGAGATTCCTTTGAAGTTCTTGAAGGCGAATATTGTCTTCTTGAAGATAATTATCTAGTTGTTCGAAATAATTTCCTCCCCAAATATTCTGAGGTTCGCGAGTTTGGCGTGTATTTAGTTCTCGACGCCTGAATAAAGCTCGTAACTCTCGTTGAACGAACCTATAAATTAATTTTCGATTAATCACTTCGGAGATGTAATCACCCTTTCATCTTCCCTAGTTTTTGAGAAAAATTTACATCCTTTTACGCAATCTACGAAACTTTAAGGATAGGGCAACTTAAAAACCTTATAATTTTTGTTTAATCTAGGAATTAACTGATTTCTTCTCGGGTTTAACTGCTTTCGCTCTTAGATGCAAGTATAAATAAACTTAAAATTAAGTGAAATGGTAATCATGTAAGAAAATAACAAAGAAGGTAATTTAGTTGACTGAAGCTGAAAAAAGAGATTTTGATTTCCCTGAGAATTATCATTCATCTCAAGAACTTGTTGATGACTTTGATAAATTCTGTAGTCAATATCCTGAGTTAATTAGTAAATATAAATTGGGGCAAAGCACTGAAGAAAAGGATATTTGGGGTTATATTATCACGGCAGGGCAAGATGGGTTAAAAAATAAACCTGCATGTCTCATCATTGGCTGCCATCATGGAAGAGAGTGTATAACAAGCGAAGCTGTGTATTATGGTATAAATTATTTATTGGAGAATTATTCAAAAAATGAGGAAATCCAGAATTTAATTGAGAAGGGTCTAGTCATTGTTATCCCCATGTTAAACCCGGATGGTCATGATATTGTTATCCGAAGAAATGGGAATCGTGTCGATCTAAATCGTAATTACACATTTAATTGGGGAAATCAACCCGGATGTTCGCATGATCCTTTGAGTGAAATCTACTGTGGACCCACTCAGCTTTCAGAAATTGAATCTCAATTGATGAATGAATTGAAAATTATTGATGATCTCTTTCAGAAATATAAAAATATTAAGTGTGCCATCGATTTGCATAGTGGCGCAGAGGTTATTTTATATCCGTGGGGGTACACGTGGGATCCTTCCCCCGATGATTCATTATTCCAGAAATTATGTAAACAAATGGCCCAAAAATCTCAAAATTTACAGGTAGCACCCTATCCCAGTCAGCCGGGAATTGCGCTTTATCCGACCGCTGGAACCTTCATTGATCATGTCTACAAATTTTATGAATGTATTTCATTTGTTGTTGAAATTTATAAGGGGACATGGGCAGGGGATATCTGGGAATTTTTTAATCCCCCTTCAGAACAAGTTGATGTTATAGGTCTTCGGACACTTCCCATCCTCCTAACAGCGATGGAATTTGCTGTTGGTAAAGATTCTCCTATTATAAAACCGCCCGGGATATGGAGCAGAATTGTTTCTGTTTTTAAGACCTTCATCTCAAAATTAAAAGCATTATTTGGGCGGTAAATTTAAAGGAATGAGGAATTTATAAATTCACGATTTGTATATTCATCTCATAAAAATAGAAGTAATCATAATGAAGTGATTTTTTATGAACTTGGATAAATGGAAAGGACCTTTGATTTTGCTAATTATTTCTGCGATATTTCTATTAACTGTACTCATAATGGGTGCTGGAAACCTTGAGTTGGGAGATAAACAGCTGTTTATGGCTCTTAATCCAACTTTTACAGGCACTCCTACATTTTTAGACCATTTTTTCGTTCAGTTTTCCACGTGGGGACCTGTGGATTGGGGCTTTGCAACGTGGGGATTTATTATATTTGGATTAATCCTCTTTGTGCTTTCTATTAAAATTGAGAAATTACGTCCAACGCGGTTTATCTTGATCTTAGTCATAGCAGGTATTCTTGTAGGATTCTTGGGAACAACCACCCTAATTAAGCATATAATCATACGAGAACGTCCCTTTATGGATATCCTGGTGTCAAGCAGTGCAAATGATTGGGTCCCATTTTTTTACCCGGGATCAACCCCAATAGAATTATTTGACTTAGGTTTGGAAAGCTTCCCTTCAGGTCATGCAACAGCTGCCTTCGTTTTCGCTACACCATTCATTCTAGTATGCAAAAATTACGGAATCAAGATTGCTGCGGTGGTATATGGAATCCTAGGTGCCTATGCCCGTGTGTTTCTTGGTGTTCATTATCCAATAGATATTTTTGTAGGAAGCTTCATCGGGATTTTAACAGTTTGGGTCTTTTACATTATCTTAAAAAAGGTATTAGTTGATAAAGTTCCCTGGTTCGAGTACGATAATACAGAAAAATAAATTGAGGAAGAGATAATAAAAAATAAATGAAGATTAAGCTATTTCTTCTTCTTTTTTCACTTTTTGTTCCTTTGCGTATCGCCTAAACATCAGCCAGTATATGAATAATAGGATTAGACCAATACAGATCACTATTACTAGAATAATTGTAAACAAGTTTTCAGTAATTGCTGGTACATTAGACACGCCTAAAATAGCCCCTATGCCACAATAGAAGAGGACACGTGGAACTGTTCCTACGAGAGTGCCATATATGTAGTGCTTGAATCCCATGTCAGTTGCCCCGCCAACAAGCGAAATTGGATCATAGAAAATAACAGGTAAAAGCCTACCAAGACCCACTGCCCAAACGCCCCAACGCTGAAACCAATTATCAACAAAGTTCATATTAGATTTACCGAGGAGTTTGATCACTAGCGGACGACCGCCCTTTCTTCCGAGATAGAAAAGCATTATTGCACCAACTATCGAACCTGCGTAGCCAATTAAAGAAGCGAGTGTAAATCCAACCCAGATATTGCCTCCGATACCATCATAATAGGTGTAAAAGGCTAGTCCGCCAACGATTAAAACGCCTTCTGAGGGTATTGGTACTGCAATAGACTGAACAACCATAATTCCGAAAAAAACTAGCCCTATTAAAAGGGGATCAGTGAAATTTGTTATAAAATTCACAATCGTAGCGGATATTCCTTGGATCGTATCGGATAGGAAAAATAGAACAGTCAATGCTCCAATCGCAAGGATAACTAAAATCCAAAACATTGTTCCAATAGTAGTCTTCTGTTCTTCTTCTGCCAAAAAAAACACCTAATTCAAAGACGAGCTTACCCTTTAATTAATTTACTTTTTCACTTTCTCAGGCAATTGTAAACGGCATTTTTATAAATAATGTTACGATTTGTAACTTAAATATTGATTAAATCCAAGTATTCTTACATTATTATGAGAAAAGGTGATGTGTTTGGCAACAGTTGAAGAAGTTGGCAAAGTTTTAGACGAGATTCGACCCAGCCTCCAAGCCGATGGTGGCGATGTTGAGTTAGTTGGTATAGAAGAGAATATTGTAAAAGTCAGACTTGTGGGCCATTGTGCCGGGTGTGCCTATTCTACTATGACCTTGAAAATGGGGATTGAGAGGCTGCTCAAGCAACGAATCCCAGAAATTAAAGGTGTCGAACAAGTTTAAGCTAAAAGACCAATTACAATTTTTTTCCTATACCAGAAGAGATTCCTTACTCTTATTTTTAAAATAGTTAGACACTTTTTACCCTTAACAGAGGTTGAAGTGCTCCTGTACTTCATTTTCTACGAAGTGAGGGTTTCGAATAACCTATAAGGCATAAAACATAAAGAAAAATAGATGGATTCCATTGCGCAGCTCTATTCATTAACATCTGTGACGTTACGCGGAACGGTTATGCTCGTTCCAGCAGTCGATTTTAGGGGGAAAACCTACCCGTTTGATTTAGAAATCATACTTCCAACCTTTATCTTTGCAAAAAAAACTATTGATCCATTCCTGAAATTCCTGCATTTTATTAATTTTCATTACTCAGGTAAGCTCACAATCGCATCTATGATCCAGATTGATGTAAATCCACTCCTAGATGAGCTACATAGAACCTATTTAAGATATTGGAATGAAAATACTGATATCACAGTCATTCCAGAGCGGCGCAGAGTCATAGAGCAAGAAATTATTAATTGGATTGGAAAGATACCAAAGACGAGACTTAGCACATATATCCAACGATATTATTCTATTTCCATAAAGGGTACGGATTGGACTCGAAAAAAATCCTTATGGAAGTCTTTGAGACCGAGAAGGAAGAAAAAAAGAGAACTTACAGGAAAAAGACTGGAAAAATTAAGAGAAAAATACGTTGAAATTTGGTTTAAATATATGGATAAAACTGAATTCTCATCGGGGATTCGGTCGAAATTTCCTAATTTCATTAACGCGATGAATCAACTTACCTTTAAAGAAATTTTACAGGACCTGCGGATTTGTCCTGCATGTGAAGCGGATTTGAATGATTATCCTTCAGATATTACCTTTTGTCCTTTTTGTGGTTCAAATTTAAGAAAAGAAGAAGAAAATATTTCGGAACCTGAAGTTAAATTTTGTGCAAATTGCGGATCTCAGTTGAGACCAAAAACTAGTTTCTGTAGTAACTGTGGAAAAAAGATAGAAAGAGAGTAAATAATTCTTTATTCTAAGGATGAGCCACATTGAGTACAGAACATGTGACCGCGGGCGATTGGGGCACCACAATTTGGACAGAATCTTGCAGGTTGAGAGGCGGAGGGGGCTTGAACTCGGTCATAGACAGAGGAAACGGGTGCAGGTGGTGGGGCGGGTCGTGATTGTCTTGGAGGTGCTTGAGAAGGTTGTCGTGCTCCACAGAAATAACAAACCTTAGTTTGTGTATCAAGAGTCTGTCTACAACGTACGCATCGTTTAATAGATTGTCCGTGGGTACTTGCAAGCCGAACTTCGTTTGAAATAACTATTCGCCCTCGTGGAGTTTGGCTTGGAACTCGACGTGGAGGGAGGCGAGAAGTTGTTCGGTATGCTCGAGCTCGGCGAGCCATGGGGGATGCGCCCCTTCGGTTGCCTAGGCTATAATTTCGTCTTGCAAATAACCCAAAAGCTAGAATAACTTGCGGTAAGGTAAAAGCAAGTAAGAGAGAGGGAGTTACAAAGTTATCTATCGTAAAGTAAAGCGCAGTTATATCGCCGATGATAAGAAGAACAAATCCAGGAAGTGCCAAACCAAATGCAACCTTTTCACAGCTATCTTCTCCTGTAGCTAAAAAAATGATTGTCAGGATAAAAACTGGAATAAGAAATAAGGATCCAAATAATATGAGAATCCCCCCAGAAATCTGGGAGAGCCACGGAGTATATGGATAGGAGAAAGAGCGAGAACCAACCGTAAACCAAGTTATTACAATCAAAATAAAATAAGGTATGCCTAACCCGACTGCGGTATCGTCATTTACCATTTTTTTCACCAATCTTTGCTAATATTCCCTACATGAATAATCAGGTTAATAATCTACATGTATATTCTAAATACAAATTTATAAAGTTGATGCATATGTTTCAGATGATAACATTAGGTTGGAGAATTCGACGGTCCCTTAAGGTTCCACTTGTCCTTTAATTCGGCAATTTTTGCTGCGTATTTCTTTGCTTTCTCGAAATCTTCTAACTCATAACTAAGCTTTACTACTCTTTGATAAAGGTCTACTGCATTTTGAATATTTTTTAATTCCATTTCATATTGAGCAGATTCAAGGAATTTTCGCCGGGTTAAGATTTTCTGTATCCGGACTTGATTGAGATTGGTTTCTTCAATTTCGTCGCTTTTGAAAATATTTAAAAGAAGGCGTTCGATTTCATAAAAAATTTCAGTAATATGACGCGGATTTTGGGGGTCCCAATTGTTGAGGATGTTAAATTTGGTATCAATGGGTACCGAAAATAGTTTTTGGAGCATATTCGGGAATGTAATTGTGGGTCGTTCGGGATAATTTGAGAAATCTACATTAAAAGTGAAGTGATCCTCAACACTCGCTGAAAGATAAACAGTTGGCTTGGAAATCATGTCAGCAAATTCGGTTTGAAATTCATACATTAATTTTTGGGTCTCTTCAGCGAAGACGGCTTCTCTCCTGGTTTCAACCGTCCCTTTTTCTTTGTACTTCGAGATTTGTTCCAAAATATTCCGTAGTTGATTCTCGAGGACTTCCTTCTTTGTTTTAAATTCGTCTAGGGTAATTTCTCGATTCTCAAGTTGCGCCTTGAGACTATTGACCTTCCCAATTACTACTTTGACTTGCTTTTTTAAGGCGGCAACTTCGTTCGTGACTGACATGTATAAGACACCATCTCACTACATAGTGTGGATCCTCAAATTAATTTCTTACTAGCTAGATTTTCGAATCCAACTACATTTGCAAATATCGGATCTTTAGGGATAAAGACTTTATCAAGATCCTCGATAATCCCTTCTTCAAGTAAGTGTAACTCTATTTCCTTCCAAAAAATCCCCGTCCCTTCTCCAGTTATAATATAATGTTCTATTTGTGCATCATATGGGAGGCTAGCCATTAACATTTTTATCTGGTCGGCAATCGCCGCTCCGATTTCACGGATAAAATATTCTTTCGACTCCTCAATATCATAAATTTGACCTTTAATGTTTACTTGGTTTCGATTCTGCTGCAGATTCGGGAGCAAATCCATAGGATGAATTATTTGGTTTGTGGCTTTTTGAAGGGAAAGCGCTATTTTATTCGCTAATACTGCAAGTGATGCATCCATCAAGTTTCCCGAAGCCATGCGCATAGGCCGTCCCTGATACAGTGTCAGAACTTCCGTAAGATAGTCTAATGAAATTACTATCGCATCAGATGCAATTTGAGATTTTGAAACAACGTTATAATAACTCCCATATGCCTCAGGCATTACAAAGGTTTTAAGGACTTCAAAAGAGATCTCCTTTGCATCTGAGGTAGAATCGTTTCTAATATGAACCGTATATTTCCCCTTTAAAGAGGAGCTCATCTGTTTCATCAGTTCATTACTTGTTGATATTGGAACACCCGTAGCAACTATTAATTGCTCATCAGCCTGCAGATCTAGAAGAGCTAAAACAGCTTTAATTATCAAAAATACATCGTCTAAATTTTCTATTCGACCCTTTTCCACAAGAAGCCGTTTTAATTCACTTTGAAAGCGTGCTAATTCCCCAATATACCATTCATTGTCCCCTTCGATTAAAACAAGGTTCTCACTCCACTCTTTATTGGGGGAAATACCACTCCACCCGGGATTGGGAGCTCCTATGATGCTGGGAATGTTAAACTTCTGCTCTCCGCTTAAAACCTTGACACTCCCACCAATATCAATGCCAATCGGAAGGACTATTATTATCACCAATTCGTTTGTTTTTCTCTTAATTCAATATTATTCCTATTTTAAAAGATTAAATTATTTATTGTTCCGTATCCAGAATAAATATATTCAAGAATAATAACAAAAATAGAAGCACAAATATTTATTCACGAAAGAATGCAATAAATTCAGAAAAAGTATTTTTTTGAGATGAGAGATTATGGTTAGCTATGTTGGAATGGATTTAGGGACAAGTACAATTAAAATCAGCTGTGGATCAACGAAGATGCTCGTACCCAGTATAATTGGAGAACCGAATCCTGGCTGGACAGGCATGAGCATTGACAAAACACTTGAAAAGAATCTAGTTTTGACTGAAGGAAATACAGAGTGGTATATAGGTGAGCTAGCACGACTTCAAAGCGAAGTACGCTTAGCGTTAGCTAGTGAGGGGCAAATGAAGAGCGCAGAAGATACCTTTATTGCGGTTAAAGCGGCACTAGCCTTGTTAATGGACGGTCCTGAACAGAATTTTATCGTTGCGACCGGAGTTCCTGTAGCAACTGGAATGGAAGTAATGAAGAATTTAAGTAGAATGCTAAAAGGGGAACTAAAAATTAATGTCAGGAACGACAGTACTGGTGATAAATTCAATTTCAAAGCAAATGTCGAAAAGACGTTCGTAATGCCAGAACCTTATGGTACATACTATAAAGCCCTCAAAGATAAGGGCGAAGATACGGCGGTGGATTCTGTGATTATAGATATTGGTCACGGTTCAACTGATATTCTCACGATGTATCAAGGTCGCCCTATGCGAACGGCATCAGGGAGTTTAATCGAGGCAACGGACACATTAACAAGTCGGATGGCAAAGGCGCTGCAAGATAAAACAGGTGCTATTATTAAGCCGTTTGATTTGATGACAACTATTCTGAAAGGGAAAAGTCAGGTAATGATAGGTGGTCAATACTACGAAATTACTGATTTAAAGGTTCATTACGCCAACCAAATTTCCAAGATTATTATTGATGAAGTTATGCGCCTTATTGCGACGCTCCCACCCGATGCATTTGTTGAATATTATATTATTACTGGGGGTGGAGCCCATAGCTTCGGAGATCAAATCCGGAATGAAGTCATCGCCCGAAAGCTAGTTGCTGAAGAAGATAAGGCGTATATCCCAAAAGATCCGGTTCTGTCTAATGCTGAAGGATTTGAATTAATCGCACAAGGTCAAGCCTAAACCCACTTTCTCTTTTTTTGTTTTTTTCTTCAAAAAGAAAAATGTTTATTTCTTGGTAGACATATTTTCTTAGGCACAATTCATGGTGTATAAGATGCCTGTAGAGAAGGATGACGAAGTCTCAAAGTTAGAGCACGAGGTTGAGAACGTTCTAGAAGAACTCTCCAATTTGGAAGTGCAATTCGAGGATGTTCTAAAACCAAAAATGCGTACAGATGCACGTGGAGCGGTAGATACAAACTACTTAGTGGCAGTGAGGCGATTTCAGAATGGTATGCGTGTATCTCTGTTAAATGGAGCTGAGACGGGAAATAAACAGACCTTCCTTGAGGGTTTTAAGTTCTATGTAGGCGCCTTAACTATGCTGAAAGCCAACAGTGATGTTGGTGAAATCCAGCAGTTAAATAATGAATTAATCCAAAATCTAGTGAAGATTATCGGAAATGGAAACCCTGAAGCGGAAGAAACCGCACCTTATGGGCCATTTTTTCTAAAAAAATCTTGCCAACACTTAGCAACCATCTATGAGCTGAGCAATGAATTCGGTTTGGCTATGAAATTCCATGATCGGGCAGCGAACTTTTCTAAAGGTCTTGATAGAGAAGTAGAATTGCTTCAAAAGATACTAGATGCAATCTTATCTAACCAACTTTCCGTCGTACAGAAGACGCTTGGATTGTTGGAAATTAGACACATTTCTAAAATGGCGAATTTATTCT
>JAEOSY010000677.1 GCA_016840125.1 Candidatus Helarchaeota archaeon | reverse complement strand
TTTAAACGGATAATCGATTTGGTGATAATAATTCTTTCTCTTCCAATTCTGACTCCGGTTTTTTTAATATGTGCAATAACGATAAAAGTAAACGATCCGACCGGATCAGTTTTTTTTCCTCAGGAAAGAACTGGAAAGGGAGGCAAACGTTTTAAGATGATAAAATTTCGAACGATGATAATGGGGGCTGACGAAAAGAAAAATGATCTTCTGCACCTTAATGAATTAAAGTGGCCAGATTTCAAAATATCAGATGATCCTCGGATAACACAATGGGGGAGGTTCTTGCGGAAAACCAGTTTAGATGAATTACCCCAAATTATCAATGTTATCAAAGGTGAAATGAGTCTTGTGGGACCGAGACCGACATCATTTAGTGCGGAAACTTATTCTCTATGGCATACCGAACGTTTGGAT
This sequence comes from Candidatus Helarchaeota archaeon, assembly GCA_016840125.1. The sequence continues at coordinate 8,678 of JAEOSY010000677.1, read as the reverse complement.
GTGATGCCGGGAATCACTGGTCTATGGCAACTAATTGGGCGAGGGGAATCGGAATTTGATGAAAGACTAAGAATGGACATAGCATATATCGAACGTCAAAGTATTTGGTTTGATATAAACATTTTATTTCGAACATTAATTTCAGTTTTTGGGCAGAAGGGAGCATATTAAGTTAATTCTCCCTTTGATGAGCCCAATATATTTCTGTCACATTTCGAAAGTTGATGCCTCCCCGAGTTTCATCCTCCATTTTTTAGAATTCCATCGGTCAGTTGATTGGTTATCCATTATATGAAATCCTCGTCAAATCCTGATCTTGATCTAAAGGTTTTGATTGTCGACCTTTCCAGGCGTTATGGCGGATCGAGTTCTAGAGTGCTATCTCTGCTCCACCAATTCAAATCCAATCGGATAGCACTGGCAGGTTTAAAAAACAGTCCTATATTGAAAGCCGCAGAACAAATTGGAGCGACGATATACGATCTGGGGTCATATAAGGTCGACCCGCGTATTCTGTTTCGGCTCATAAGAATAATTTGCCGAGAAGGTTACCATGTTGTGGATACTCACAATATCCAAGCCAAATTTTGGGCAAGCATTGCGACTTCCATTAGGCGAGTTGCTTTCGTATCAACATTACACAGCTGGTATGCCCATGAGCATGGGAAAGGGTCATTTCGCGGATGGTTTTATACATCTCTGGAATTACTAACTAATCGCAACCTTGATAGATATATAACCGTATCTCAAAATGATCAGGAAAAACTTATTCAATCTGGTATTCCTCAGTCAAAGATTGAACTCATCTATAATGCTGTCTCAATTGATCCAAAATCCGTTACTGGACTTTCTGATTCAAGACTATTACAGTTAAATATCCCAGAAAATTCGGTGATTTGCACAGCCGTAGGCCGATTAGTACCGGTGAAGGGTTATGGCGTCTTGATAAGAGCCATTAAAGAGATATCAAGAAAATTTCCTGAAGTTTATTGTTTGATCGTTGGAGACGGTAATCTTTATCTTGAACTCAAAAAACACATAAATGATCTAGAATTACAAAACCGGGTACATTTATTGGGCTATCAGAAACATAACAAAGTGATGTCAATCCTTAAGTCGAGTGACATATTCGTGATGCCTTCATTATATGAAGGAACACCTATCGCGTTGTTGGAAGCGGCAGCAATGGGAAAGGCAATAATCGCAAGTCGGGTGGGAGGAATACCTGAACTTGTGAATGACGGAGAACAAGCAATTTTGTTCTCCCCAGGTGATCATCAAGTTTTGGTTGAGGCGATAACACAATTCGTTAGTGATAAAAAAAAGGCTAGGGAGTTTGGAAAGCAAGCCCAAATAAGGATTAGGTCGAGATTTGGTCTAGATGCTATGGTTCAGGCTACAAAACTTGCGTATATAAAGGCATGGAAAGAACATCAGGTAATAGAGAAGTAAGGAAACATTGGCTAGCAAAACTATAGGTGGCCTTCCATATACCAACACATACCTCTATGAATGGGAAAATTCTACTTTTTTTATATAAATCAGGTTTCCTCCGATTCGTACAAATGATGCATTCTCAATATCTGACGGTATTGACCTATCATCGAATTGCCGACCCTACCCGGAAGGGATTTGACACTTTCAAGCCAAATGTAAGTGCAACTCCACGAGATTTTAATTTACAAATGGATGTAATTTCTCGATGGTTCAATATAATCTCAATTAACGATGTTGCATCTTGGTTACTAAGAAAATCTACCCTCCCACCGAATGCTGCCTTGATAACATTTGATGATGGTTATCTTGATAATTACTTCCAGGCTTACCCTATCTTAAGAAAATATGGAATCCCCGGGTTAATTTTCCTCACTACAAAACACATTGGGAGTGATCTACCCTTTTATTGGGATCTTGTCGCCAATTATTTCTACAATTCAACCTATGACCAATTATCACTCCCGATATTAGGAAGCCATTCTTGGGAGAATCGTCTCCAACTTGAAACTGTAATTCATAAGGTGATTGAATCTTTAAAAAAAATTTCAGAATACGAAAAACTACGATTAATTTCCCAACTACCCGATCGATTGGGGGTCGCAAGTTCTCCTGGTAAGTTACCTAAATTAATGATGAACTGGGATCAAGTTCGAGATTTGAGTGTAAAGGGAATCGACTTTGGTGGTCACACTATGACACACCCAATCCTAACTCGTATCAGTGGACAACAAGCTCGGAAGGAGATTGATGGATCAAAAAACAAAATTGAATCAGAAATCGAACGCCAGGTAATTTGTTTTGCATATCCGAATGGACAGTTAGGGGACTTCAATAGTTCTACTAAACAGATGGTATCAGAGGTCGGATATCAGGCTGCATTTTCTTTGATAAATGGTCCAAATTCATACAAATCTATCCGAGAAGATCCCTTTGGGATTAGGCGGGTTTTTATCAGTCATAAGGATACACTCCCACGATTTGCTTTTAAAGTCAGCGGCATTAATCGTTTTGGTATCATGCGTTGAAGATTAACTTCAAACGGTCTGGATAAGAAACCGTATTATTGCACTGCCTCCTTCAGTTATAAGTTATCTAAGGATAGCACTTCTTGATAAATTGTAATTATTTTTTGAGCAATCGGGTTCCAACTATACTGGGTTTCTGATATCTGCTTCGCGTTTGCCCCCATCTTTTCTGCCAAATCTGGATCTTTTATCAGCGTAACGATTTTCTCTGCCAAAATAGTGGGATTTTTGGGTGGAACAATAAAACCACTCTGCCCATCTTGAATAGCTTCCGGTAATCCACCCACTGCAGTAGCAATTACTGGGCGACCAAACGTAAATGCTACTTGTAAAGAGCCACTTTGGGTACTGCTCCGATAGGGGTAAATAACAACTGTGGCTAACCTCATCAACGGGCCTACCTCATCAAGAGGGATATAACGAGAGTCGAAAATGATATCATCTTTCAAATTATTTTCTGCAGTTCGTTTTTTCAACTCGTTAATATCCAGGTACTTTGATGGATATCCAGCAATTAATAACTTGAATCTACACGCATTGCGAGCAATTGCTATCGCATCTATTAGATCAGTCAATCCTTTGCTGGGTGTTAATATCCCAAAGAAGAGAGCGATAGGAATGTCATTTGATATCCCATATTTTTTCCTAATATCAATTTCTTTTCCGGATCCATCTGAAGCGGCCAAGAATATCCCTTCATTCCCATGGGGAATAATATATGTTCGAGACTTCGGGATGAAAGGATATAGCAACATAAACCGATTCAAGTTTTCTTGAGCATGGAAGAAAATTACTGAGAAGTTAGAATACACAACCGCATAAGATCGGTCGATTACGCTTGATATTATGCCTCTTTTTTCCCGGCGTTCAAACTCATGGCAAATCTGACTTAGAATTAAACCCCTTCGCCGCAATAGTAACAGGAAGAGAGTTTCAAATGGGAAGTTGATTTTTCCAAATTGGATCAAATCTGGTTTGAGGTGAATAAGCGACCTTGTGAGACGAATCCATTCGCGAATCAATCGATAAGCACGAACACCACGTCGAAATAGCCTATTTAATTTTCTCCACCATCTCTTCCAGGGATTTTTTGGAGGATCCTGCATCCTAAGGGGATCAAACAACTTCCAGAGATTTAATGAATTATCGACCTGGAAGTTGTGAGGGAAATTATTTAATTCATAATTTGTACTGGTAATTAAGCGGACTTCAGCCCCTTCGTTTGCCAGGGCTGTGCATAACTGGTAGGCGTAATGGATTAAACCTCCACTACCATTCGGTTCAACTACTACTAATCTAATTCGGTCTTTCATAATTGTTGATCAAATTAATATATAAGGATTTCAACTGTTCTATTTGTTTGTAAATATTAAATTTCTGATTGGCAATCTCCCAACCTAGAAGACCCATTTCTTTTCGTCTGTCGGATTCTTTAAGGAGTTGGATACACGCGTTTGCCAGTTGGCTTGTATCTCCAGGAGTAATGAGGAGTCCATTCCGGCCCTCGAAAACCATTTCAGGCACACCACCGACAGCACTGGCAATTATTGGTTTTCTAGCGGCCATCGCTTCCGCAAGGACAGTTGGCAATGCTTCGGTTAAAGAAGGTAAAACAAATATTTCGCTAATTGATAGTATATTTGGGACATCTTTTCGCAACCCAACAAAAAAAATATTCTTCTCGATATCAAGGGCTTTTGCCTGGTCTTTTAGCGCCTGTAAGTGAGGGCCACTCCCAACTACCAAGTAGCAAATTGTTGGGTAATCTGCTAATATTTCCGGTAATGCTCGGATCATATATTGAATCCCTTTTAGTGGACGTAACATCGCAACAGTAAGCAGAAGAATTGCACCATTTGGTATGTTTAGGTCCCGACGGAGAGAAGTCTGTTCATTTTCATGTATTGATCCGAAATGAGAAATGTTAATTCCATTGTAAATTGTAATAACCTTTTCCGGATTGATCCCAAAAACATCAATATAATATTCACGAGCGTTTTCTGCGACTGAAATCACCTTATTGCAAAATAATTTTAAGGTATTCCACCAAAGCCATTGATGAAGTCGAAGTTTAATTTTCTCTGGTGGATTAGGAATCGTGTGGAAGGTGGATACACATGGTAATCCCAGGATTTTTGCTGCAAGATTGCCATAGATATCTGCAAATTCCAATTGAGTATGTAGCAGATTTGGTTTGTGTTGTCGTAAATAATGGATCAACCGTGGAAGTGCTGTTAAATCTCTAATAAATTTTATTGGTAAGAAATCTACTGGAATACCCAAATCACTAATATCGTTTTCTGTAGGGTTTCCATCTTTCTCTTGAAGAAAACAAACCCGTACATCGAAGTCAGATTTAAGGAGTCCGATAATTGGCACCATCATCCGTTCAGCACCGCCCATTTGCAGTCCATCGATTAAAAATACAATCTTTTTTTTCTCTTTATACTGATCCATTTTTAAAGGGGTTAGTATGGTTCGGCCAATCCATTAATTCGCGAAACAGGTTTCTCCACAAGTGATCGTCCTGATGTCGACGTCCAAAGTCAGAAACAGAACGAGCAGCTTTCTCAATACAACTTAACAGCATTCCTTGGCGTTCAGGAAGAATTGTATACGATAAGGGTCTTCCGTAGGATGCAAAGTAGGTTGGCAAAATATCATGTTGCCAAAGTTGAAGAATTTTTGCAGCATGAAAAGCACGAATAGATGCAGACTCTTGGGGAGAGGCTGCAACTGCTGCTGCTAAAGGAAATAAAAACAGATCCAAACTTGTGTCCTTTTCCCATCGAGCAAATTGCCAATCTATAATAAACAATCTGTTCTTTTCAACATTCTTGATCAGGTTGCCATGCCAAAAATCACCTTGAATCATTACTTTACATTTTTCTGAATGTGTTATGTTAGTCACGTTTTCTACCAATTCCTTGATGACTAGAGTTTCTCTTTTGTCAAATTCAAACATTTTCATAAATGTATTCGCTTTTAGCGGAAAATCAGACAATACCTCCTCATCTGAGTCTATAGAAGTTGAGGTCATTTCATGAATTTCACGCAATGATTTGGCAGCCTGGATCATTAGTGATTTAACATGTTTATTTTTTTTCCAAAATGGGCCTTTAGCGATTTGCTGTAAACTTTCGCCATTTATGAAGTTAGTGAGTAAGACAGGTTGGGTCCCAAATGTCTTAAATGCCAATGGTTTTGGGAGATAAGCTGCTGCGCATTTACCCAATTTAGTCCACATGATTTTTAAATTTTTAAATTCATCACGAAGCATCCATCCATTTTCTGGTAACCGACAGGCTTTACCTACCAGAGAGGGATTTGGATTGCCGTTCACAAAACCAAAAATCAAAACATTATCGTGAAAAGAAGTTTCACCACTTGTTGTAATAAGCCAGTCAATTTGAAAATTACCCCCTGATTTATTAATAATCCACGTGTTTTGAAACACGTAGTCAGTCAATTGTGAGAGAATACTAGACATGGATTTGAATATTAGATGTTACGACCTTGTTCTTGAATAATCAGTAAGAAATAAAAACCAACTAATATAAATAAAAGGCTGTAGTTACTTTCTTTGATTTCTTGAACAGCTTGAACTAAGGAAATTGGAGCATAAGTGTATCTTGATGAAAAAATAGCTTTTGCTACCTTTGCCCAGACATAGTTAAGGAAGAAAAAAACACCCAGGTTCCAATGTGGAATTGGGATAACCTTCCCTAATAACTTTTCTAAACCATCTCGGATTGAGGGGAATATTAAATAAACGATAGGAAAGATTATAGTAAAGGTAAACCAAAAAATATCAAACAACCGGTCAGCAGAAATATATTGCCCAGCATCAATTATCTCAAAATTATGTAAGTTAAATTCATCTTGACGGTTTAATGTAGAAAGAGAATCTGGAGTCACAAACTTAAAAATACGTTGCCCCCAACTTATTTCTTCTCCAGCTCCAAACAGGAAAAGAACTGCCAACCCAAGGAAGATAATGGGGACAAACCAAGCACATTTTCCTTTCTCGTTCATTTTTCTAGCCATTAAAAAACAAATAAAAAAGAGAATCGCTGAAATTAATAAACCAAATGAACCAATTACTTCAAAAAATTTATCTTCATGAATTGTCGCTTGTAATAAATCCCCATTTGTTCCCAGGATCGAATAACTAATCACAATGTAGATGATTATTAAGATGTTTGCAAGGGGTGGATAAATAAATTTTCTATTACTCATTTTTCATAATTTCTTGTTTTTTGTTGCAATGAGATAATAAGCTGGTAAGAACCATAATGCTATAGGTATGATTCCCGGGATTGTAAGCAAATTTAAAATTATGTTAGAGATTTTATGGCCATAGAATCGATTAAGGGCAAACTTAATTGGATTGTGATGTAATGGAAAAATTATGTCAGGTACCAGGTGATTTGGAATGGTTCCAAATAATACAATCTCAAACATTCCTGTTCTTTTAAACCAATTAGCTAGCTTGAGAGCGAATTCGCTTTTTGATTTGTCTGCCTTATTACGAATGAAATTAATATCGAACAACCGATTAGAAAATCCAATTATTATGGACCCTCCCTCGCGTAACAGATCAATAACCATAGGAATAATTGTCTTTCTGGGAAAACCGTCGGGTACAACGATGAAATCAAAAGAATGTTTCAGAAATGGAGGGGAAGTTGCCTCAGCCTGTATAATGTCAACATCGGTGGTAATGGGTGAATTCGAGTTCTTTAATGGCAGGAGATATTGACATTTCCATATTACTATCCTCGATCTGGAAACTTGGGAAAGAGGAAAACCAAAACCATCATATGCCTCTGAAAATATCAAGATTTGACATTCAGAGGGCATTTCGACCAGAAAACGCCAATCCACACTATAAGTTAAGTGAGTTGGTAAATTCCCGATTGGTAGGGTGAGTTTATCATTCATCCCATGTGTAGTTTTCATCTCATAGGTTCAAATGGATCAGCCATTTCTAAATCAAAAAGGCTATAACCAAATTTTTTTATTCGAATTTCTAAGTCTAATAGTTCTCTATTCTTAAGCTTTTTAAAGAATCTCCTTTGCTGATCGTTTTTCCACCTAGAAAAGTATTTGTTGTTTACATTAGGAGTTATTTCTTGTGTTATCCCATGGTAGTCAAGATCTAGATAATCGTAGATGCGTCCCATCCAAAGGCCAGGATTCCTAACGAAATTTTCATACTTCATAAAAAAGGCTCGATCGAGATGCTGATTATCTCTCAGGAGTATTTCATGACAGACAATCCAGTGTTCCAGGATTCGAGAGAACTTCGCCCAGTATATCCGGTACTTTTTATACCATGCATGCGTGGCATAGGTAACTGCAATGGGATGACGAAGCAAAATAATAAAATAAGAATTAGGAAAAATCGCCTTGAGAAAACGTGTTCTAATTATATTTGGAGGAGACTTCTCAAGTAAGAATGGTTTATCTAGCTCCCAAAACTGGCTCCACTCTCGAAAAAGTTTTTTCCGATTTTCTTCCGTAACCAGAAGGGATGCCTCCGTAAGGTGTGCCTCCGTATAGAAGCCAAATTCACCAGCTCCACCGTAAATTCCAGATGGTTCGAAAACTGTTTGCAAATGCATGCCTTCATCTTCAGGGGATAAGGTGTTTTGAAATCCGCTAATCTGGGGATGTTCTCGCATGGAACGGAAAAGAATTGATGTACCGCTTCTGTGTAATCCACAAACAAAAATGAATTTATGATTCATCGTAATACACATTTCCGCAACCTGAAAATCATTGAAATCGAATCTACCGGGATGTTTTCAGGATTCGTACTAAATGGAGCAAATTATTTCGTTCTACCAACCAAAGAATACTACAATAGCTAAGTGCTCCGGAGAGAATTATTAATGTTAATTGCAATATCACATTCAAATCCACTGTAATCCGTAAAACAAATAAAGAAATAATTATTAGCAGTGTGGCACCCTTTAGTGCTGGTTTTAGTTGACCGAGGATCTCTATAATTGATACATTAATTAATTTTGCAGCAATAGATAGACTAATTCCTCTGCGAATTATCATAGCTACCAATTGAGCAACAGCTATGCCAATAATTCCAAAACGTGAGCCAATTAACAAAGCTGGAATGATGACAACCAGGGTTAC
>JAEOSY010000082.1 GCA_016840125.1 Candidatus Helarchaeota archaeon | reverse complement strand
TTTTCTCTATAACGGTAGTTTATCCCGAATCCTGCGGCGCCAATCTTGTAACATGCGATATAAACTTCGATATATTGGATACAATTGTAAAGCAAAATCCCTACATGGTCGCCTTTCTTTAATCCAATATCTAAAAACGCATTTGCAAGCTGATTAGTCCTTTCATCTAGCTCCTTATATTTCACACTTTTGGAACCGTGTATGAGAGCAACTTTTTTTGGATATTTTTTTGCCATTTCACTTATCAAATCACCAAGACCCAACGAGATCACCCATTCGATTTATATCCCATATTAAATTAAAAGCAGTTTTTTTAAACGTAATTCTATTCATCATTCACTTTTAATAAAAATCATTCGTTTTTGAAAAAGGAGAATTTCCAAACACAAGATAGAAAGTAATTTATGTTCGCATTAAAGAGAATGAAGCGAAGGAGCTGAAAAAGATGAAAACTTATAATTATGGTGAGAAAAAACCGGAAATAGATCCGAATACATGGATTGCGGATGATGTAGTTGTCTATGGGGACGTTCAGATCGAGAAAAATGTTGTAATTTTTCCAGGTGGAGTTATTCGCGGAGATATTGCCCCTGTAATTATAAAATCTGGAACAGTAATTCAGGATGGGGTAATAATTAATCCTGCGGCTGGCAATCGGACTAAAATTGGCGAGAATTGTCTCATCGGTTTTGGGTCCATTATACATGGTGCGATTATTGGGGAAAATTCAATAATAGGGGCGAGATCCTTGATCATGCCTGGCGTAAAGATTAAGGCTGAGTGTATGATTGGAGCAATGTCTTTCATCGCGAAAGGCACGATACCAAAGGGGAAAGTCTGGGTAGGAATTCCCGCCAAAGAGAAACGAGATATTACAGAACGGGACCTCACAATAAGGGAAATTGCCAAAAAAACATTTAGAGAGATCGCTCAAAAATATAAAGAATCACAATGAATTGCGAATACGGTATCATAAAATAGTAAAAATTTCATCCGCGACGCTTTCGAGGAGCTTCTTTTCAAAGATCGTGTATATAGTAGTCCTAAATATATAATAGTTAATATCTGAAGGAATGATAGTACTGATCCTATCGATAAGTCGTAATGAAATCTTTTTGTAGGAGAAATCTTCCTTTTTGTCAAGACCAGGGTCAAATTTATGCAAAAATATACTCAATTGAATATTTTTCATATCTTCGCTACTCATCATTTTCAAGATGTCAGCAAAATATTGTAGTGCCGTATTATATCGGTCAATATCTTGAACATCAATAACGTAGATGAATTTTTTCGTTTCCTGAATATATTTCTCCAAATTTTGTAGATATTCGTCTCGATATTGTTGCTGCCCCCCACATTCCCATATGATAAATTTCTTATCTTCTTTATCAATCGTAACAATATTTAACCCAGGGGTTGGTTTTAATGAGTAATAAGTCAGCAAATTGACTTCGTGCTGTAAACTCAATAAAATGGAAGTCTTACCGCTGTTATCTAATCCCATTATCAAAATTTTGGCTATATTCATTTGGTTATTTACTTTATTGCTATCGCTCAAAAACCTCAGCCTCGTGTCTATGTTAATTTATTTGTTAGTATCCATCCTTTATAATTGGTTTTTATGATGCTTAAAAAAAAGTGATTAGGATTTGATATAGGAGGGCATTTTTTTAATGATCTCTTCAGCTTCTTGAATGGTTCTATCAACTAATTCCTTTACGGTTGGAACATCTTCAATTAATCCCGTCACTTGACCGCACAAAAGGCTTCCACGTTTATCCCCGATTTCGGCAGCTAATTTTCGCCCTTCCGCTTTAAACTTTAGCAGAGCATCCTCAGAAGCATTCTCGGCCATCATTTTCTCTAGCCCTTCAGTCCATTCATTGGCGAGATAACGACAATGTGGGGAGAAGAAGCCTGGCATGACGGTAGTAGCCGTTTCCTGGGCAGCCGTGAAGGCTTCTTTGTAGTTATCTTTAAAATCACTCTCTTTTGTGGCGATCATCCGGGTCCCCATTTGAATCCCAACGGCGCCCATTGCGAGTGCGGCAGCTAGACTCTTCCCATCGGTCATTCCTCCAGCGGCAATGACGGGTATTTTTACAGCTTTCACAATCCCTTGAAGTAAAACCCAAGTGTGTACAGGATCTAAAGCGATATGTCCACCTGCTTCATAACCTGAAGCGATGACGCCGTCCAAGCCACCTTTCTGAATTCTTAAAGCATGCTTGGTCGCTGCCGCCACATGAAAATGGAGAATTCCAGATCTGTGCAATTGTTGGGTCCATGATCCACCTTTTTTCGTGCCACCTATTGGATCCCCCGCAGACGTTACTACAACCCTGAGTTTTTTAGCGAGATCTGAGTCGCCCTGCACCTTATCACAGATCATTTTGATACATTTTTTCGCATCGGGTTGATTTTTTGCGACCCGTACATTTACCCCAAAGGTATACTGCGTTTTCTTAGCAACTTCATCAATGGCATCCTCCATTATTTCGGGTACAGGTTTTTCAAATCCCATTAAGGGACCACCAGAATGACTTATTAAACCACAAGTTCCAGCTTCGGATGCAGCAATCGCCAGTAACTTCGTCGAGAATGGTCCCATCCCGGCTTGGATTATCGGGTGTTTGATGTTTAATAAATCACATAATTCCGTATGAATCAAAAAATCGTCTCCTTAGATAATTCTCTGGAGTAAACAAACTTAAAATAATTGTCTACTTCTAAATGGTAGAAAGGAATTGTTGAAAAAAACATTCGTATTAAAAAATCGATGAGATAAAGTAGATTCGAGGAAGATTATGGCAGAAGATGATCATCTCACTGAATATGAGATCTTACGAGAATTTGGCTTATCAAAAAATGAAATTTATACCTATTTAACAGTAATATCGATGGATTTATCTGAAGCAAAAGAGATTTGTTCAAAAACCCATATTCCCTCTAGCAAAATCTACAATATATTAGAAAAGTTGGAAGATTTAGGGTTAATCGAAATTCAACAATCGAGACCAAAAAAATATCGCCCAGTTGCCTTGGATTTAGCACTTGAAAGTTTGAGACAAAAAAAGCGAGAAGAATATGTTGGATTTAAGGGTAAATTACCCAAATTAAAAGAATTTTTGCAAAGTAGAATAAAAACCTACGAAACGGATGCAGTTTTCTGGAACGTCACAATCAACGAATCTGAGATTTTCAACAGGCATATTTCAAGGTTTAGGTTCGTAGATTTTTCTTCTTTTATTTGTATTGATGATAATATGTTGGAAAAAATGGCCACCGGGAAAATGGCTGAAGAAATTAGTTTGAATTTCAAAAAAAAGAAGATTACAACAAAACTAATAATCGGTTATAGGTCCAATCAGGAAAAGGCAAAGATAATGGATTGGGTTCGTACTCGTCCCAGAAAAATTGATGCAAAAAACCAGATACGTATTTTAAAAGAAGATATACAGGTTCCTTTCGGATTGTTCGATCTTAACAAAGTGATATTACTCATGAGACATCCCACCAAACCGTACGAAGATTTTCTATTATCCATTTATATGGTCAATAAAAAGCTATATGAAGATTTAGTACCTTATTTTGATGATATTTGGAAACGAGGAGAGCCAATTTTATCTGAATAACATCGTCAATTTTCAGATCTATAGTAAATCACTCATTATTATTGTACGATCAATTTTGAGGGAAAAATATCCTTATTATTGTACGATCAAACTGACAATCTATCTGTTTAATTTTCGAAGATCTGAGAGTTTTGGGGTTAAACTTACTTTTATTATCTATTGAAATTTTAGTCCAAAAAGAATACCTTATCACTAGTAGAAAGTATTATCTAGTATAAAGGGGGTTCTTCAACCATCGAAGGACGGCGACCCTCAATTTTCTTTCGATGATAGGAAGTGAAGTTTGAATGTCAGGTTCGGATATACTCGAGATGGAACTGTTTGAAGCTATTTACGGGCGACGGAGCACGCGAAGATTTAAGACTGACGATAACGGGAAACCTTTACCCGTCTCAGATGAGAAAGTTGAGGTAATTCTCGAAGCAGCACGTTGGGCGCCCTCCCCGAACAACGCCCAACCATGGCGATTTCTCCTAATAAAGAGCGATGCAATGCGGAACTTATTAGCTGATTTCGGGCGAGAGATGGCACACTTGATCTTCGGAGCATCTGCCCAGATCTTCTTTGGGCACCTCTGGTATGTTCCAAAGGATCGCTTGACGGGGATAGCGGAGTATACGCAGACAGGGGTTCTCTGGGAATACCCCAAAGAAGCGAACTTCATCATCGTGCCCTGTTTCAGTAAAGGGGCGTGGATGGACAGTTACGCAACCGTCGGTTCGCAAGATGCCGGGTGGCCCATGTCCATCGGCATGAGTTTGCAGAATATGTGGTTGACTATTTACAGCCTCGGGCTAGGTGCAGGGTTCAATGCGATGCCCCTTTCAGACGCTAGACGGCGCGAATTGTTCTCCGAATTAATGTGTATCCCTCCTTCGTGGATCCCATTGGGTGCGTTCGCCGTAGGTACGCCTGAACATGCGCGGATGCTTGGACCCTCTCGCGCTCCCTTTGAGGGATTGGTTTTTAAGGAGACGTGGGGCGAACGCTGGGTTCGCATGGGATTTGAAGAGAATTACATGATTGGCGAATTGCCTCGGGTGAATTTATCGGACGCGATCCACAAGCGGCGGAGTGTTCGACAATTTAAACGCGATGTGGAAGTTCCTCGGTGGAAGTTAGAGAAGATTTTGGACACAATCAAATGGTGTCCAAACCCTGAAAACCTAAATCATTTTAGATTCCTCGTGATCCAAAATCAAGCTACCAAGGACATGATCATGGAGTTTAATCGCGAGTTCCATAACCTAGCATACCGAATGGGGCAATTTCAGATCCAGAGCGGGCACATGGACGCCTTGGGCATTCCACAGGAGGATAAGTTGGAACATCTCGAACTCATGAGATCCGAGATCTGGAAATATCCAGGTGATTGTAACACCATTATCATCCCGTGCTATTCCCGAACGTCTTGGTTTGAGTATCCGGGATCGATTGCAGGTGGAATTGACCACATCTGGGCTGCGGCAACGGGCGCCGGGCTGCAGAACATGTGGTTAGCGACACACGCGCTTGGTTTGGGTGGTGCCTTCAACGTTTTCCCGATGAGCGATATTCGGCGGCAAGAGATCCTATGTGATCATTTAGCAATCCCGCGTTCTTGGGAGCCGTTGGGTGCATTTTGTATAGGTGAGCCGAATGAATCCCCGAAACCCCCACGACGATTTCCTCTTTCCACCCTCGTGTTCGAGGAAACCTGGGGCAATCATTATGTTCCCCAACATATCAAGGATTAATGAATTATAGGTGAAAGAATAATGGAAGATTTGAATTTAAATATTAAAAAGGATGCGACTGAGCAGTTAGAGCATATGGCAAAAGAGAATGGGTTGAGTTTAAAACGGTTTTGTGAGTTAATTCTCGAAATGTTCCCCGAAGATGGAAATCTCTACTGGGGAAGTTGGTACCGTGGAGGACCCGGAGCGCGTCGATTCGTCATCGACTGGCCCAAATTTTCATCCCCTGTAATTAAACTAAAAAAGGAGGACTTAAAATGAGTGAATGGCTGGGAATGCCGCGCATTACTGAAGAAGACATAGAAAAATATCAACCGATGATTACCAAATATTTTCCCGCATTAACGAAGTATTTCATTGATAATCAGAAATTTCGGGTCTCATTGATCTTGGATTGGGACTTCGCTGACAAGTTCCGGGCTGTACTAAAGCAAGAGTACGGTCCTGACGGCATCAACCCCATCAATGTCCAAGCAGCAGTGAAAGAAGCCCTGGAACTTTGGATAGAGAAGAAATCCAAGTGAGGATTAAACATGGTAACAGTATCGGATATGGAACAAATCCTCAGAGACACCATAGAACAGATAAATAGCAAGGAGCGCTTTCAAAAACGCGTCAGGAAGTGGGTGAGCAACTATTACGGGAAGATAATCGGGTTCGATTTCGGGGCGAAAAAATACCACCTTATCTTCATGAGAGATGGGACTGCTAAATTCGGTCTGGGAGAATACCCTGCCAGCGAGACAATTATCCTCACCGATCCGGAAACGTGGTATAACTTCCTACTCAAAGGTTTCGAATATACCAAGACGGCAATGACCGAGGGGAAAATCTGGATTCGGGGGAATTTCCATGAGCTCTTAGCATTGAATACTGTCTGCGTCCCGATCATGCAAAAATTCGCTTCAAAACTACAATCTTAATCTCTTTTTTTTGCTCTCCTAAAGAAGGATTTAATCCGGGTAAGAAAGCTCCTTTTATCCTTTTTGAAAGCATCGAGAATTTTACTAGTTTTAAGACTATTTGGACAGCCTTCACATTCAGGACGCCCGCCACAGTTTTTTTGGGCTAAATTCATTGCGATGAGAGTGTCACCAAAGGTATCAAATTTTTCAGTATTCCCATTAAATTGCTTAGCATCGTCATTGTGCAAGTCACTAAATAGAGCTGCAATACGTTTTATTTTAAATTGAATTTCAGCTGGATCATCCGCCATCTCTGAAACAAAGACAAAAAGAATGTCGGTTAACTCAGATGTCTTAAAAAAATTGAAGTTGAATTCTTCAAATTTGATGGATTTTATTTCAGATTTTGTGACTTCTTCTGAGAATGACTGAAGTGCGCTGATAAAGCCACTTATTAATTGAACGTCTGAACCGAGGGATTGACATTCCCCAAAATTCCGAGTTAGTAGAGGGACTCCATTCTTTATGATGAAAATGTTACGAATTATTTTGATCCATCCTAATACTTTCTTCTAACTTATATTTGTTAATTCAGCACTTATCTCCCACAGACGTTTTGCAACGGATTCATCGTAGGAGATTTTGGACGATTTCACTGCTTTTTTCTTTATATAATACTTCCCAGTCACGCCTTCAACGTCAGGGGAAGATGCAAGATAAATAGAGGCGATGGCACCTTTTTTAGGACTCTTCAAAAAGGGAGCTGCAATATACATACCAATTTTAAATATTCCTGTCATACTATGACCGAAATTTGTTCTAACGCCTCCAGGATGTAAGGCATTGGATGTGATCCCCGTGCCCTCCAGACGTCTGGCGAGTTCGTAGGCAAAGAGAATATTACATAGTTTGGACCATGCGTATGCCTTGAAGGTGGTGAACCCTTTTTCCAACTGTAAATTATCGAGGTCAATCTTATTGCTATGGGCCCTGGAACTGACCGTAATAATTCGTGCTGGAGCGCTATTTTTAATCATATCGAGTAATAAATTCGTTAGCAAGAAGGGGGCTAAGTGATTCACGGCAAAAACCCATTCGATATTATCAACGGTTAGTTTGCGTTTGTTTAAAATGATACCAGCATTGTTGATTAAGACATCTAATTGCGAATAGTTCTGTTTGAATTCGGTAGCAAGATCGCGGATCTGTTGCTGAGAGGAGAGATCCGCAAGTAATAAATCAATCGCTTGATTCCCGCTTTTAGTTTTAATATCCTCTTGAGCTATCAAACCTTTTTCCTCATTTCGACACACCATCACTATATGAGCATTCATCTTTGCAAGTTCTAACGCAGTAGCTTTTCCAATTCCCGAATTAGCTCCTGTAATCATGCATATTTTTCCTTTCATCAAATCCAAGTCACTCAATTTCACACACCTCAGTATTATGAGGTTAGTGGGAATAGGGGTTAAAAGTTGTTGGCAAGTATTTCATCCAGTTTCTACCCGAGTTAGTCTGTAAGATTTATAAAATTCTAAGAGAGAGATAGATAACATTCAAAAAAAAAGGAATTAAATGCGTTAAGTGATGAAAATGGGAAATTTAGAACTCCAACTAGAAGATGAAGCCCAATCGAAATTATTAAACATGGCAAATGATATTGGTGTGAGTCTTCAGAGAATGTGCAAACACATCCTTGAAGAGTTTACCTATCAAGGGAAAGTCTATGGAGGTACGTGGCCAGAAGGTCCCGGGAAACGAGTAATCATTGATTTTCCCAAATATACCTCACGAGTAATTAAATTAAAGGAAAATGAGTTAAAGTAGGAGGAAGATAAAGAAATGTCAGAATGGTTAGGTCGGCCTAGGATTAAGAAGGAAGATATCGAAAAATACCAGCCAACTTTAGTGGAAAATTTTCCTACCTTGGCAAAATACTTTGAAGATAACCAGAAGCTGAGAATAACCGTTGTGTTGGATTATGATTTTGGAGATCAATTCATTGAACTAGTCAAGAAAAAATATGGTAAAGCAACACCAGCTACGATCCATCTTGCCGCGGATGAGGCGCTCAAAAAGTGGGTTAAAGAAGGGTAGATTTAATGCCAAATGATATTCAAGAATTTAAATCCATCCTAGATTCAGTTATCTCCACGGTAAATTCCAAAAAAGAGGCACAGACCATAGTAAATCGATGGATTGATGATAAATATGGTAAGATCATTGGTTGGAAAATCAGGTCGGAAAGCAAGGAAGAGAATTATCATGTTATCTTTACGACTGAAGAGGCACGATTAAACGTCGGAGAATATCCAGCTTTTGATACGATGATAATTGGAAGTGTTGACACAATTTTAGGGATTGTAAGAGGGGAGAAGCGGCTAGGTTCGGAATTGAAACAGAAGAACGTCATGGTCTGGGGCAATTTGAATGAGGGTTTAACTTTTGAAAAAGTCATGGGAAAGATTAAGAGTTTGGGAGGAAACTGAAGATGGATGTATGGGAATGTATATATACGCGGAGAAGTGAACGCCGCTTCAAAGGAGAAAAAGGGAGAAAGATACCGGGTAAACATGTAGAAGAGATCTTGGACGCTGCTCGTTATGCATTTCAAATAGAGGGTATTCCACAATGGAGATTTTTGCTGATAAAAGATCAAGATACGAAGAATCTACTGGCTGAATTTGCCCAGGAAGTCGCGCATATGATCTTTGGGAAGTCGTATGAGATTTTTAGTGGCCATCTCTGGTATTTGCCTGAGAATCGGCGACCGACCATCGCAGAATATACCCAGACCGGAGAGTTGTGGAAGTACCCAATTGAATCTGATTTTATTGTGATCCCATGCATTACTAAAGGGGCGTGGTTTGATTCGCGTGTTCCGTATATGGAGCAAGCCACCGCGGTTGGCGGTATGGCTCTTCAAAACATGTGGTTGACTGCTAATAACCTCGGGTGGGGCGCTGGCTGTAATGCAATGCCTTTAAATGATATTCGGCGTAGAGAATTGTTTTCAAATTTCTCAGGGGTGCCTATGAGCTGGCAAATGTGTGCAGCTTACTGCTTTGGTGATAGGGTTTCTGCCAGGAGTGTCGGACCCTCGCGTGCAAGCTTAGAGGGAATTGCGTTTCTCGATCATTGGGGAAGTCGGTTCGTTCGAAGTGGCTTTCGTTCGGATACATCTGAGATAGTAATTCCCACAAAAGACATTTCGGCAACCATTAAAGGTGTTCGAAACTGCTATAAATTTGATAAGAGCGCTGAGGTTGAAGATTGGAAACTGGAAAAAATGTTACACTGCGGGATCTGGTCGCCAAACCCCGAAAACTTGAATCATTGGCGCCATATCGTTATTCGGGATGAAAAAACGAAAGAGTTTGTTGCTAATTGTACAAAGGAAGCTTATATTCAACAGTATCGAGCTAGTATCGAGCAAACTAAAAACCACCATCCGCATATCCCAGAAGATCAAATCATTGAGTATGTAGAATGGATGATGGCGGAGGGATGGAAATATCCGTTAGAATGCGATGCGATAATCCTCACAACGTTCGCGAAGGATTGGGTGGAGTATGCGCACGTGGCAGGGACGCTCCCAGGTGGTATTGATTATATCTGGTCAACTGCTACTGGGTGTGGCATCCAAAACATGCGCCTCGCAGCTCAAGCCTTAGGATTAGAAACACAAATAAATCTCTATCCTATTGCTGAATTTCGGCGCAATGAACAATTAGTGACACATTTAGGCATCCCCTGGAGCTGGCCACCTCTAACGATGTTGTGCGTTGGAGAAGCAGGTGACGCCCCAAATTTTGCCACCAAGCAACGAACTCCTCCGCCGATCAAGAATCTTGTTTTTGATGAAGCGTGGGGAATTGGCCATACAACCCTCACTTAATTCCTTTTATCTAATCATTTTTAAGTAGCAATATAGCCAAATATTGCCGATAATTTTCTTAAATATCATGGATTGTTCAACTAACTATTTAATGAAGAAAGGAGATGATCGAACTGGATTTTCTAAGATATAAATTTTTATTGATCAAGGGTGGCATATTCGTACTGCTTTTCACGCTGTTGCATTTCATCTATAATTGGTTTCCAAATGTTTTTTTCGCGGTAATCGGTGGAACAAATGAATCAGTATTTTCTCATCTTAAACTTGCATTCTTCGCATACTTGTTCCTGATACCAATTGAGTATCTATTAGTGAGGAAGAATATCGAAAATGGTGCTGGTTTTCTTTATCCCCGTTTACTTCTCGCATCATTTATTCCGGGAATGGAATTAATATTATGGTACAGTATCCCATCAATCGTTGGTGAAATAACGCCGTTAGCACTGGAGTTGGTCTATTCAATGATTGTCTTATTTATAATGGCAGTTATCGCAGGAATAGTCGAGCAAAATATGTATGGAAGTGAGATCAGAAAGAGTTTGCGTATAGCAATTTTTGCTTTATTGATTGCAAGTATTTACTTCTTTACGATATTTAGCTTCACAAGTCCCTTCTTAGATGTGTTTGCTATACCTTAGTAAAACCGATTACGAAATTTGCTCTTGAAAATATTTGATAATCTTATCAGAATATGTAGTGATGGCCTCATCACGCTCTTTCCCTGGGTTTAATACCCCGAGAATGAAGTAGCGACAGCCAGACGCTATATATTTCTCTATTTTTTTAATACAATCATCAGGGGTACCATAGACAAATATTTTTTCAATCATTTCATTTGGTACTTCGCTGATTTTTTCCGCATCTTTCATTGGGTCACGACCTTTCCAGCTTTTGGAGGCATCCAAATTATAGGTGGGGGGTTCATAGCCGTGGTCTTTCATTTTATTTGGAGAAACCATGAGGAGTATCTTCCCTTGTTGTTGGACGATCTTCCGAGCTGCATCAGCATCCTCTGAAACGACTGTATAGAGCAAGTAGCCGGGAGTAACGGCCTCTGCCGGTCGATCTGCAGCACGAGATGCATCTTGAACCTCTTTTAAATCCCGTGCATATAATTCAGGACTCACTTTAAATGGGAACCAGCCATCACCATAAGTGCCAGTGATTTTTCGGGTGCGTGGGCGATTTCCCGCAACAAATAAAGGGATATTTTGGGGACGCGGGCTGATAAAGGCGCGTTTTAATTTATAAAATTGTCCATCATAGGTAACTTTTCTCTTTCGCCAGAGTAATTTAATGACTTCCAAGAATTCTTCAAGGCGTGAAACTGGTTTTTCCCAATCGAATCCATAGCTATCAAGATTCATGGCTTCACCTGCCCCTATTCCAATCATCACGCGATTTTCCCCGAGAACCTGCTCCATGGTCATCGCTATGTGAGCCATAACGCTGGGGTGAAGTCGGTGGGGATCAGTTACACCAGTTCCGACTTTAATCCGTTTGGTCTGAAGCCCTAAAGCAGTTAATATTGGCCAAACACTTAAAGCATCTTGATTTCGACCCCATCCAACGAGGTGGTCAGGCATCCAAACGGAATCATAGTTTCCAAGCTTTTCAGCCAGTTCAGTAGTGCGATAGATCCATTTTAACCCACGAGGAGGAGTAAACAAACCCCATTTTATATCCATTTTATCATCTGCACGAAGTCTGTAATTAAAGTTTTAAACAGAGAGGGAATATTAAATTATCTTACATGAAAAAGGTGAAACAGATAGGTGTGTCTTTGTGGAAGTAGTTGAAAATATTTATCAATTCCGAACCGAGACGCCGTTCCGCTTTCCGCTGAACACCTATTTGATTGATGATGAGAAAACTTGTTTGATTGATGCAAATGCAGAAGTAGTTCCCATAAACCTTCTCGCGGAATTGAAGAAAATAGGGAAAGGAATCGAAGATATTGATTACATCTTGGTAACTCACCTTCATCTGGAACACATTCGATCGCTCGGCTATTTTAGCAGACAAGTTCCCAACTGTCAGATTTTAACAGGTCCAAAGAACGCCCACTATTTAGGAAATTTTGAAAAAACTTTTTTGGAAGTCTTTCAAGAGGGAAAGAATGAATTTCAAACCATTCCTGGTGTATTTGAGTTCTATTATGATCAATTTTCACCTATAAAGACTATTAAAGTTGAAAAAATCATTCGAGATAATGAAAAGCTTTCATTGGGGAATCATACTTTAACAGTTCTTGAGACCCCAGGACATGCTGCGGAGGAACTTACCTTCTATTGTGAAGAAAATCAAATATATTTTTCCTCAGACTTTATCATAGGTGAGGAGATCGAACCGTGGGTGGCGATAAATCCATTTATTTATGATTATAGCGGGAATCGAAAGAAATATTATGAGAGTTTGCAAAAAGTCATTCAACTTAAGGAAAAAATAAATATGATCCTTCCGGCTCATGGTGAGATCATTCGCAACCCAAAAGAGAAGATTGAGTGGCTGCAAGATATGTCTATGAAAGCGCCTAAGAAAGTTTTAGAGCTCTTAAAAACGGGACCAAAAACCCTCGATGAGCTAATTTCACTCTTTTTCAAGAAAGAAATTGAGAATACGAGGAAAGTTTATACAATGTCACGTATGATACGGGCACTCCTTATTTATTTGATTGATGAAAAGCGAGTAACTAAAAAGGGAGAACAATATTCTATTAATCGTTAAGAACGTGTGAAGAAAATGACAGAGTATGATATTATCATTGTTGGCGCGGGACCCGGTGGTTCCACGGCTGCAAAGTATGCGGCAGAAAAGGGTTTAAAAACTATAATGTTCGAACGATCCGAAATTCCCGGTCAAAAAAATTGTTCAGGGACCGCATTATCTCCAAAAGTATTCCGGGATTTCAAATATCTGAAACCCGAACTCGGCTTAGAATCGACTCGAATCTCAAAAATGGCAACAGCGCACCTTGTTGATGAAAATTTAGAGGAAAAAACTTTTTTTGGCTTTTCTTCCTCCTCCTCAGCGAATTATTCGGAAGCCAGAGATTTTCTAACGGTGAACGTCTACCGTGCTGAACTGGACCCCTATCTTGCAGATTTAGCAGTTAATGAGGGTGCTGAATTAAAATGCTCAACCCTGATCACTGATCTGATTAGGAATGAGAAGAATAAGATTGTAGGAGTCATTGATGATAATAATAACCAATATTTTGGAAAGATTGTCTTAGGTGCGGATGGGGTAGTATCCACTGTTGCGTTGAAGAGTGGACTTCGTGAACGCTGGGCGCAAAACGATTTAGTACTCATGGTAACCATCGATTTTGAAGCGTCACGCGAAAAAATAGATCGTGCGTTTGGATCTAATGCACTACACTATTGGTTCAGCTCTGCATTCCCGGTTGCATATACGTTTTTTCATGGGACGGGGGCACATATAGGGCTCGGCCATTTTGTTAATGCATGGGATAAAAACCCGAAATATTATTTAGATAAATTTTTAAATACCCCTGCCCTCAATCAACAAATAGATCTCGTGGATGGGCAACCACGAGAATTCCAAGCGCATCTTTTGACATTTGTACAAAACCCAGTCCGCACATATTCGACTGATGGAGTTTTGCTAATAGGGGATGCAGCGGGATTTCCATGCCCGCTAGAGGCGGAAGGGATATATTACGCAATGCTCTCTGGGAAGATCGCGGTGGATGTAAGTGAATCCTATATTAATTCAGGAGATTCCTCAGTTTTAAAAGAATATGAAACTAACTGGAAAAATTCGCCCATTGGAGAAGAATTTGAATTAGGGGTTGAAATTTATAACTTTCTTCGTGAAATTGCCTTTTCAATGGATGCCGCAAAGTGGATAATCCCTCTCGTTAACGATGTTTTTTATTCGTTACTCAATGTAGGAGAAAGCCACTCTTACAATTTCGCAAATTTTATCACAACTACAGCGCGTTACAAGAAATTTTTGCCCAACCTTCTAAAGGTGCTTGCACCGGCAATTGCTCCAATCACCGAGCGAATGATCGAAGAGAAAATTAAGGAATTTCTTCCCGACTTTATACCGGATTCCATCAAGATGCTGGGACAACGATCTCTGCAGGGGTGGAAGAAGTTTAGAAAGAGACTAGCATCAGTATTGTATAAATTTATGAGTCCGTGAGAAAAGGTGCGTAAGAGATACTATTGATTATTTTGAGTTTATTTTAATTATTGATTCCCGCCAGCAAGCATGTAAAGCAAAAAGGCCATAACACCCATAAACACATAGAATTGAATCATCCCGTAATCAAGAAAATTTAAGGTAGCCGTTCCTACAGGTTTCAAATCAATAACATTTTGACCTGTGACGATTAAGTCAATGGTCGCATAGGTAAAATAAATCACAATCGCAGCGCAGATGCCAACTAAGATTATTTGAATCACGTTGAATTTCATTTTCAATCAGAGAGGATTCTTTATAAAATTACATGATTTCGAATTTATTTAAACTCTTTCTATCTTAGAATAGTTTCAAGTACAAAATTGAAGACAGTAAGGGTGAAAGATTAAAAAAAAGAAGGGGTTGAAATTAGCCTAAATAGCTAATTTGATGTCTGCTTTGGTAATTGTCTTACGTTTAGCGTGTTTCGCTAGGGCGAGTGCTTTCGTCGTAATTCCGATGGCAGTATCATTTAAATGCTCTTGGAGCGAAAGTACTGCATTTAATGCCACGATATCGGCACGCCCTTCATGTTTCATCAATCTTCGCAAAGCAGTTTTGGTGATAACTTGTTTGACTTTTGCCATATATCTCCCTCATATAACTGTGGGTAGATCTTTTCTAACCTACTGTTAAAGCTTACCAGTGAATGAGTATAAAAAGCTAATGGTTTTTTGTCCATTCAAATGAAGAAGATTTTGGATCTAGCTTTGAATTTGGGATCGATGTTTTAATTAAATGAGTTTATCATATTGAAATTTAAGTATCCTGAATAATCCTTACGAGTTTACAATATTAATTATAAATTTTTTATGAAGTGAAAAATCCTAGTTTAAAAAACTAGTTTGAGTTGTTCAAAGGATGAAATACACAATTACCATCATAGGTGATGTCTTTTGCTTACGAATTTGTAATTTAGTACTTAATTGTAAAATAAATTGTAACTAGGATTTCAGTCATGGAGATCGATAACATCGATCATGCGTAATGTATCATCTGTATCAAGCGAGGCAAACGCAAACCGATCAACCTTTGACATCGCTTGCACTTCTACTATAATTATTTTCTTCATGGTCGCGATCCAATTACTGTTTTCTGACAAGATCTCCGATAGAGGACAAATGGGATCTTCATCAATATAGATAAATACCTTATTAACCTCTTTCCCCTCCCAAGACCAGACCAGAGGCCAACAGCGACAGTGTAAGGGCTTCACTTCATGAATCATGCACTCCCGCTTACCTTCTAAGAAAATGCATTTTTTAGTAGCTGTTTTCTTAAAGCCATAGTATTCATACTGCTTATTACTATAGGTAATCGTATCGATATCAAGGAAATTTTGGAATTTTGGGGGAAAATCCTTAATAAAATCCTTGATTTTTTCGATTTCATTACGGGCACAGAATATAAAGTAGGGATCTGCACAGCACTCTTCATCTGTACAAGTACCACACACGTTAAAGTAGTTGAAAGTATCTACTAATTTTGATTTATCAATCATAATGTTCAACTATGGAACCTAGAGTATTATCATACGACTCGAATCTTAATTTTTTTGAATAGAAAGACAAGGATGTTAATAAAACATTACTCCAATTTTTATTAAAAAATGAATAGTTTTGCTTCAATACTTCTGACAATTTTGTCGGTGATAGATTCTCATGCATCGGAGTTCCTTTGTAGAGGTCTAAGCCAAAACCTTCAAATTATTTATAGAAACTAATAAATTTCTATGCTAATTATCCATCTACCCGCAAGCGAGTAGACCAGCCGTAAGGTTATCCGGCTGTGTGCCCGTCGCCGGGTTCGCCCCATGCATCAATAACTTCTTCACAATCGCCTCAGGCTTGTAGGAAGGAGTCTCCGAAGGGTTGAAGGAGGTTATCCCACAGTGCTTGAAAAGGTCGTAGAGTTGCGCCCACTGATAGTAGGGACTGCTCGGTTTCAAACGGGGTTTTAAAGCGCCCCCGACTTGTGCGAGCACCCGCTTATAGAAGGCTGGAAGTGATTCCGTGAACCCTAAACCTTTCCGAGCTATCACATAACTCGCCAGGACGTGCCTGGACAAATTAAATGAACGTGAATACTTCAATTCGCCGATGATTGAAGTGTATGCAGGGTGAACTTTTTTGACTGCGATGCCCCGCCGAGCGCACTTGCGCTCCAGCAGGGGGAGCATCGAAGTTTTCAATTGAGTAACTTTCCGATTACGCTTCTTATTATAGGAAAAGGACTGGTCAAAGGAGAGGTCTTCCATAATCAATCCCTTTCTCTTATTCAGACAATAATTAATAACTTTCTCCATCTTGAAACTCGCGTAATCGTCCCGTCGACCCTTGCGATAGGAGTGCAAGTTCCGAAACGGGATTTGCTGATAACTTAAAAACTTCCCCTCTTTATCAATATTGACGAGAACGATGAAATTGTAATTGAAATCCAGCCCAATCGTCCCGTGCTGAAATTCAAAGCGCGTAGTGGGTTCAGGCGTGTCATAGGACACGTGAGCGTAATACCGCACTTCCCCCTTGACGAATTTCCGCTTGACGACCACGGTGTATTTATCCATTTGGAGGAGTTCGTGGAATGCTGCCCTCTGGGTTGGATTCACCGCGAGCGGCACATGCAGGCGCTTCGGAATCCTCCCCTTCATTTTCTGGAAGGTCGAAATCCGCAATTCCTCGCTGGGCAAGAGCTTCAAATTGTTATTCTGCACCCCACCCTGCGCCTTTCCCACGCAGCCAAACGACGCGTCCCGCCAAATGAGAAATTCCTCCCTAGAAATTTTCCCCCGAATACGCTCCCGAAACAAGCTTTTCGTGCCAAAGACGATGGGTTTGAGTGCCAGTGACGCCACTCGGCTTTGGAGCGAAGATAAGTGGCGATACAGCCCTTTGAGTCTCCGATCCTTCGGGTTCTTCTCTTTGATTGCAGTAATTTTTCCTGCCACGACTTCAATTTTCCGCCTAAGACGAGTCTTGTTTTTCTCCAGCCACGTTTTCTGCTGCTTTAACTTGGTTTTATTCTCAATCATAATGGTATTGACATAGGGGTTATTACGACAGACTTTCATGAGTTTCTGCTGAATTCCCCTCTTCCCCGCAAAGAGAAGTTTGTATCCCTTTCGCTTCACCCGATTGTAGATCACGAAGATCTCGTTGAGCTTCGCGATCTGGGCTTCCGAGGGGTGCAAGCGAAAAATGGTGGTGGTGAGCATGGGGATAGATCCAGTTGGTTTTATGAAGTAACCACTTTAAGAGAAGTAAACGCGTCCACTCTATTTAAATCCATGGACGACTTTTGCGCATTTCCTCCCCACACCTATGAAAGTTCGTTTAAACTACGAAAAGGTGGGATTTTGGAGTTTAAGCTGATCCCTTCGAAGTTTAAAAGTACTCCAAACGGGGTTTGAAATTTGAGTCATACTCGATTAATTAATGAAATATTGCGTCCCTGTACGAAGTATGTCAAAAGAAAGTATTTTAGGAATTTAATTGTCTTTTCCAATTATTTCTATTCGCCAACCGTTTATGGTGAGTCCAAACACCATGACCATCCCCAAAATTAAAAGGATACATAAGCGTTTCATTTCAGTCTAATTATTATTTTTAATGGATAGTATTTAAACTTAAATGAAAAGCCAAAATATATTAGTCTTATTTTTTTTTATGTTACTCAAATTGCATTTTTGATAATCAAATGTGATTATTAAAGGATGGCAAATATAGCATTTTGAATAATAGGTCAAGGTTATATCTATGCGGATTAGTCCTTTTAAAGAATCGATTGCGATTAAAGCGAAATATCTCCCGAAGGATCACGTTTCTATCATCTATGGGGAGGATAGAATTACATGGCACAAATTAAATGAGAGAGTTAATCGTATAGGGAACGGGTTAAGGAGCTTAGGGATTAAAAAGGACGATAAAGTCGCAATTCTGTTTCATAATACCCCAGCCTTTGTCGAGACGAATGTTGCGATTCAAGGAATTGGAGCAATCCCAGTGCCTGTGAATTATAGATATGTTGCAAATGAATTGGAATATCTTCTAAATAATTGTGATGCCAAATGCCTAATTTTTGAAAATGAAGCACTCCCTGTGGTTGAAGAAGTACAGAAAAATACGCCAAACGTAAAATATTTCATATGCCAAGGTAATGGTTCTCATAATGGCTACCTAGATTATGAAAGTCTGATTGAAGACAGCTATAATATAGAGTTACACGTCAGACCACGCTTATCAGAGGAGGACCTTGCATTAATCTGCTATACCGGAGGTACGACAGGGAGAAGTAAAGGTGTTATGCTGTCGTACCATAGTATCCAATATAATCAAGAGGCAGTATTCAATTTTTTGATGAGACTTTTACCTTCAGCAAAGGATGTAGAGAAGAATTATTTTGCGAAGAGCGAGTTCGAGAGGAAAATCGAGTTAGCAGCAGGGATGTTCGGCGGATCCATTTTTGATTTTATGAGCGATCCCACCCTTCGCGATAAAGTATTTGTATACGAGGCCCCTCTGAAGAAAGGTCCAGGACTCCCCCCTATTACGATGGCAACTAAAGAAGGGAAACTGAAATTTTTCTCTGGTAAGCCGAATCGGTGGGATGCCAAGCTATACGGGCATATCGGGGACCATATACGGGATTTCGTGAATCTAATTCCTTTTAAATACACTATGAGGGGACGGCTGGAGCTCTTTCCCAAATTACTTTATCGCTTTTTGCTGGGCGGTGTTAAAATTTCAGGAGCTTTTGATGTCCGGGTAGCGATGATCCGAGCATTAATGAAAGCTCCGAAAGGGCAAAAGAAAATGACGATGTTGATTATTCCTCCACTTTTTCACTTGGCAAGTTATGCGCTATTCATGGTTCAATGGTTGTATTCCGGGAGTCCGATTGTATTCCCGAAGTCAAAAAGCTTTGAACCCGGTGAAGTATTACAATTAATCGAAAAACAGCGGGTTACTTTTATCTTCCTCGTTCCCACGATGTGGAAGCGTCTTCTAGAGCATCCGGATATTGATAAATATGATCTATCCTCAATTAAGATTGCAGTTACTGGTGCCGCGTTAATGCGAGCTAAGTATAAGAAGCAGATTCTCCACCACTTTCCCAATGCAATGGTGCTTGATGCCTTTGGCCAAACGGAAATGGCTCCAGTTACTTCTATTAAATTGAGCGCGGATGAAACCAAAGTTAAAGATCGATCCGTCGGCCAAACACTTACGGGAATCGAGGTGCGAATTGTCGATGAGGAGGGGAAGGACTTACCGGACGGGGAAATTGGGGAAATATGGTATCGGGGACCCACAATAATGAAGGGATATTACAAGGATGAAGTGAAAACAAAGCTAGCAATCGATGACCATGGCTGGTTTCATTCAGGAGATTTAGCGTATCGGGGACCTGATGGCGAGATTTATACGGTTGAACGAAAAAAAGCGTGTATTAATAGTGGCGGCGAAAAAATCTTCCCACTAGAGGTGGAAGAGGTCATCCTAGACCACCCTAAGGTTGATAATGTCTGTGTAATTGGAGTGCCAGATGAGGATTGGGGGGAAACAGTCCGGGCAGTGGTTGTGCCGCGTAAAAACGTTGATATTACTGAGGGGGAAATCATCCAGTGGTGCGTTGGAAAAGTTGCGGGTTACAAGAAACCAAGGTCTGTCGTTTTTACCAACAAATTACCTCTATCACCCGTAGGTAAAGTCCTCAGAGCCAAAATTAAGGAACTCTTTGGTAATCCATAATTTCTTATGTGTCTCTATAACTCTTCAAGGCTTTCAATCAACTCAATAGCATCAGCGGCGGCTTTTCGTACCTCAGGATCTGTGTCGTCGTCCATTGCACGTCTTAAAATAGGGATTAAAGCTTTATCACCTAAATCACCTACCGCTTCTGCTGCGCTCAATCGTATTTTAGGTTCAATATCAGACCGTAGCAGTTCCATAAGGATAGCTTTTTGAATATTATAGGGGAAATCATCCAAAAGCGAGATCGCATGAAGTCGATTTTCCATGTTAACATCTTTTAGTAAGGAAATTACTGTCTTTATTTTGGGGTTTTCACTTTCAAAATGGGAGAGAGGCGCATCTATAAGTGCTTCTAATTTCCGCGTAATTTTTCCTACCACTAATTCATATTCTCGCTGTAATCTGCGAAGTTCCTCTCTCATTTTCATTTTTTCAATTTCTCTTCGCCACAATTAGGGGGACCTCCCTACATACCACAAATAGAATTAATCGATTTGGGTATTTATTTTTCTCGTTTTTCTAGCTGTCTATAAAGCAGCCAGTTACTGAGAACAAAAAGGCCTCCAAACCCAATAAAAACTCCAGCGAGAAAAAAACAAAAAATAACAAACAAGTTAGTACCAAGCGTGTTCAGATTCAAGAAGGGATAAATGTAAGATCCCGTAAAATAACCGCGGACGAGCGTAAATATAAGGTAGAAAATGGGATATGCTAACCAAACAAATATGTATTTCCAAGAGGTTTTTCGATGCATTTCAGTCAAGAACCAATCGGCGAGAAAGAGAATTGGGACGAGATAGTGTAACATAATATTGGTAAAAGCTTCGATGCCGGTAGGATGGTAAAAAGGTGCTAAAAGGATGGCAAATATTATAAAAGTGATAGTAATATCACTTTTGATTGTATAAAGTTATCCCTTAACATTTAAATCCTTTGCTTTCTATGAATTATTCAAAAATTAGGGAATAAAAATTAGAAGAATTTTGAAGTGATGAGGTGTACTAAAAAGCCTATTTTTCTCTTCATATTCCCTACCTCAATAGTTTGATAGATTATTCCTAGCTATGGAAAAGGATAGCACATGAATAACAAGCGGCAGACAAGTTTAGACCGAGTAGAGGCAGTAGTATTCAGATTATTAGCACTTCTAGCTGAGACCAAGACCAAATCAGTTATAATCCCTCGAGACCTAGCATTAGATATTCAACAACTATTTCATGAACGAAAGGAACTCTCGGAACGCATGCTTGGGAGTACAATTATGTATGCAAAATCCCCCCCAGCTAGGACTACTATCTCACTTCTTGATGAGTACCTTGAGAAAATCACATGGAATATTGAACTCAAAAAGCACACATCAGGATCGGATAACGCTACTAAAGACTGTCAGGCATTTGAGCAATTCCTGAAGCCCCCTCACAAGATGGTAGCTATCCCCCGCTTGGAGCTCAGACACTTCACTCTGATCCTCCGGAATTGGCTACTATACCGACGTCAATACAAGGTTTAATAGAATTTCTAAAACATTCTTTTCTAGACAATTTCCTCATCTTTCAAATTTTTTTCCGCTAACCGAAACCGTCCTGGGCTGGGGGCGACGAGTCGCTGATCCTGCCGCAGCAACTCGATCAAGGTATCAATGATCAGCTCGCCGTCGATGCACCACCTCGCCGTTGATGGGTATAATAACAGCTATATCACGGGGTATACTTCGAGTTATGGGGCAGGCTC